>NZ_RAWK01000143.1 GCF_003612165.1 Corallococcus aberystwythensis | reverse complement strand
GCGGTGGACCGGTACATCGGGTGGAAGGTCCGCTCGACGTTCCGGGGCCTGTGGGTGCGCGGCGAGCTGCCTGGCGACGGCGTGGGCCGGCTCGTCTACCTGAACCACTCCAACTGGTGGGACGGCTTCGTGCTGCACCAGCTCTGCCAGGTGGCGGGCTGGGACGGCTACTGCCTCATGGACGAGGAGAACCTGCGCCGCTATCCCTTCCACACGAAGATGGGCGCGTTCAGCATCCGCAAGCAGGACGCGATGTCGTCCCTGTCCTCGCTGCGGTACGCGAAGGAGCTGCTGCGCAAGCCGCGCGCCGCGGTGTGTGTCTTTCCGGAAGGGGAGCACCGGCCCTTCGGCGTCCACCCGCTGAAGCTGGAGCGCGGCGTGGAGCTGCTGTCCCGCGCGGCGAAGGCGGAATGCCTTCCCGTCGCCATCCGCTACGCCTTCTTCGAGCACGAGCGGCCGGACGTGTTGCTGGAGGTCGGCACGCCGCATGAGGCCGGACCGCTCGCGCGCTTCCAGACCGGGCTGGAGGCGGTGGTGCGGCGGGTGTCCGAGGCCACGAGCCTGGAGGGCTTCACGCAGCGGGTGGCCGGAGCGCGCGGCGTGGCGGAGCGCTGGGACCGCGCGCGAGGCCTGGGCCCATGAGCCTGCGCATCCGCACCATCGCCCGGCTCACCGGCATCCGCGAGGCCACGCTGCGCGCGTGGGAGCGCCGCTACGGCTTCCCGCGCCCGGAGCGCAGCGAGAACAACTACCGCGTCTATTCACGCGACGAGGTGGAGGCCGTCCGCCGGGTGGCGAAGCTGATGGAGGAGGGCCTCTCGGTGAGCGAGGCCATCGCCCAGGTGCGCGAGGATTCCCCGCGGGCCGTCCCTCCCGCGGTGCGGCGCATGGAGCGCTTCTGGGCGGCGGTGATGGTGCTGGACGCGGAAGCCGCGGACGCCGTCCTGTCCGAGGCCCAGGTGGGCCTGGACGCCATCACCTCCTGCGACACCGTCCTCCTCCCGCTCCTGCGCGAGATGGCCTCCCGCCTGGACGTGGCGCGCGAGCACCTGGCCTCCGCGCTGGTGCGGCAGCGGCTGCGCATGCTGCTGTCGGGGATGGAGCGCGTGGGTGACGGGCCCCGGGGGCTCCTGGCCTGTCCAGAAGGGGACCACCACGAGGGCGGACTGCTGGCGCTGGGCGTGCATCTCAAGGCCCGGGGATGGCGGGTGACGCTGCTGGGCGCGGACACGCCCGCCGAGGCGCTGCAGGGAGCGTGCATGCAGCTGCGCCCGGACGTGGTGGCGCTGTCATTCATCCGCCGCCGGGATGCGGAGGACTTCGTCGAGGTGTTGTCCGAGGCGATGCAGGCGTGCGCGCCCGTGCCGGTGGTGGTAGGGGGTCCGGGCGCGAGGGAGCATCTGAAGACACTCTTCACGCTGGGCGCGCAGTACGCAGAGTCCGCGGAGGAGCTCATCGCCGTCTGGCAACAGGCGCGCAACGCGCAGAACCGACCATGAAGCACGCACACCATGGCTGAGCGCACCTATCGCATCCACATCGCCGCGGAGCTGTCGGGGGTCCGCGTGGAGCTCATCCGGGCCTGGGAGCGCCGCTACGGGGTGCTCGTGCCCGAGCGCACGCCCGCGGGCTACCGCGTCTACACCGACCGCGACGTGGCCCTGCTCAAGCGGCTCAAGGCGCTGACGGACGAGGGCGTGGCCATCAGCGAGGCGGCGAAGCTCCTGCCCCAACTGCGCGCGGAGCTGGACGTGCCATCCCTGCCGGTCTTCGACGGGATGGAGGCGCGGTCCGGGGGGCAGCCGGAGGCATGGCGCGCGGCGGTGATGGCCGCGGCGGAGGCGTATGACCAACCCCGCGTCGCGCGAGTCCTGGACGAGGTGATGGCGGCGCTGCCTCCGCTGAAGGCCTTCGAGGACGTGCTGGTGCCGGTGCAGCGCGAGGTGGGCGAGCGCTGGCACGCGGGAACCCTCACGGTGGCGCAGGAGCACCTGGTGACACAGGTGGTGCGCGAGCGGCTGGTGAGCCTGCTGCACAGTGCGCCCCGAGGTGGGCGCAAGCACGCGGTGCTGGCGTGTTTCCCGGAGGAGGAGCACGAGATTGGCCTCCTGGGCGTGACGCTGCGGCTGCGCCACGCGGGGCTGCGCGTGTCGCTGTTGGGGCAGCGCGTGCCGGTGCAGGACCTGGGTGAGATGGTGGCGCGGGCAAAGCCAGACGTGGTGGGCCTGTCTGCGGTGACGAACCGGGGCGCCACGGTGTTCGAGGACGTGCTCACGCGAATCCGGGACGCCCTGCCCCAGGGGCTGCCCCTCTGGGTGGGAGGCCCCGCCGCCCAGGCGCACGCGGAGGTCTGCGAACGCCTGGGCGTGAGGCTCTTCCTCCACGAGGACGACTGGACGCGGATGGCGGGCTGAAGCGGTTCTACTCTTCCAGGGGAAGCGTTCCGTTCTTCCATGCATCAAGGGTCATGGCCGCACTGAGCCCCATCAGGCTCGACGCGGGCGTAGACAACGAGGAGAGCGCCGCCTCTGCCTCACTGGGGGCGAACCGCAAGGCTGCCGTCGCCGCCCAATACCTCGTCCCTTCCTCGGGGGCGGAGAGCAAAGCCAGCAAGGCCGCCTCCGCCTCAGCCCCGCGCGTTTGCAACTCTCTCCTGACGGCGGCTGCGTGCTTGTACTCCTTGTTGGCGGCGCGAGTATTGAGCGCGTTCAACAACTGACCATGTTTCGCTGAAAGCTCGCGAAAACGTACGATCAACTCTTCCAGCGTCAGCGTCTTGAGGTCCTTTGTCTTCATGGGAGAGGTGGCGAGCGCGGCGCCCGTCAAGGGGAAGGGTTCACGGGAGGTCCCTCCGCTATTCCGGATCCAAGTCCCAGATGCCTTCTTCCCACCCTTTCAACGTCTGCTGGGCGCCGAAGGCAACGAGCCCTTCTCCTTTTGCAGCCTCCTCCAGCACCGCTCTGGCCTCGGCGGTGCGGTAACGGAGCAGGAAGGCAGCAGCCGTGGCCCTCACGTCCATCCTGGGGTGTTTCAGGAGGATGCAAAGCGCCTCTCTTCCTTCATTACCTCGGGCACGGAGTTCTTCAAAAGCCGTGATGTATCGGTCGCCGTGCTCATCCTCGGGGTCTGCACCCACCTGGAAGATCGCATCCGTCTGGGCCGCGACATTCTCGGCAAACTCCCTGACCCATCCCTCTAGAGTCATCGCCAGATTCCCTTCTTGATGTTTTCAATGGCGAGCATGCCGAAATCGCGTTGGGCTGCGTACGGCTGCGTGCTCAGCCACTCTCGAATGGTCAGGACGCGTGAACGAGTGAGGAGCGGGTACTTCCTTGAATAGAACGCGCTGACCATGTCGTGGATCGACTTATCCAAGGCGATGACATTCTCGGTGTTGTGAATTGCTTCGGGCCCGAAATGACGAACGTTCCCTTCGGTCTGCTCGACGATGTGGTGCCACTCCTTGTTCGGGCCCGCGCTCCCTCGTGCCTTCGTCATGCCCCGGTGTGTCTGCCACGCCTTGTATCCGGAAGAAGCGCTCCCTCCGCCGCGCGTTCCACTCGATGACATGGCCACGGCACCCGGCGCGAGACCGACCGTGAAGCCGTCCGCGACGATGGCGACCGTCTCGACCTGTCCCACGGCTGCGTAGACCACGCCGGCTTCCGCCTCGGCCCGGACCGCGGCCTGGGCTGCCCCTGGCAGGCCCGGAAGCCTCGCACCAAGCGTCGCGCCCGTGCTTCCGATTGCCGCCGTCGCCAGCATTACAAAGGCTCGTGCCGCCTGCCGGCCCATCACCTTCCCGAAGCGTTCCCCCGCCCCGCGCAGTTCGTCGAACGTCAGCGCTGTGTCCGACTCGGCCATGAGGTGCCGGAAGCCCTGGATGAGTGCCCAGAACGTGTCGATGCCCACATAGACAATGAGCGCCGCCGTGAGCACTGCTGCCACGCCCTTCGTCGCGGGCTCTGGCACGGTCCAGAGCAGCGCGTAGGTGGCCGCGGTCCAGAGCGCGGCCTGCATCAGCGCCTCGGGATTCGCCATGTCCTTCACGGCGTCCCACAATTCGTCCAACACCGCCCCCTTCGCGAGCGCGAGCGCCAGGGCGAATCGCGCGTCCCCCGTGATGACCGCGCTCTCTTTCAGCAGCCCCAGACAGTCACCGGCCCGTCCGGTCCGCGCGCACCAGCGCAAGTAGGCGCGGGTCAGCTCCACGTCGGGCCGCGACGGCTCGGCGGACAGGTGCTCACCCGGGCCGAGCGGCGTGATGCGGCGGCGCTTCACATCCACCAGGTACGAACCGCTCCGGGGCTCCACCTCGAACAGGCGCCGGGCGGCTTCCTGGGCATGCGGCGACAAACGGATGTCCCGCGCCAGCCGAGCCACGGCATCCTTCAGCGCCTCCGTATCCAGCGTGACGCGCCCGGCGGTTCCATCCGCGCGAGGCACCTGGACGACAGGCGCACCGCGTCCCGTGTCGAGCCGGACGACCTTGGCCGCACCGCCGCACCCGACCCACGCCCACAGAAGGCACAGCAACATCCATGGAAGCCGCATCAGGAGCTCCAATCGCAGAAGGAGACGGGCTCACCGCCGACGGCCGTCACTTGGCGCTTGCTCCTTTGGACCGCAGGGCTTCCTACAGCATCGTGTGGTTGAGCAGGATGTCCTTGATGCCATTCCGGACGCTCTCGGAGTCCAATGCCTGCTTGCTCATCAGCGTATGCGCATCGAGTGCGTCGATGATGACACTCATGATCTCTTCCCGGAGATCTGGCGAGTTCGCGAACTGTTCCGATGAAGGAGGAGTGGTTCGGCTTACTCATGACGGCATTCTGTAGAGGCGCCCGGAGCGAAGGGGAGCGGGTTGAGGCATGCAGGGGCCGCTCCGGGACAATCCCGGTCATGGTAGCAGCGGCCGTTCAGGGACGGCCATCCCCAAGAGAAGCACTTCAGGCCCTCTGGCCCGTGGAGCGCTTCTCACTCAGGGTGCGCGCTGCGCGGCCCCGTCACGCGCTCGAACGACACTCCCAGGTTCCCCACCTCCTCAAGCGCACTCTTGATCTCCTCTGAGACGATGAGCGCGGAGGTGTAGCCGTGTATCCGGAAGACCCGGGCTCCTTCTGTCTTGGCAGGGTCGATACGCAGACCGTGGATGGCGCGGTACGTTCCGGCTCTCTCCGGCGCAACTCCATCTGGAGGATAGATTTGCACCTCCTTGGAGTTCTCTTCATCAACACATTGGAAACACCTGGTTGCGTTGATGACATAGAGGTTCTTGCCTGCCCCTTCAACCTCGATGGGGAATGTCTGGACGTCATCTGGTGCCAGCTTGCGAAAGAGATTCGCAACCTGCTCATCCGCGACAGGGGTTCTCCCCGAGTTCGCCACCGAGAAGGAGCGCTGTGGCCCCTCACGGAATGGTCTGCTCGTGAGGGGGCCGGGGTCTGGCAGGCGCCTTCCGTCCCCAAACATCCAGGGGTCATCCAGCTCACCGCCAGATGCCGGAGCAGGCAACTCCAGGACCCACTGAGGAACATCCGCAATCCCTATGTCATAGTAATTGTCATCAGACATTCACTAGCCCTCTCTCGGAGAAATCAGGCGCCGAAGCGCGGAATCCGGCGTCAGGAGGTCGTCTGCGATCTTCGCAAGCTCCTCGACCAATCGTCCTCGGCACGTGTCTTGGGTCCTGCATTTTCCTAGCGCGTCATTCAGTCTCCGCAACACCGCTTCATGGTATTCGCGCGGATGTGGCCCCTGATGTCCATCTAGACGCACTTTGTTGGCGACATCGTCCAAGGACAGCCCGGCCCGGGCAAAGACTTCTTCGCACAATGGCGTCCAAGGCCCTCCGGACACAGCGGAGACCAGGTTCTTGTTCGTGCAGATGTGGTGAACCGGCCCGTCGGCGTCACCTGGAATCTGGCCGTTCGAGTACATCGCGAGAGCCGCGGCGGCCCCCGGTGCGAGCGCGACGTTGAGCACACCTGCGGCAGGCAGCGCGATGGACGTCACGCCACCGTTCAGCGCCGCCCCGAGTGGAAACCCCGCCTCGGCCTGTCCTCGGAGCGCGGCCTGGGGGAAGCCCGGGAGCTTGGGCCCCTGGGCCGCCATCGCGCTCCTTCCGCCAAGCGCCGCCGTGACGAGCAGCACCAGGACGCGCGTGCCATTCGTTCCGAGCACCTTTCCGAAGCGATGACCGATGTCCTGCAACTCCATGACGCTCGTTGCCGTCCCTGCGTCGTCCCAAAGCCGGACGAAACCTCGGCCCATCTCCCAGACGGGCACGATGCCCAGGTAGGCCACCAGGGCGGCCGTCAGCGCCACGGCGATGGCCTTGGTGACCGGCTCGGGCAGCGTCATGGTGAGAAGGACGCTCAGCGCGGCGGACGTCACCATGGCCTTGAGCGCCGCGGGGTTCAGCAGCTTGCCAACCTCGGCCTCGACGCCTTCCCACACGCTGTCGAGCGCGAAGGACAAGGCCATGAGCGTGCGGTCCTTGCGCGAGAACGTCAGCCCCGTCCCGCCCACCAGGGACAAGCAATCATCCGCGGCGGGACAGAGGCGCGCGTACAACGACTCAGGGGTGCTTCCCGATCCGGAGTCCGCCAATCCCTCCGAAGAGGCGAGCAGCGTCCTGGAGCGCACCCACCCTCGTGCATCCGCCGCGTCCGCCTCCCGGAACACAACGTCCATGCGCAGGTCCAGGATGAGCTGCGTGAGGGCGGACGTGAACGCGTCCTCGCCCACGTGGACCGGGGTGACCTCCACCGGCTCGTGGACAACCCGCTGACCGTTGCCGGTATCAAGATGGACGACGCGGGAGGTCGCACACCCTGTCGCGAGCAGCAGCAGAGGAACGGCTACAACCCAGCTCATGGAGTCCCCGAGGGCGCCCCCGGAAGATCAGGAGGCGCGGCATCCTGGCCTTGGGGCGCCACAACTTCAACGGAACCCTTCCCCGGCTGGGGTCTGCGTGAAGGGGATGCCAGACCCCGGACAGCAGGCGTGGTGAAACTCCACCTCGGGGATGCGCGCATCGCGGAGCTGGGCGCGCGCCGGGGGCGTTGGTGCCCAGGCATCCCGCGATGCGCGCGGCGTTGCCGGTGCGCGCATGGGCGTGCTTGTGCTGACCCCTGGTCCCGACTCGAAGCGCCCAGGCGCACGCGGACGTCCGCGAACGCCTGGGCGTGAGGCTCTTCCTCCACGAGGACGACTGGACGCGGATGGCGGGCTGAAGCGGTTCTACTCTTCCAGGGGAAGCGTTCCGTTCTTCCATGCGCGCAGGGTCATCGTCGCACTCACACTCAGCAGCGTTGGCGGCGGCTCCGCCAACAGGGCAAGCGCACGTTCTGCCTCGCTGGGAGCGAAGCCCAAGGCGGCCGTCGCGGCCCAATACCGCGTCCCTGGCTCCGGATCGTTCAGTAATACCAGCAGACGTTTCTCCGCATCAGGCCCACGGGTACGCAGCTCTTTCCTGACGGCTGCCGCGAGAAGGTAGTCCTTGTTCGCAGCCCGAGTGTCGCGCGCATTCAGCAGGCGCCCGTGCCTGGCTGAAGCCTCGCGAAAACGCGCGATCAACTCCTCTGTCCCTAGCACCTTGAGGTCACGTGCTTTCATGGGATGGCTCCGAAATCCTTCAAGGTTTGCAGTCCAAATGCGCGCTGCTGCTCGTAGGAGTGCGTCCGCAGCCACTCCCGGACGATCTGCCCTCCGGAGACAGCCTGTCTGGACGAGTAGTATGAGCTGACCAGCTTGTGGAGTTGCTCGTCGATTGCGATGACATTCTCGGTATTGTGAAGCGCATCGGGCCCAAAGCGCTGCACGTTCCCGGGCGTCTGCTCGACGATGTGGTGCCATTGTTTCCCGCTGCCCGCTGGCCCGTGGAGGACTTCTCACTCAGGGTGAGCGCTGCGCGGACCCGTCACGCGCTCGAACGACACGCCCAGGTTCCCCACCGCTTCGAGGGCGGCCTTGATCTCCTCGGAGACAATGAACGCGGTCTTGAACTTCCTGGGACGGAAGACATGCGCGCCCCCGACCTTCGAGGGGTCGATTCGCAGGCCGTAGATCCAGCGGTACTCCCCTGCATGTTCAGGAAAAGGGTCGTTTTCAGTGTGGTGCTGCACTTCTCGGCACTTCGCTTCGTCGATGCAATCGACTGTCTTTGTTGCGTTGATAATGAAGTATCGCGCGGATTCGCCTTCAACGGTGATTGGGAACAGTTGAACATCGTTGGGAGCGTGCGTCCTGAAAACGTTCGCGGCCGCTTCAGTGCCGATGGGCGAGCGTTCCACCCCTGCGAACACAAGGGCGCGTTTCTGACCTGGGTTTCTGACCCGAGCCTTGGTGGGCCCAGGGTCTGGAAGAGGGTTTCCCTCTCCGAACATCCACGGCTCATCGAACGCTCCGCCGGACGCTGGCACAGGCGTCGTGATGTACCACTGAGGTACATCGGCAATGTTCACCCAATAGAAGTTCCGTTCCACTTCCACCCTCCTACCTCACGATGTAGCCGCGCAACTCCGAGCCCGGTGTAAGCAATTCACTTGCGATATTGGCGAGCTCATTCAGCAGCTTCGCACGACAGGCCTCCGTGGTTCTGCAAGTCCTTACGGCCGCTTGCAGCCGATTCACGACCTGGCTGTGATAGAACTCAGGGTGAGGCCCTTCATGGCCATTGAGTCGCACCTTGTTTGCAACGTCCTCGAGCGTCATGCCGGCCTTCTCGAAGATTTCCTCACACGCTGGCGTCCAAGGACCGCCTGTAGCAGCCGAAACCAGGTTCTTGTTCGTGCAGATGTGGTGAACCGGCCCGTCGGCGTCACCTGGAATCTGGCCGTTCGAGTACATCGCGAGAGCCGCGGCGGCCCCCGGTGCGAGCGCGACGTTGAGCACACCCGCGGCAGGCAGCGCGATGGACGTCACGCCACCGTTCAGCGCCGCCCCGAGTGGAAACCCCGCCTCGGCCTGTCCTCGGAGCGCGGCCTGGGGGAAGCCCGGGAGCTTGGGCCCCTGGGCCGCCATCGCGCTCCTTCCGCCAAGCGCCGCCGTGACGAGCAGCACCAGGACGCGCGTGCCATTCGTTCCGAGCACCTTTCCGAAGCGATGACCGATGTCCTGCAACTCCATGACGCTCGTCGCCGTCCCTGCGTCGTTCCAAAGCCGGACGAAACCTCGGCCCATCTCCCAGACGGGCACGATGCCCAGGTAGGCCACCAGGGCGGCCGTCAGCGCCACGGCGATGGCCTTGGTGACCGGCTCGGGCAGCGTCATGGTGAGAAGGACGCTCAGCGCGGCGGACGTCACCATGGCCTTGAGCGCCGCGGGGTTCAGCAGCTTGCCAACCTCGGCCTCGACGCCCTGCCACACGCCATCGAGCGCGAAGGACAAGGCCATGAGCGTGCGGTCCTTGCGCGAGAACGTCAGCCCCGTCCCTCCCACCAGGGACAAGCAGTCATCCGCGGCGGGACAGAGGCGCGCGTACAACGACTCAGGTGAGCTCCCCGAGCCGGAGTCCGCGAGGCCGCCCGAGGAGGCGAGCAGCGTCCTGGAGCGCACCCACCCTCGCGCATCCGCTGCTTCCGTCTCCCGGAAGGCAACGTCCAGGCGCAGGTCCAGGATGAGCTGCGTGAGGGCGGACGTGAACGCGTCCTCGCCCACTTGGACGGGGGCAACCTCCACCGGCGCGTGGACCACCCGCTGACCGTTCCCGGTATCGAGATGGACAACGCGGGAGGTCGCACACCCTGTCGCGAGCAGCAGCAGTGAGACCGCCCTGGCCAGCCTCATGGAATCCCCTGCGGACGCCTCCCGGAAAATCAGGAGGCGCGGCATCCTGGTCTTGGGGAGCCACAACTTCAACGGAACCCTTTGCCGGATTGGGTCTGCGTGAAGGGGATGCCAGACCACTGACAGCAGGCGTGGCGGAGCTCGACCTCGGGGATGCGCGCATCGCGGAGTTGGACGCGCGCCGGGTGGCCGCTGGTGCCCAGGCATCCCGCGATGCGCGCGGCGTCGCCGGTGCACGCACGGACGCGGACCATCGCGGACCCGGCATCAGGAGGAGCGCGCTGACGCCCGGTCCCGACTCGAAGCGCCCAGGCGCACGCGGACGTCTGCGTGCGCCTGGGCGTGAGGCTCTTCCTCCACGAGGACGACTGGACGCGGATGGCGGGCTGAAGCGCCCCCTTGCGTTACCGGCAGAGCGGAGGCAGCGAGCGGGCCATGCCCACCGCTGATTCCACCTGCCCGAGCGCCACGGTGAAGGCCTGCTGCGCGGCTCCGGGGTTCCCCGCCAGCAGCGCGGTGGAGGCATCCCGCAGGGCGCTGACGCCGGAGGTGGCCGTGGCGAGCGGACCGCGGAGGTCCGTGGTCAGGGCCGAGGGCGCCAGCAGCGCCACCGCCGCTTCGGCCTGGGCGAGCGCCAGGAGCGCGGAGGTGTTCTGCTGGGTGGCAGCGAGGAGGCTGAACAGGTTCAGCGTCGTGAGGGCCTCCCGCGTGGTGGCCGCCGCGGCCTGCGCCGCGTTCACCGCGGTGGTGACGGCCGTGATGGCCACGGCTTCGGTGGAGTGGGTGTCCACGCACTGCTGGGATTGCGCGGAGGCCGGCGCGACGTAGAGGGCCACGGTCAGGACGGCGGCGGACAGCCAGTTCGTACGGGTCGTCATGGATTGGGCTTTCGCGCACGAGGGTGGACACCGCCCCTCCTCCGGCGACAGCGGGACGGGTTCCACCAGCCCGCGCGGGTAGGTGGGGGTTACGGGGGTTGTGAATAATTACAGCCGGAGGGCAGGGAATAACTGTGCCCGACCCTCGCGTCCGTCAATCAATGGCAGACTTCAGGACGAGCGGCTGTGCATCCGGCAACGCCGTTTTCTCAATGAGCGAGCGGAGGGGGCCATGGCTCCTGCGGACCCGTCACGCGCTCGAACGACACTCCCAGGTTGCCCACTTGCTCAAGGGCGGCCTTGACCTCCTCGGAGACAAGGAACGCGGTCTTGAACTTCCTGGGCCGCAGGACCTGCGCGCCCCCGGTCTTCGCGGGGTCGATTCGCAGGCCGTAGATCCAGCGGTATTCCCCTTCGAATTCAGGGAACTCGCCCACGGGGTAGTGCTGCACTTCCCGACACTTCGCTTCGTCAATGCAATCCACCACCCTGGTCGCATTGACGACGAAGTACGGCTCGGCTTCGCCCTCTATCGAGACTGGGAAGAGTTGCACATCATCTGGAGTGAAAGTCCTGAAGACGTTCGCAACGGCTTCGCTGACGATGGGGGCTTTCTCTATCACGGAGAACACAAACGTTCGTTTTTCACCCGGATGGGAGATCTCGGCCCTGATGGGTCCAGGGTCTGGAAGGACGCGACCGTCCGCGAACATCCAAGGCTCCTCGAACGTGCCACCAGATGCCGGTTCCGGAGTTGAAATGAGCCACTGGGGTACATCCGCCATTTCAACCCAATAGAATCGAGCCTCCATCTCACCCCTCCACCTTGACAATGAAGCTTCGCAACTCAGAGCCTTGCATCAGGAGTTCATTGGCAATCGTTGCAAGCTCCTCCATCAGTTTTGCCCGACAGGTCTCAGTTGTCCTGCAGCGACTGACAGCGTCCTGTAGCCGGCTCACCACCTTCTTGTGATACAGCTCGGGGTGAGGTCCTTCATGGCCATTGAGGCGGACCTTGTTGGCAGCGCCCTCAAGCGTCATGCCGGCCTTCTTGAAAATCTTCTCGCATAGTGGCGTCCAAGGCCCTCCGGACACAGCCGAAACCAGGTTCTTGTTCGTGCAGATGTGATGAACCGGCCCCTCGGCGTCACCTGGAATCTGGTTGTTCGAGTACATCGCGAGTGCAGCCGCTGCGCCGGGAGCCAGCGCGGCGTTGAGCACTCCAGCCGCAGGCAGCGCGATGGAAGTCACGCCGCCGCTCATTGCCGACCCGAGCTGAAAGCCTGCCTCCGCCTCTGCTCGGAGCGCGGCCTGGGGAAAGCCCGGGAGCTTGGGCCCCTGGGCCGCCATCGCGCTCCTTCCGCCAAGCGCCGCCGTGACGAGCAGCACCAGGACGCGCGTACCATTCGTTCCGAGCACCTTGCCGAAGCGATGACCGATGTCCTGCAATTCCATGACGCTCGTCGCCGTCCCCGCGTCATCCCAAAGCCGGACGAAACCTCGGCCCATCTCCCAGACCGGCACGATGCCCAAGTAGGCCACCAGGGCGGCCGTCAGCGCCACCGCGATGGCCTTGGTGACAGGCTCGGGCAGCGTCATGGTGAGAAGCACGCTCAGCGCGGCCGACGTCACCATGGCCTTGAGCGCCGCCGGGTTCAGCAGCTTGCCAACCTCGGCCTCGACGCCTTCCCACACGCTGTCGAGCGCGAAGGACAAGGCCATGAGCGTGCGGTCCTTGCGCGAGAACGTCAGCCCCGTCCCGCCCACCAGGGACAAGCAGTCATCCGAGGCAGGACAGAGGCGCGCGTACAACGACTCAGGTGAGCTCCCTGAGCCAGAGTCCGCCAGTCCCTCCGAGGAGGCGAGCAGCGTCCTGGAGCGCACCCGTCCTCGCGCATCCGCCTCCCGGAACGCAACGTCCAGGCGCATGTCCAGGATGAGCTGCGTAAGGGCGGACGTGAACGCGTCCTCGCCCACCTGGACCGGAGCCACCTCCACCGATTCGTGGACCACCCGCTGACCGTTCCCGGTATCGAGATGGACCACGCGGGAGGTCGCACACCCCGTCGCGAGCAGCAGCAGCGTGACGGCTCCGGCCAGCCTCATGGAATCCCCTGCGGACGCCTCCCGGGAAATCAGGAGGCGCGGCATCCTGGCCTTGGGGAACCACAACTTCAACGGAACCGCTCAGTGCGTCAGGGCTTCCAGCGCCTTCGCCTGCGCGTCGATGAAGTTCCCGTAGTCCGACTCCACCTGATCCGCATAGGCGCAGGCGAACTCCGCGATGGCTTCATCGAAGTGGCCGTTGCTGCCCAGGTAGCCGGCGATGAGCGCGGCATCCCCCGTGCGTGCGTGGGCGCGGGCCAGCGTCGCACCACAGGCGTCCGCGTAGTCCTGGAACACGGGCGCGTCCATCTTCTCCGCGTCCAGCGAACCCTTCATGTCGCGCAGCTGGCGCACGTAGAAGGCGCCCATGCCCTCCACCTCCGTCCAGCCGAGGAACAGGTCGGAGAAGGCCTGCATGCGCCGCTGGCCCACCACCACGCGCTCGCCCGCGCTGTGGAACTCGCTGGGGCCCAGGTAGGGCTCCAGCACGGACGCCTTCGCCTCCTTGAGCTGCAACACCAGCGGGTCCTCCCCGCCGTTGCCCTCACACAGCACGACGTAGGCCTGCAATCCCACGCTGCCCACGCCCACGACCTTGAAGCCCCACTCCTTGCGCTGGTAGCGCAGACACAAATCCCTCACCGCGCCGTCCAGTGACGCGAGGTACCCCACCGTGAGCCGCTTGATGCGCCGCTCCAGCTCCGTGGGCGACACGTCCATCTTCACCGCCGTGAGCGGGAAGAGCAGGGGCGGCTGGTAGGCCAGGTGCCGCTGGCCGTTGCGCTCCACGGTGAGCTTCTCCACCGCGTGCGCGCTGGTGTGGCGCTTCGCCTTCTCCACCGCCTCCGCGGCGAGCTTCGCCGTGTCCTCGGAGTCGGAGCGCTTCAGCTCCCGCGCGTCCACGTGGAGCGACCAGACCTCCAGCAGGCTCTTCGTGGTCAGCTCGCGCAGGGTGAGCCGGTAGGACTCCACGGCCTTGCGCGCGGCCTTCTTGCCGCAGCGGGCACCCAGGCCGTTCTGCTTCGCCGCCATGACGAAGCTCGCGGCCAGGCGCTTCACGTCCCATTCGAAGGGGCCGGGCAGCGTCTCGTCGAAGTCGTTGAGGTCGAAGACGAGGTTGCGCTCGGGCGTGCCGAACAGGCCGAAGTTGGCCAGGTGCGCGTCGCCGCAAATCTGGCTGCGCAGGCCGCTGTGTGGCGTGTGGGCCAGGTCGCGCGCCATGACGAAGGGCGTGCCGCGCAGGAAGGCGAACGGAGACTCCGACATGCGCTCATGGCGCACGGGCACCAGCCACGGCAGCCGCGTGGCGTCGGACTCCTTGAGCTGTGCCAGCGGGTCGCGTCCCCGGAAGGGCTTCCACGCCGCGTGGCTGCTCCGGGGACAGCGCTTGCGCAGGGCTCGGCCGGCGTCCATGCGCTCCTCCACGGAGCGGAAGTCCACGGCCTGCAGCCGTGAGGGCTTCAGCTTCCGGGGCGTGCGCCGCGTGCGCTGCTGCTTCTGGTTGGACACGAGGGGAACCTTCGCGGCTCCCAACTCCGATGTGCCGTCCGCATCCATGGGGTGTGTGACTCCTCACCCCCAACGGTGGATCCGGCCCGTGAGAACCGGAAGCGTCCGGGCCCGGAAATTCGTCTGCCCCCGGGGCCCAGCCGCGTGAAGTGTTGAGCGGTGAGAAGACTTCAAATCCATGCAGCTCAAACGGGCGCTACACCGCACGCGGCGTGAGCGGGATGCCGCTCTTCGGGCGCAGGGTGATGGCGGGAAGGACCTCCGGTGCGGGTCCCGGGGCGGCTTCGAAGTGGAAGCGCTGGAGCACCGTGGCCAGCACCAGGCGGATCACCATCAGCGCGGAGCCCGCGCCGATGCAGAGCCGGGGCCCTCCTCCGAACGGACAGTACGCGAAGCGCGGGATGCGCCGCTCCAGGCCGTCCGCCCAGCGCTCGGGACGGAAGGCCTCCGGTTCCGGGAAGTGGCGCGCGTCCCGGTGCAGCGCCCACTGGGACCACGCGACCACCGTCCCGGCGGGGACGTGGACGCCGTCCATCCGGTCGTCCGTCTCCGCCACCCGGCTCATGCCCCACGCGGGCGGATACAGACGCAGGGACTCCTTCACCACCTGCTCGCAGTACGGCAGCGATGGCAGGTCCGCCACCGTGGGCTCGCGGCCTCCCAGCACCGTGGCCAGCTCCCGCCGCAGCGTGGCTTCCGCCTCCGGGTGGCGCGCCAGCAACCACAGGCTGAGCGCCAGCGCGGCGGCGGTCGTCTCATGCCCGGCGATCATCAATGTCAGACATTCGTCGCGCAGCTGCGCGTCCGTCAGGGGCTCGCCGTCCTCCGCCTGCGCCTCCAACAGCAGGCCCAGCAGGTCGTCTCCGGGGCCTCCCTGCCTCCGGCGGCGCTCCACTACTTCGTCCACGACGGCGTGCAGGGAGCGCAGGGCGGCCTTGAACCGCCGCTGTCCCGGCGTGGGCACCCAGGCGGGCAGCGGGATGGGCGTGTCGAAGAGGAACTGGGCGTGCAGCATCACCGCCTCCATGGCCCGTCCCAGCTCCCGCGCCTGCGCGGAGAGGTTCGCGCCGAAGAGCGTTCCCGCCACCACGTCCAGCGTCAGCGCCATCATCTCCGGGTACGCGTCGAAGGCCTCTCCTTCCCGGCGCGATGCCAGCCATTGGTTCGCGGCCTTCACCGCCACGCCGCCGTGCGCGGCCAGCAGGTTCTTGTGGAAGGCCGGCTGCATCATCCGCCGCCGCCGCATCCAGACGTCGCCGTGGCTGGTGAACAGGCCCTGGCCCACCACCGCCTCCAGGGCGCGCTTCTGGAAGGCGTCCTTCGGGTAGTTGCGGAAGTTCTTCACCAGCACGTGCTCGATGGCCTCCGACGAGTTGAGCAGGTAGATGGGCGTCCCCACGAAGCGGGTCCGCACCACGGCGCCCCGGTCCGCGTAGCGCAGGAAGAAGCCCAGCGGATCCTTCCGGTACTCCAGCCCCTGGCCCACCCACGGCAGCCCCGAGGGAAGCCGGGGAGGAAGGACCGCGGAAGCGGACGTGTCGGCGTGCATGCTGCAAGTGTAGCCGAGCCTCCCGTCCCCGGCTTCGCGCCAGACCCCAGCGTGCGGTCCAGGTCCTGCCGGGCCGGATCCTCGCACGTGGCCGGAACTGCGTGCTGCTGGGGCGCACCTGCGCCGCGCGTTAGCGCCCGTCGCCCAGCGCCGGCTGGAGCTGACCGCTGTTGATGGCCAGGGACAGGCGCTGCTCCATCGCGTCGACCTCTTCGCGCGGGCCGGCGCGGAGGGCCTGATGGAAGCGCCGTTGATCATCGTCCGTCCAGCGGCCTCGCGTGATGGCGTCCGCCAGGACCTGCTGTCCCTGGGAGGCCGCCTCCACCTGCTCGGGCGTGGGGGCAGGACGCGCCTCCGGCACGGGCTCCGTGGGGGGCGCCGTGGTGGTCGCCTTCGCCGCGAGTACGGCAAGCTGTTCGCGGATGAGCCGCAGCTCCTCGCGGGAGTCCTGCGCTTGCATCACGACGGACGTGGGCGCGGCGTGTGACGGGATGAGGCCCTGGAGCTGGCGGGACTGCGCCTCCAGCTTCGCGTCCAGCATGTGCTCCACGCGGGACTCCAGCGTGGCGAAGGTCAGCGCCACGCCCCCGGTGATGCCGAGCGCGATGCCCGGGACCTGTGACAGGAGTGTCTGGAGGAAGGTCTTCATCGAAGGCTCCGAGGGCGTGACGCACGCAGCGGGACTACGGCGCCTTCGGCTCCAGGTGCGAACCCTTGAGCACGTCGACGCTCTGACAGATGCCGTTCACATCCCAGGTGAAGTAGATGAAGGACGCGTCCGCGATGGCCTGCGCGCTGCGCACGTGCGCGGGTTGGGTCGAGTAGCAGCTCGCGGAGACGTTCGCCGCGCTCGTGGCGTAGCACCGCACCGACTCATTGCCCGTGGAGTCCGCGGACGTGCGGCAGTAGATGCGCTGGAGGACGTCCGCGCTGTTGCGCGCCGTGCCCATGCCCCCTTCGGCATAGCGGATGGCGGTGTTGACGACCACGCTGTACGACTGCTTCGCTCCCGCGTACGCCACGGGGACCGCGAGCAGCACCAGCGCGACGGACGTCCCCAGGGCCTGCGTGAAACGCTTCATGGTGTGAACTCCCCTTCAGTGGAAATGGCTGAAGCGGTTACGCCCGGCCCCGCGTTTATTCCCACGCTGTTTCACGGGAGGCGTCCTTCCCACCCGCGCGGGCCCGCCCCTATCGTCAGGGGACATCCCCCTGGAAGGAGCGTCCGCATGGACAGCTATCTGGACTTCTACCGCCGCTCCATCGAAGCGCCGGACGCGTTCTGGGCGGAGCAGGCCCGGCTCATCGACTGGGAGCGGCCCTTCGACCAGGTGCTGGATGCCTCCCGGCCGCCCTTCGCGCGCTGGTTCGTCGGGGGGCGCACCAACCTGTGCCACAACGCCGTGGACCGCCACCTGGCCACCCGCGCGGATCAGCTGGCGCTCGTCTTCGAGTCCACCGAAACGGACCAGCGCCGCCAGTACACCTATGCGCGGCTGCACGCGGAGGTGAACCGGGTGGCGGCCATGCTGCGCGCGCTGGGCGTGAGGAAGGGCGACCGTGTCATCGTCTACATGCCCATGGTGCCGGAGTCGCTCTTCGTGCTGCTCGCGTGCACGCGGCTGGGGGCCATCCACTCGGTGGTGTTCGGCGGCTTCGCGGCGCACAGCCTGGCGATGCGCATCGACGATGCGAAGCCCGTGCTGCTGGTGACGGCGGACGCGGGCATGCGCGCGGGCCGCGTCATCCCCTACAAGCCGCTGGTGGATGAGGCCCTGACGCTCGCGAAGCACCCGCCCGCGCACGTGCTGGTGCTGGACCGGGGGCTCGTCTCCGGCAGCCCTGTCACCGCGGGACGTGACGTGGACTTCGCCACGCTGGGCGCTCAGCACGAAGGTGCCCGGGTGCCGGTGGAGTGGCTGGAGTCCTCCGAGCCCAGCTACATCCTCTACACGTCCGGCACCACCGGGAAGCCCAAGGGCGTGCAGCGCGACACGGGCGGCTATGCGGTGGCGCTGGCCGCGTCCATGCGTCACATCTACACGGGGCAGCCCGGCGAGGCGATGTTCACCGCCTCCGGCATCGGCTGGGTGGTAGGCCATTCGTACATCGTCTATGGCCCGCTGCTGAATGGCATGACGACGGTGCTCTACGAGGGCCTGCCCATCCGGCCGGACGCCGCGGTCTGGTGGCGGCTCATCGAGCAGTACGGGGTGAGCGTGATGTTCACGTCCCCCACCGCCATCCGCATCCTGAAGAAGCAGGACGCGGCGTTCCTGAAGCGCCACGACACGTCCCGCCTGCGCTACCTCTTCCTCGCGGGCGAGCCGCTGGATGCGCCCACGCACGCGTGGATTTCGGACGCGCTGCCGTCCACGCAGGTGCTGGACAACTACTGGCAGACGGAGACGGGCTGGCCCATCCTGGGGCCCGTCCCCGGAGTGGAGCCACGCAAGCGAAAGCTGGGCTCACCGGGCGCGGCCATCTACGGCTACCGCGTGAAGCTGGTGGACGGGCTGAGCGGGGAGGCGGTGACGGCGCCGAACCAGAAGGGCGTGCTGGTGATTGAGCCGCCGCTGCCGCCGGGGTGTCTGTCCACGGTGTGGGGCGACGACGCGAGGTTCGTCTCCACGTACTTCTCCAGCTTCGACACGCCCCTCTACAACACCTTCGACTGGGCCACGCGCGACGAGGACGGGGACTACTTCATCCTGGGCCGCACGGATGACGTCATCAACGTGGCGGGCCACCGGCTGGGGACTCGGGAGATTGAAGAGGCCATCAGCGGCCACCCGGCCATCGCGGAGGTGGCGGTGGTGGGCGTGAAGGACGAGCTCAAGGGCCAGGTGGTGATGGCCTTCGCCGTGCCCAGGGACCCCGCGCGGCTGCACCGCGAGGAGGACCGTGACGCGCTCGCGCGCGAGGTGATGGACACGGTGGGCCGGACGCTGGGGGCCGTGGCGCGCCCCGCGGCGGTGTACGTGGTGGCGAACCTGCCCAAGACGCGCTCCGGGAAGCTGCTCCGCCGCGGCATCCAGGCGGTGGCGGAGGACCGCGAGCCGGGGGACCTCACCACCATCGAGGACCCCACCGCGCTGGAGGGCATCCAGGCGGCGCTCAAGGCCCGGCCTCCGAAGGCGTAGCGTCAGCCCCGGCGCTTCGGTTCGCGCTTCGCGCCGGGCGCGGCGGGGTCCTTGGGCAGGTGTCTGAGGCCCATCCACCCGAGCGCCGCGACGTGGCGGGCCACGTTCTCCGTGGAGAAGGACTTGCCCTCCGCGGCCCACCAGTGGCCCACCTGCGTCACCATGCCCACCAGCGCGTTGGCGTAGATGGGCGCCACCTTGGACGGGTAGCCGGCGCGCTCGAACTCGCTGCGGAAGACGTCGCCCACGCGGTGGGCCAGGTCGTCGATGACGCGCGTCAGCCCGCGCCGCGCCGCCGCCGTGGGCGAGTCCCGCGTCAGCACCGCGAAGCCCGCGGGCTCTTCCTTCACGTAGGCCATGAACGCCAGCACCGCGTCCTCGAAGCGCTGCCGGGGCGTGCCCTGCGCGATGCTCGACGACACGCGCGCCACCAGGTCCTCCAGCTCCCGGTCCACGATGGCCGCGTACAGCCCCTCCTTCGCGCCGAAGTGCTCGTAGACGATGGGCTTGGACACGCCCGCCTGCTGGGCGACCTCTTCAATCGAAGTCGCCTCGTAGCCCTTCGCGGCGAACACCGACCGGCCAATCTCCATCAACTGGACCCGGCGTTCCGCGCCCGTCAGCCGCTGTCTCTTCTTCAAGTTGACCTCTAACCTACCCGTCAGTAACTTACCGGACCGAAACCTACCATCAAGTAGGTAAAGCGTGGAGCCGGCACCGTCATGAAATGCTTCGTTTCGAAGGATGCCGAGTCCGCCGAGGGGCGCGCGTGAGCGCGGCGGTGCCGGGAATGGAGAAGCCGAAGCTGCGCGGGGTGTTGCACCAGTGGGCGGCGGCGTTCGCGGTGGGGGCGGGCGTGGTGCTGGTGGCGATGGCGCCCACGCCTCGCACGGTGCTGGCGTCCGCGCTGTATTCGCTGAGCCTGGTGGGGTTGTTCACCATCAGCGCGACGTACCACCGGGTGAACTGGTCGCCGAGTGCCCGCGCGTGGATGCGCCGGGCGGACCACGCGGCCATCTTCCTGCTCATCGCGGGGACGTACACGCCGGTCATCCTGCTGGGGCTGCCGCCAGAGGTGGGCAACCCGCTGATGGCCTGGCTCTACGCGGGCGCGCTGCTGGGCATCCTGCAGTCGATGTTCTGGGTGGGCGCGCCCAAGTGGGTGACGGCGGCGCTGGCCATTGGCGTGGGCTGGACGATGATGCCGTACTTCGGCGACGTCTTCCGCGCCCTGGGCACCTCCGCCATCGTGCTCATCATCGCTGGCGGGTTGGCGTACACGCTGGGCGCGCTCGCGTATGCCTTCAAGCGGCCCAACCCCCGGCCCGGCGTCTTCGGCTACCACGAGGTGTTCCACGCCATGACGCTGGTGGGCGCGGGGCTGCACTTCGTGCTGGTGCTGCGCCTGGTGCGCGCGGCGGGGTAGGGCGCTTCCTCTCTCAGCGCCCGGCGACCGCCGCGAGCCGGCGCTTGGGGGCCGCCTGCTGCGGAGTCTTCCGGCCCAGGTACGTCTCCCCCCAGGACTTGAGCGCGGCAATCACGCCGCGCAGCGTCTGGCCCTGCGGTGTGAGGCTGTATTCAACGCGCGGAGGAACCTCCGCGTACACCTGCCGGTGCACGAGCCCGCTCTCCTCCAGTTCGCGCAGGTGCTGCGTCAGCATCCGCTGGGTGACGTCCGGGATGCGCTTGCGCAGCTCTCCGAAGCGCAGCGTGCCTTCCAGCAGGTGGTAGAGGATGAGCCCCTTCCACTTGCCCCCAATCACATCCAGCGTCGCGGACACGGGACACCCCGCGGAGCAGTCATAGGTCTTGTGCCGGGCCATGGTTCCCTTTTCGTGCGTATGGGCGGAAATCCTGCGTACTTGTCCGCTTCAACCTTCGGGACGATGTTGCACGCAAAGGAGCCCCCCATGCGAGCCGTTGCCCTCACGAAGTACCTCCCCAGTGACCATCCCGAAGCCTTCGTCGACGTGGAGCTGCCGGACCCCACGCCCGGCCCCGGTGACCTGCTGGTGCGCGTGCGCGCCGTGTCGGTGAACCCCGTGGACGTGAAGGTGCGTGCGCCCAAGGACAAGGTGGAAGCCTCGCCGCGAGTGCTCGGCTGGGACGCGGCGGGCGTGGTGGAGGCGGTGGGCCGGGACGTGAAGCGCTTCCGCCCCGGCGACGAGGTCTTCTACGCGGGCTCCATCGCGAAGCCCGGCACGGACTCGGAGCTGCACGTCGTGGACGCGCGCATCGTCGGCCGCAAGCCGAAGGGGCTGACGTTCGCCCAGGCCGCGGCGATGCCGCTCACCTCCATCACCGCGTGGGAGCTGCTGTTCGAGCGCCTGGGCGTGCCCCAGCGCAAGACGGGCACCCCGAAGGACGCGCTGCTCGTGGTGGGCGGCGCGGGGGGCGTGGGTTCCATGGCCATCCAGCTTGCCAGCAAGCTGACGGACCTCACCGTCATCGCCACCGCGTCGCGGCCGGAGACGGTGGAGTGGTGCAGGGAGCTGGGCGCGCACCACGTGGTGGACCACCGCCAGCCGCTGGCGGCGCAGGTGCAGGCGCTGGTGCCGGGTGGCGTGCGCTACGTGATGGCCCTCACCGCGACGGAGCAGCACTTCGCGCAGCTGGTGGAGCTGATGGCGCCCTTCGGCCAGCTGGGCATCATTGACGACCCGCAGACGCCGCTCGACGTGAACGCGATGAAGCGCAAGAGCCTGGCGCTCCACTGGGAGCTGATGTTCACGCGCGCTCTCTACGACGCGGATCCGCTCTCCCAGCAGCGGCTGCTGGACACCGTGTCGGACCTGGTGGAGGCGGGGACGCTGCGCACCACGATGACCCAGGACTTCGGGCCGCTCACCGCCGCCAACCTGCGGCGCGCGCACGCGGCGGTGGAGACGGGCCGCACGCTGGGCAAGATCGTCCTGAGCGGCTTTCCCTGAGCCCTCCCGGGGGCCATGCCGCGAGTGACACGGACGGCGCGGCGAATGGTGCGCGGCGAACGGCGGAGCTGCGGACGCCCCTTCCACACCGGGCAACCAGCCTTGCGCGGGGCCCGGCCGCACGGCCGGTCGCAGGGCCAGGCGACGGTGCACATCTTCGCCCCGGGTGAATGCGCCCGGGGCCTGGGGTGGACCATGAAGAGGACGGCGGCGGACCAGTTCGTGGAAATCCTCGCGCTCGCGGGAGTGAAGCGCATCTACGGGGTGGTGGGGGACAGCCTCAACGCCATCACCGAGGCGCTGCGCAAGCGCGGCGACATCGAATGGGTCTCCATGCGCAGCGAGGAGGCCGCCGCCTTCGCGGCTGGAGCAGAGGCGCACCTCACCGGGAAGCTCGCCGTGTGCGCGGGCAGCTGCGGCCCCGGCAACACCCACCTCATCAACGGCCTCTATGACTGCCACCGCAGCCGGGTGCCGGTGCTGGCCATCGCGGCGCAGATTCCCTCCGTGGAGCTGGGCACCGGCTACTTCCAGGAGACCCACCCGGAGAACCTCTTCCGCGAGTGCAGCCACTACTGCGAGCTCATCTCCGCCCCCAACCAGATGCAGCGCACCGCGGAGATCGCCGTCCGCAGCGCGCTGGGCAAGCGCGGCGTATCCGTGGTGGTGATTCCCGGCGACATCGCGCAGCAGAAGGAGGAGGAGGCCCGGCCGCCCACGCCGGAGTCCCTGCGGCTCTCCGCGCCCGTGGTGATGCCCCCCGCCGCATCGCTGGAGCAGATGGCCGCGCTGCTCAACGCCGGGGGCCGCGTGACGCTCCTGTGCGGCGCGGGCTGCGAGGACGCGGGGCCGCAGGTGGTGGAGCTGGCGAGACGGCTCCAGGCGCCCGTCGTCTCCGCGCTTCGGGGCAAGGAGCACGTGGAGAAGGACAACCCCCACTTCGTGGGGCTCACGGGGCTCATCGGCTACGCGTCCGGGTACTGGGCGATGATCGATTGCGACGTGCTGCTGATGCTGGGCACGGACTTCCCCTACCGGCAGTTCTACCCGGACCGCGAGGACACGCGCGTCATCCAGGTGGACGTGCGGCCGGAGAACATCGGCAAGCGCACGCGGGTGGACGTGGGCGTGGTGGGCAGCGTGGCCCCGACGCTCCAGGCGCTGCTGCCCCGCCTTGAAGCGAATCGCGACACGAAGCACCTGGAGCGAGCGCTGGAGCACTACCGCAAGACGCGCGAGGAGCTGGACGCGCTGGGGCAGGGCACGGTGGGGAGGAAGCCCATCCATCCGCCACAGGTGGCGCGCGCGTTCGACCTCCAGGCGTCCGACGACGCCATCTTCACCTGCGACGTGGGCCTGCCCACGGTGTGGGCCGCGCGCTACGCGACCATGAAGGGCGGCCGGCGGCTGGTGGGCTCCTTCAACCACGGTTCCATGGCAAGCGCGCTCGCGCAGGCGATTGGCGCGCAGAAGGCCTTCCCGGACCGGCAGGTCATTTCCTTCTCCGGCGACGGCGGCTTCACCATGCTGATGGGGGACGTGCTCACCCTGGTGCAGCTGGAGCTGCCCATCAAGATCGTGGTGTTCAACAACAGCTCCCTGGGCTTCGTGGCCATGGAGCAGCAGGTGGGCGGCATGCTCGACGTGGGCACCGCGATGCACCCCACGAACTTCGCCGCGCTGGCGGAGGCGCTGGGCATGAAGGGCCTGCGCGTGGAGGACCCGAGTCAGGTGGACGAAGCCGTCCAGCAGGCGCTCGCGACGCCGGGGCCCGTGCTGGTGGACGCCGTGGTCAGCAAGGCGGAGCTGGTGATGCCACCGCGCATCACCGTGGCCATGGCCGCCGGCTTCACCCTGTTCGGCATCAAGGCCCTGCTCAATGGCCGCACCAACGAGGTCCTGGAGCTGGCGCGCACCAACCTCTGGCGCTGAAACCTCCTGTTGTTTCCGGAGGTTGGAGAGGGCTGGAGAAAAATCAGCAGGGCCGCGAATCCATTCGGCCCGTGGCTGCCTCCTATCCTGCGAATGGGGATTTTCCCCGTCGCACGAGGCAGGCCCGATGGGTTCGACCACCACTCCCGACGCGTTGCTGCTCGCGGCCCACGCCGGTGACCGCGACGCGATGGTGCACCTGCTCCAGGTGCACCAGCCGAACCTGCGGCGCTACGCGCAGAAGCGCTGCCTCATCAGCGACGTGGACGACGCGGTCCAGGAGGCCCTGCTGGTCATGTCCCGCCACCTGGCCACCGTGCGCAAGCTGGCGTCGTTCTCCGGGTGGATGTTCAAGGTGGTCCAGCGCGAGTGCCGCCGCCTGGCCCGCACGGCGCTGAAGCAGGACCCCTACGAGGAAGCGCTCGTGGACCAATGGATGTCCGCGCACACGCCGGACTCGCTGCGGCTGGACATGGCGTCCGCGCTGGAATCGCTGCCGCCGCAATACCTGGAGGTCGTCGTGCTGCGCGACTTCGAAGCGCTCACCATCCGGGAGATGGCCGAGCGTCTGTCGCTGGAACCGGCGGCGGTGAAGAGCCGCCTGCACCGCGCCCGCGTGATGATCCGCGAATACCTGCTGGCCTGAATTCCAAACCCTCTCTCCACCGGAGACCTTCCATGGCGAACCCCCTGTCCACCCTGGGCATCATCCACACGCTCGTGAGCGTGCCTCCCATCGTCTTCGGCGTCTGGGCCTTCGTGCGCGACGGGCGCATCGACCCGGGCACCCGTGTCGGCAAGGCGTACGTCGCCAGCATGGTGACATCGGTGGTGACGTCGTTCGGCCTGTCGAGCACGGGCGGTTTCAACCCGGGCCACGCGCTGGGGCTGGTGGCGCTGCTGCTCATGGCGGTGGGCGCCGCGGCCCCCGGCCTGGGCGTGTTCGGCCGCGCCACGGAGTACGTGCGGACCCTCACGTACTCCGCCAGCTTCATGGTGCTGCTGGTGCCGGGCATCAACGAGACACTGACCCGGCTGCCCGCGGACAGGCCCCTGGCGGACAGCCCCCAGTCCCCGGTGGTGCAGGCGGGCTTGGCGACGCTGCTGGGCCTGTTCCTCTGCGGCGCCGCGTACCAGGTAGTGCGGCTGCGCGCCCGGGCGTACGGCCATGTAGGCGGATTGCCGCACCGATAAAGATGCGAAGCGTGTCGATTGGTGGGGCCTTGATTCGACGTGGGAGTAGAAGGCCCGCGCTTTTCACCTGAACGGAGCACGCCATGGACGCCACCCTTTCCTCCTCCACCCCTGGGGTGGAGGCCGCCCCGAAGAAGAAGTCCTTCGCCCGCCATCTGCCGACGGCGGCCCGCGTGTTCATGGGGCTGGTGTTCTTCGTCTTCGGCCTGAACGGGTTCCTGGAGTTCATTCCGGCGCCCAAGGACCTGAACCCGGCGGACCCGGCGGTGGCCTTCGGCGTCGCGATGAAGGCCACGGGCTTCTTGTTCTGGCTGGTGAAGGGCACGGAGACGGTGGCGGGGCTGCTGCTGCTGGCCAACCGGTTCGTCCCGCTGGCGCTGGCAATCATCGCGCCGGTCATCGTGAACATCTTCCTGACGCACGCCTTCCTGGCGCCGTCGGGCCTGGGCATGGCGGTGATGCTCCTGGCCGCGGAGCTCTTCCTGGCCTGGTCCTACCGGGCGGTGTACCGCCCGATGCTCGCCATGCGGGCGACGCCTTCGTAGGGAAGAAGGCCGCCAGGGGTTCGTGAGCTTGTCCCTCGACCCGTCGGTGTCCGCGAGGACACGAGTCTTGGGAGTGCAGTGGTGGGCCGCGACAGTGGGATGGGCGGACGGCAAGCCGGGGTCACGGACAGAGGCGCCTGCCGGAGGCGACGTCGCCCAACTGGTCCGACTGTCGGACCAGTTCGCGCCTCTTCGGGTCCGGGAGCGCGCTGTCCCAGCAGGCATGCCCCTCGCGTCCATGTCAGACCCATCTGGTTGGATGGGCGAAGCATTGGCGAGGAGGGGGCGGGGATGGTG
>NZ_RAWK01000142.1 GCF_003612165.1 Corallococcus aberystwythensis | reverse complement strand
AGATGGGTATAAGAGACAGCCCGCGGGAGGCCTGCCCCCCACCAGGCCGCCTTCCATGCAGAAAGTCCTTGCTCCTCTTGCCCTGAGCGCCGCCCTTCTTGTTCCCGCGTTGGCGGGCGCCCAGGACACTCCCAGCGCTGGTTCCGCGATGCAGGACCGGCCCGCGGTGACCTTCAACGAGGTCGAGCGCGGTGTGTACTTCGGCGTGTACGGCGGTCCGTCGTGGATCACCAACCCGCCCGCGGACTCCGGCCCGCGGCCCTTCTCCTCTGGCCAGATGGCCCAGGTGGAGCTGGGCGTGGACCTGGGCGAGCGCCTCTCCCTGGGCGTCTTCTTCATGGGCTCCGCCAACCGCGCGGGCGCGGAATACGTCGGCTACTCGCAGGGCGCCGCCTCCGGTGACTTCACCATGCTGGTGCCCGGAGCCGTGCTGCGTGCCCGCCTGGTGGGCTTCGCTGACAGCCAGGAGGTCAAGCGGACGTGGATCTACGCCCGCGCCGGCGTGGGCTACGCGATGTTCTCTCCCAAGAAGCTCCTCCCGGATTCCGACATTCTTGTGTTTGCCGGGCCCGGAGTGGAGTACTACACGCGGCTGCGCCACTTCTCGGTGGGGCTGGAGGTCGTGGGGAACTACCTCGCCTCCAAGGGCGCCTTCGGGTTCGCGGTGGCGCCCAACATTCGCTACGCGTTCTAGCGGGAGATTCACGTGGCTCAGGAGAATGGAAGCGGTGGATCGCGTCCGGGTGGACGCGGTCCGAACGGGGGCGCGCCGGGCCAGGGGCCCCGTCGTGACGGACCGGGAGGCTTCGGCGGTCGTGGCGGTCCTGGTGGTCCTGGCGGCGGCCGGGGTGAAGGCCGTGGCCGGGGTGAAGGCCGTGGCCGTGATCGCGACGCCGGCCCGGTGGGGCCCGGCCAGCGCGTCATCGCCGAGCTGAGCGTCCTGGAGAAAGCGCTCTCCAAGAACGACTTCGCCGCGGAGAAGGGTCCGCTGGAGGCCATTGTCCGCTCGCTGCGGCCCATGAACCTCAAGTCGCTGGACGACCTGGACCTCAACACGCGCGGTCGCCTCATCACCACGCTCCTGCGCGTGCAGCGTCAGCCGAAGCCGGCCCTGCCGGAAGCGGGTGCCGAAGGCGCGGCGCCGGAAGCCACTGCTTCCACGGAAGCTGCTCCCGCCGAGGCTCCGGCCGCGGAAGGCGCGGCCGAGGGTGCCACGCCGGCCGAAGGGAGCGCGCCCGCCGAGGCGGCTCCCGCGGCTCCGGCCGTGGATCCCGCCAAGGAGAAGCACGGCGCCTGGGTGGACGTGATGGCGCTGGTGGGCCGGGTCTGGCGGGCCGCGGGTGACGCGGACCGTTCCCAGGCGGCCTTCGCGCTGAGCGGCCGTGAGCCCGCGCCGGAGCCCGCGGCTCCTGCCCGTGAGGAGCGCGCCGAGCGTCCTCCTCGCGGCGACCGTCCGGAGCGTGGCGAGCGTCCTCCGCGCGGTGACCGTCCTCCGCGCGGCGAGCGTCCGGAGCGCGGCGCGGCCGGTGAGCGGCGCGAGCGTCCGCCCCGGGCTGAGCGCCCCGAGCGTGGCGAGCGTCCTCCGCGCGGTGAGCGCCCCGAGCGCGCGCCGATGCCGGAGCTGACGGGCGATTGGAAGGAGCAGGCGACCCAGCTGGAAGGCATGGGCCGCACGCGCGACGCCGCGCGCCTGCACGAGCGCAACAACGGCTTCGCGGACGCCACCCGGCTGTTCGAGGCGGGCGGTGACCTGAAGAGCGCGCTGCGCACGGCGTTGGCCGGCCAGGACAACGACGCGGCCCGCCGCCTCGTGGGCACGCTGCCCGCGGAGCAGATCGGCCCCACGCTGGAGAAGGCCGGCGCGTACGAGCTCCTGATGGAGCACTACGTCGCCAAGGCCGACTTCGAGAACGTCGCCCGCCTGTACGAGCGCGCGCGGCAGTTCGACCAGGCGGCCCTCGCGTACGAGCGCGCGAACAAGCTGACCCTGGCGCGCAAGGCGTACGAGCGCGCCCGGGACCTGGCCAGCGCCAACCGCATCCGGGGCCTGGAGGTGAAGGCCCTGGTGGATCGCGGCGACCGTCTGGGCGCGGCGACCCTGCTGGTGGCCGTGGGCCAGCGGCGCGAGGCGGTGGAGGTGCTGAGCCCCCTGCCTCCTCCGAAGGCGTTCCACTTCATGCAGCGGCTCACCCTGGAGGACGAGGCCAAGGAGCTCGCGCAGCGCGAGCTGGCCCGCGCCGAACAGGAGCAGAAGCCCGCCGGCCGTGCCCGGTGGCTGGAGCTCCTGGGGGACACGGCCGCCGCGGCGGAGACGTGGACGCAGGCGGGCCGCAAGGACAAGGCGCTGCCCCTGTACGAGAAGCTCGGGGGGGATCACCTGCCCCGCGCCGCGCAGCTCGCGGAGGAGCTGCAGCAGCGTGACAAGGCCATCGCCCTGTACACGCAGCTCAACGACAGCGCCGGTGTGGAGCGCGCCAAGGCCCTCCCCGAGGCCCCGGCCACGCCCCCCGCGGACACCACGCCGGACGCCGGTGACGACGCTGATTCCGCGGCGTCTCCGACGGAAAATGCTTCCTCGGCTGGCGAGCAAGAAAGCCAATAATTTCCGCCGGTTGACAGGTTTTGCATGATTGCCCGGGGGCGCCCGCGGCCGGTACACTCCGGCTGCTGGCGCCCTCGTTTCATTCCCCCTTTGGCCAACGAGCATCATGGAACAGCCTTCCGCCCCTGCGCGTCCCACGCTGCGTGTGACCGATGACCGCTCCTTCGTTGAAACCGAAGCGGCCCTGGAGAAGACGGGCCGCGTCGAGGAGCTGATCCGTCTGTACGAAGGGCGCTCGCGGGACGTCCCTACGGAAGAGGCGGCGCGCCTGCTGTGCCGCGCGGCGGAGCTGGCCCATGAGCGTCAGCGCAACGCGCCGCGCGCGGAGGACCTGCTCAAGCGCGCGTTGCTCGTCGCCAAGGACCCGATGCCCGCGCTGCGCGGTCTCAAGCGCCTGCATGAGATCCGCCAGGATTCATCGTCGCTGGTGGACGTGCTGGAGCGGCTGGGGGCCGCGACGCAGGGCGAGGAGAGCGCGGCCCATTACCTGAAGGCCGCGGACCTGTACGAGCAGAAGCTCTTCCGGCGCGATCGCGCGGTGCTCTGCCTGCAGCGCGCGGCGCGGGTGAAGCCGGACCGCACGACGTTCCGGCGCGTGCGCCAGTTGCTCCTCTCCGAGGAGCGCTACCAGCCGGCGTTCGAAGCCCTCCAGCGTGAGCGTGCCGCGTTGGGCGACGCGGGCATGGCGGAGGAGTACGCCGCGCTCGCGGAGCGGCTGGTGGACGACCCCACCGAGCACGCGCTGGCGCAGCAGGTGCTGGATGTGGCGCGTGAGCTGGATCCGCAGAACGCGCGCGCGGACAAGGCCTCCCGCGCGATGCAGCGCTTCGAGCAGGTGTGGCGCGACAAGGTGCGCATGCTGCGCGGCATGTCGCTGGAGGAGCGCGACCGCAAGAGCGCCGCGCGCCTGTCGCTGCTCGTGGCGAAGCTGTTCGCCTGGTACGACCCGGGCTCCGCCGCCAAGGTGAAGGAGGCGTTGGACCGCTGCTTCCTCCTGTGGCCGGGCATGCCGGAAGCGCTCACCCTCATCGAGCGGATGGCGGGACGCGCGGGCGATTACGGTCCGGCGCTCGCGCAGCTGGAGACGATGGCGGGCGAGGCGCGTGACCGCACGGCGCAGGTGGACCTGTGGCTGCGCGTGGGCACGCTCAAGCTGGGGCGGATGAACGACGCGGCCGGGGCGCTGGCCGCCTTCGAGAAGGCCGTGGCGGCGGATGCGTCGCGCGCGGACGCGGCCAGCCTGGCTGCGGAGCTGATGCTGGGGCAGGAGCGCTACGCGGACGCGGTGGCCACGCTGGAGCGCTACCTGGGCACGGTGAAGGACCGCGCGCAGCAGGCCAGCCTGCGCCTGCGCCTGTCGGACCTGTGCATGCAGCAGCTGAAGGACGCGGACGCGGCGCGCGCGCACCTGGAGGCAGCGCTCAAGCTGGAGCCGACCAATGCGCTCGCGGCCTTCCAGCTGGCGCGCCTGCTGGCGGAGGACGAGAAGCTGGACGAGGTGCTGCCGCTCCTGGAGTTGGCCATGCTCGCCCCGCGTCCGCGCGCGGAACGCGTGGCGTTCTGTGAAGCGCTGGCGCTGATGTTCGAGGAGCAGGAGAACGAGCGCGGCGCCTTCGAAGTGCTGGCGCGCGCGCTGGAGCTGGAGCCGGGACGGCCGCTGCTGCTCAACACGGTGGTGGAGCACGCGGAGAAGGCCAACGCGCAGCCGGCGCTGGCGCACGCGCTGTTGCGCGCGGCGCAAGGGGCGACGCCTCCTGCCGTGGCGGTGGCGCTGTGGCGGCACCTGGCGCAGCTGCTCCAGGGGCCGCTGGCGGACCCCGTGCGGGCGGAGGCCGCGTGGCGCGAGGTGCTCTCGCGCGTGCCGGGAGACTCCGCGGCGAGCGAGGCGGTGAAGTCGCTGCAGGCGGCCGCGGCGCTGGCGGATGATCCGAAGACGCGGCTGGAGACGGACATTGCCCGGCGTGAAGCGTCCGGTGCCTCGCCCGTGGAGCTGGAGCCTTTCGTTCGTCAGTGGGTGCAGCTGGCACCCGAGGACATCCAGGCGGTGCAGCGCCTCCAGGCGCTGTGCGTGGCGCTGTCGAAGTTCGATGAGGCGGCGACGCTGGCGGGAAAGCTGGCGACGCTCTCCGAGTCGCAGCTCGAGCGCAACGAGTGGACCGCGCGGCAGGCGAAGCTGTACGCGGAGCGGCTGAACCGTCAGGAGGACGCGGCGGACCTGTTCCTCGCGCTGCTGGCGGAGAACGTGTCCACGGGCGTGGTGGTGGGCGGCCTGGAGCGGCTGGCGGCCGGTGGCGTGCGCACGGCCGCGCTGACCGAGGCCCTGGCGAACCACTACGGCCGCACGGGTGACCATCAGCGGCAGGTGGCGGCGCTCCAGCAGCAGCTGGAGTCCACGACGGACGCGGGCACGCGCAAGCGGCTGTTGACGGTGCTGGCCAGCATCCACGAGAAGCAGCTCGCGGACAGCCGCGCCGCTTTCGACACGCGGCTGCGCATGGTGCGCGAGGAGCCGCAGGACGAGGCGGGACGCGGGGAGACGGCACGCCTGGCGCGCGACCTGTCCGCGCACGCGGAGCTGGGCCGCGTGCTGCGCACGCTCGCCACGGAGTCCGAGGATTCCATCCTCGCGGTGCAGCTGTTCTCCGAGGCCTCGGTGCTGGCGGAGGAGGGCGGGATGGCGGCGGAGGCCATCACGGCGCTGGAGGCCGCGCTGTCGCGCTCGCCCGAGGCGCCGCAGGTGCTCCAGCGCCTGGTGCGGCTGTACGGGCGCGCGGGCCGTTCCGCGGATGCGGAGACGCTGCTGCGCAAGCGCATCCACGCCACGCGTGGGCCGGAGCGTTTGGAGCTGCTCCTGCGGCTCGTGGACCTGAACGTGGAACTGGGCCGCCCGCAGCAGGCGGCCGAAGCGCTCCAGGCCGCCATCACGCATGGCGGCGAGGAGGGCCGGCACCTGCCGCGCCTGGCGGAGCTCTACGAAAAGGCCGGCATGCAGCGCGAGCTGGGGGACACCCTGGCGCGGATGATTGGCCTGGCGGAGACGGCCGGTGACGCGGACCACGTGTCGCGGCTGAAGCTGCGCCGTGCGCAGTTGCTGCAGGGCTCGCAGGACGGCAGCGCGGAGGCGGTGCAGAGCTACGCGGACCTCTTGCGCCAGCGTCCGTCGGATCCGGACGCGCTCTCGGCGCTGGAGGCGATGCTGGCCTCGGGCCCGTCGCGCGAGGCGGCGGCGCGCGCGCTGATTCCCGCGTACGAGCGCACGAAGGAACACCGCAAGCTGGTGGCGACGCTGGACGTGCTCGCGGAAGTGGCCCGCGACGACGCCGGCCGGGTGCAGGCGCTGCGTCACGCGGCCCAGGTGCACCTGGCGCACCTGCGGCAGCCGGAGCTGGCGTTCGCATCGCTCGCGCGGGCGATGCGCCTGGCCCCGGCGGACGGAGGCCTCCGGGCCGCCGCGCGTCAGGCCGCGGAGGACGCGGACTCGCTCGACAGCTTCGCGGAGATCCTCTCCGAGCTGACGGAAGAGGGCGACGTCGGACAGGCGCGCGCGGCGCTGCTGCGCGAGCTGGCGGAGGTGCAGGAGAAGAAGCTCGACGACCGGGCCGGGGCGGTGAAGGCCCTGCGCGCGCTGCTGGAGCTGGAGCCGGGCAACCTCGACAGCCTGCGGTCGCTGCAGCGGTTGCACCGCGCGGGCGAGGAGTGGGCGGCGCTGGCGGAGGTGCTGGAGAAGCTGGCGGCGGCCATCCAGGAGCCCGCGGATCAGCTCGTGTGCCTGCGCGAGGCCGCGCTGCTGCACGAGGCGAAGCTCACCGACAAGGAGAGCGCGGCGTCCGCGTGGCGCGCCATCGCGGAGCGCGACCCGGCGCAGCGCGAGGCCGCCACCGCGCTGGATCGCCTCTACACGGACCTCAACCGTCCCAAGGACCTGGCGTGGACGCTCGCGCTGCGGCGCAACCAGGAGGGGCAGAGCCCGCAGGGACGTGAGGTGTCCTTCCGTCTGGCGGAGCTGCTGCGCACGGTGCTGGACGACGCCAACGCGGCGCTCGGCCTCTACAAGCGCATCCTCACCGAGGACCCCGGCCACCCGGGCGCGAGGGCCGCGCTGGAGGCGTGGGTGAAGGCGGCGGTGCCCACCAGTGGCGCCGCGCTGGAGGTGCTGGACAAGGTGCTCGCGCAGGTGGGCGACCATGCCCGGCGCGTGGCGCTGCGCGAGACGCGGATGGAGTCCGCGCTCACGGTGGAGAAGATCATCCTCGCTGGGGAGATCCGCCGCATCTACGAGCGCGACATGCAGCAGCCGTCGCTCGCGTTCATGGCGGCGGTGAAGGCGTTCGCCAACGACCTGGACCGCGAAGGCGTGCGTCCGGACCTGGAGCGCCTGGCCCGCGAGACGGGCAGCCACGAGGTGCTGGCGGAGATCTACGAGAGCGCCGCCGTGGACCTCACCACGGGCGATCCGGCGATGCTGGACCTGCTGCGCCGCGCGGCGGAGCTGCGTGAGGGCCTGGATCAGCCCGAGGAGGCCACGCGCCTCTGGAAGAACCTGCTGGCGGACGCACCGCAGGACCGTCAGGCGCTGGAGGCGCTGTCCCGCCTCTACGAGAAGGGCCAGAACGCCAAGAGTCTGTCGGAGGTCTACGCCCGCCAGGCGCAGCTCGCCACCGACCCGGAGACGCGGCTGGGACTGCTGCTCAAGGCCGGCGAGGCCTACGCGAGCGCGGGCGAGGACGCGAAGGCCATCGAGTTGCTGCGCTCCGCGCTGGCGCTCCGCAAGGTGCCGGAAGGGCTGCTGGCGCTCGACAAGCTGTACGCGAAGACGCGCCACTTCGTGGAGCAGGCGGACGTGCTGGAGCAGCTCTCCGAGCTCGCGCCGGACGAGCCCGGTCGTCGCGCGTACCTGCTGCGCCGCGCGCAGCTGCTGGAGAAGGAAGTCGGCCCCACGGAAGCGCTGCCGGTCTACCGCCGGCTGCTGGAGCTGTCGCCCGGCGATGGCCAGGTGGTGGCGGGCCTGGAGCGTCTGCTCGCGCACGACGGGCCCCGCCTGGAGGCGGCGCGGTTGTTGGAGCCCGTCTACCGCGGCCTCAACGACACGCGGAAGCTGGTGGACGTGCTGGAGGTGCTCCTGCCGGGTGTTCCGCCGGAGCAGCGCCTGGAGCGGCTGCAGGAGATCGCCATCCTGCGCGAGGGCCTGGGCCAGACATCCCTGGCCTTCGTCGCGCGCCTGCGCGCGTTCAACGAACTGCCCGCGGAAGCCAGTGTGCGCGACGAGCTGGAGCGGCTCGCGGCGGACTCGGGCTCCTTCGAGGAGGTGGCGGCGGCCTACGAGGATCAGCTGGAGCGCGACCCCGCGGAGCCCCTGGCGGGCGACCTGTGGCGGCGCCTGGCGGCCATCTACGACAACCGCCTGAAGCGCTACGACCTGGCGGTGCGCGCGTTGGAGCAGGTGAGCCGGCGCGACCCGATGAACAAGCCGGTGCTGGAGGCCATCGCCCGCGTGCATCGCCGCACGGGCGCGAACCGGGAGCTGGCGCTCGTCATGCGCCGGCAGGTGGCCGCGGAAACGAATCCGGCCTCGCAGATCAACCTGCTCTTCGAGCTGGCGCACCTGGCCGAGGAGACGCTGGCGGACAAGTCGCTGGCGGCGCAGGCGTACCGTGAAGTGCTGGAGCGCCGTCCGGAGAACGCCAACGCGCTGAAGCTCCTGGGCCGCGTGCTCGCGGACATGGAGCGCTGGGCGGAGCTCGCGCAGCACGTCGAGCGTGAGATCCAGATGGCGGACGCGCGCGACGCGCAGGAAGAGGCGTCCGACCTGCGCGTGCGCCTGGGCCGGCTGAAGGTGTCGCGCCTGGATGATCCGCGCGGCGCGCTGGAGCTGTACCAGGCGGTGCTCGCGCGGCGCGCGGGCCACCCGGGTGCGGTGGGCGCGCTGGAGGAACTGGCGCGTTCGGAGAGCCCGCTGCGCGGTGCGGCGGCGAGCGCCCTGGAGCCCATCTTCGCGTCGGTGGGCAACCACCTGAAGCAGGTGGAGATGCTGGAGTCGCGGGCGTCCGCGGAGCCGGTGCCGCAGGAGCGGGCGGCGCTGATACGCCGCATCGCGGAGATCTACGCAAGCGCGCTGGAGAACGCGGAGATGGCGTTCCTCTCCGCCACGCGCGCGCTGCGCGAGCTGCCGGAGGACCCGCGGTCGCTCGAACTGTGCGTCTCGCTGGTGGACAAGGCGGAGGCACCGGAGGAGCTGTGCGCGGTGCTGGCGGAGGTAGCTCCCAAGGCCAGCGACGCGGCCCGGGCGGAGCTGTACCGTGCGCTCGCGCGGTTGCAGGTGGACCTGGGCGAGCCGGCGGAGGCGCTCCAGTCGTGGAAGCGCGTGCTGGAGCTCAAGCCCACGGACAATGAGGCGCTGGACGGCACCGCGCGGCTGGTGGCCTCGCAGGGCCGCCCGTCGGAGCTGCTGGAGGTGCTGCGCCGTCAGCTCGCGCTGTCGGAGGAACCGGCGCGTCGCGCGGCGGTGCTGAACCAGATCGGCGTGCTGCAGGAGGAGCAGCTCAAGGATCCGCTGGGCGCGCTGGCCACGTTCCGGCGCCTCCTGGAGCTGCAGCCGGACGACGCGGTCGCGCTCGCGCGGATGGATGGGCTCTGCCAGAAGCAGGAGCGCTGGCCGGAGCTGGCGGACGTCCTCGCGCGGCGCATCGCGCTGATGCCGCCGGAGGAGGGCCTGGAGCTGAAGTTCCGCCTCGCGACGGTGCGCGAGTCCAAGCTGCTCGACAAGGTGGGCGCGCTGTCGCTGTACGGCGAGGTGCTGTCGGTGCAGCCCAACCACCCGGGCGCGGTGGGCCGCATGGAAGCCATCGTGGCGCGCGAGCCGCAGAACCTGCTCGCGGTGGAGACGCTGCTGCGCGCCTTCCGTGCGAGCGGTGACGTCACGCGGCTGGCGCAGGTGATTGAAACGCGCGTGGGCGTGTCGCCGGACGCCGTCGAGCGCAAGCAGTTGCTCGGTGAGCTGGCCACGCTCCGCGAAACGCAGGGCGAAGGCGAGCTGGCCTTCCTCGCGCTCTACCGCGGCTTCAAGGAGGACCCGAACGACAGCGAGGTCCGCCGCCGCCTGGAGAACGCCACCGACGTCGCGGGCAGCTACGACGAGCTGGTGGTGCTCTACGAAGAAGCGCTGCCGCGCATCGCCGAAGCCGCCGACGCGGCCCTGGTGTGCCTCAAGCTGGGCCAGGTGCTGGAGACGCGTCTGCGCGATCCGGACCGCGCGGTGTCGTACTTCGAGCGTGCGCGCACGCTCCACGCGTCCGTACAGCAGAGCTCGCTCGTCGCGTTGGACCGCCTCTACCTGCACCTGGAGGCGTGGCCGGAGCTGGCCGGCGTGCTGGAATCGCTGGCCACCGGCGCGACCCAGCCGGCGGACAAGATCGGCTTCCTCTTCCGCCTGGGGCAGCTCTACCAGGAGCGGATGGACAGCCCGGACCGCGCCGCGAGCGCCTACGAGGCCATCCTCGCGCTGGAGCCGGGGCACATGGCCTCGGCGCGGCTCCTGGAGGGCATCTACGAGGGCGCGGGTGCGTCCGAGAAGCTCTACGCCATCCTGAAGGTCCAGGCGGACAAGGTCTCCGGCAGCGAGCGGGACCGCGTCCTGGGCAAGATGGCGCAGGTGTCGGCCGAGGGGCTCTCGGACCTGAGCCGCTCCATCGACCTGTACCGCGAGCTGCTGGCGAAGAACCCGCGCAACGAGCAGGTCTTCTCCGCGCTGGAGTCGCTGTACGAGCGCGCGGGCCGGCCCCAGGACCTGCGTGAGCTGCTCGAGGGCCGCCTGGCTATCACGCTGGACCCGCGTGAGGTCGTGCGTCTCAACGAGCGGCTGGGCCGCGTCGTGTACCGCCTGCTCAAGCAGCCGGAAGCGGCGGTGCCGTACTTCAAGGCGGCGCTGGACCGCGACGCGCGCCACCGCGGCGTGCTGGACACGCTGCGCGAGCTGTACGACGAGACGGGGCAGCGCGAGGAGCTGGTGGGCATCCTGCGCCGCCTCATCCCGCTGCAGGACAACAGCGACGGCGTGAAGGCGCTGCGCCTGCGGATGGCGGAGGTGCTCGCGGGCATGGGCCGGCGCGAGGAGTCGCTGGACGCGGCCCGCCGTGCGTTGGAAGTCGAGCCGCACTCCGTCTCCGACCTGGAGCGCGTGTACGCGCTGTCCGTGTCGCTGCGCGCGTGGAACGACGCCGTGCGCGCCCTGGAGCTCAAGGTCCAGGTGCACCTCGCGACCGAAGAGCGCGATCCGGCCATCGCCGCGTACTTCACCGTCGCGGACCTGTGGGAAGGGCAGGGCGGCAAGCCGGAGCTGTCCGCCGGCGCGCTGGAGAAGGTGCTGGAGCTCGACCCGGCCAACCGCACCGCCTACGAGCGCGTGTGCACGCTGTACCGCACGAACAACGACTGGCGCGCGTACGCCACGGTGATGGACCGCTACATGCCCCACCTCGTCACCGACGAGGAGAAGATGGCGGCGCTGCGGGAGATCGCCCGGGTACAGGAGGAGCGCCTGGGCCAGAAGGACGTGGCCTTCCTGGCGCTCTGCCGCGCGCTGCAGCTGGACGCGGCCGAGGACGCGCTGCGCGAAGAGGTGGAGCGCCTCGCGGATGAGACGGGCAGCCACGAGGAGCTGGCGGCGGTCTACGAGGAGGTCGCGGACGAGCTGCCGCGCGGCCCGCTCGCGGAGCGCATCTACGCCACGCTCGCGCGCATCCACGACTCGCGGCTGGATGATCCGCAGGCCGCGGAGGCCGCGTTCCGGAAGATCCTGGAGTTCGACCCCACCAACGCCACCGCGCTGGACGGGCTGGCGGCGGTGTTCCAGCGGCGCGGCCGCGACCGCGAGTACGTCGTCGCGCTGGAGCAGAAGCTGGAGGCGGCGGGCTCCATCGAGGCACGCAAGGGCATCCTCAAGGAGATCGCCCGCGTCTGGGACGAGACGCTGGACGACCCCACCGAGGCGGCCAGCGCCCTGCTGCGCGCGCTCGAACTGGAGCCGGACCTGGAGACGCTCGGCGTCCTCACGAGCCTCTACCGTCGCGGGAATGCCTACCGCGACGTGGCCACCACGCTGCTGCGGGCCCGCGACCTCGCGGCGTCCAACGAGGAGCGTGCGCGCATCCAGGTGGAGGTGGCGACCGTCTACGAGCGCGACCTCAAGGACGACGAATCCGCGGTCTCCGCGTTCCGCATGGCGCTGGAGTTCGACCCGTACAACCGGGAGGCGCTGGAGGCGCTGGAGCGGCTGCACACGCGGTTGGATCAGCCGGCGGACCTGCTCGCCATCTACGAGCGGATGCTGGAGCTGTCCCAGGACTACCGCGAGAAGGTCCGCGTCCTCTTCCGCAGCGCGACCATCTGGGAGGACACGTACCAGAACCCGGCCAACGCCGACGCGTGCGTGGAGGGCGTGCTCTCCATCGACCCGCAGAACGTGCCGGCCATCAAGTCCCTCATCCGCCTGCGCCGTGCGCAGTCCCGGTGGGAGGACCTCCTGCTCGCGTACGAGCGTCAGCTGGCGCTCGCCACCAGCCCGCAGGAGCAGGCGGAGCTGTACGTGGAGATGGGCAACGTCCAGTACCAGAACCTCAAGGCGGTCGACCGCGCGGTGAACAGCTACCACGCGGCGCTCGCCACGGACCCCGAGTCCCGTCAGGCGCTGCACGCCCTGGGCAACCTCTACGAGCGCAGCGGCAACTGGCCCTTCGCGCTGGAGATGCTGCAGAAGGAAGCGCAGGTCGTGGGCAGCGACCCCGCGGCGGTGGAGCTGTGGCACCGCCTGGGGAAGATCAACGAGGACATGCTCGCGGACATGGCGAGCGCGCGGACCGCGTATCAGCAGGCGCTCGCCATCGACCCGGGCCACCTGCCCACCATCCGCGCCCTCAAGGGCATCCAGGAGCAGGAGAAGGACTGGGGCGGCTACGAGCAGACGCTGCTGCAGGAGGCGCAGCAGACGGATGATCCGGCCGCCAAGGGCCGCGCCCTGCTGGACGTCGCGCGCTACCACGCGGAGACGCGCGAGGACCGCGAGACGGCCACGCCCTACTGGGAGGAGACGCTCAAGCACGTCCCGGACAGCCTGGAGGCGTCGCGCCCGCTGGCGGACGTCTACATCGCGCGCGAGGACTGGACGTCCGCGGAGCGGATGCTGGACATCGTCACGCGCAAGATGGCGGAGAAGGCCATGGCGGAGAAGGACCCCGCCATCGCGCAGGACCTCTGCCGCCAGCTCTACCGGCTGGGCTACGTGACGGAGAAGCTGGGCCGCCGCGACAAGGCCCTGTCCTCGTATGAGAAGGCCTACGGCCTGGACGCCACGTACCTGCCCGCCCTGGAGGGCTACGGCAACCTGCTGGTGCAGGCGAAGCGGTACGAGGACGCGCTCAAGGTCTTCCAGACCATCCTCATCCACCACCGCGAGGAGCTGACGGACCTGGAGGTCGTGGAGGTCTACTGGCAGCTGGGTGACGTGCACGCCGCGCTCGGCCAGACGGACCGCGCGCAGAACCACTTCGAGAAGGCGCTCGCCATCGATCCGCAGCACGAGCAGACGCTGCGTGCGCTGGTGGCGCTGATGGACAAGGCGGGCAACTACGAGAAGTCCGCGGAGCTGCGCCAGGAGCTCGTCAACAGCCTGGAGGGCGAGGCCAAGGTCAAGGTCTACCTGGAGCTGGGCCGCATCGCGCGCGACGAGCTGCATGACCCGTACATGGCCATCGACGCGTTCACCGGCGCCCTCAAGGCGCAGCCGGACGCGCCGGAGGTCCTGGACGCGCTCTACCGGCTGCTGCGTGAGACGCGTCAGGGCCAGAAGGCCGCGGACGTGCTGGGCCGCATGCTGGTGCTGCCCGCGCTCGCCCTGGAGCCGCACAAGGCCAAGCGCGTGTGGTTCGCGCTCGGGGAGATCCGCCGCGACGAGCTGAAGGACGTGGAGGGCGCCGCGCAGGCCTTCAACGCCGCGCTCGACCTGGACCACCGCTTCGTGGAGGCCTTCAGCGCGCTGGAGGCGATGCTCGGCGGCGCGCGCCAGTGGAAGGTCCTGGAGGAGAACTACACGCGCATGCTCGCGCGTCTGCCCAAGACGCCGGACACGCACCCGGCGCGCATGACGCTATGGCGCGCGCTGGGTGACCTGTACCTCCAGGTGCTCAAGCACCCGGAAGGCGCGGTGGCCGCCTATGGCGTCGCGGCGAAGGGCCTGCCGGACGACGCCTCCATCCAGGAGACGTTCGCGGAGGTCGCGGGCCAGATGCCGGGCCGCGAGGAAGAGGCCATCGTGGCGCTGCGCCGCGCGCTGCCGAACACGCAGAACCCGCGCAAGGTGGTGGGCCACCTGGTGCGGCTGTCCGCGGTGCGCAAGGACTACGACACCGCGTGGCTCGCCGCGCAGGCGGTGTCGGGCCTGCTGGGCGAGGCGGGCGAGGACGAGCAGGAGATCCTCACCAAGCTGGGGCCCTACGCGAAGAAGAAGGAACTGGCGCAGCGTCCGCTGACGGATCGGCTGTGGCAGACCGCGCTCTTCCACCCGAAGGTGCGCGGCCCGCTGTCGGAGCTGCTGGGTCTGCTCTTCGAGAAGGCCGGTCACCTGTACGCGGTGCCCTTCCCGCAGTACCAGCTGGTGCCCAAGCGCCACCGCATCGACGTGGCGACCGCGCAGGAGTACCACGTCAACCACTACCGCTACGTCGCGCGGCTCTTCGGCATGGAGGCGGTGGAGCTGTACTCGCCCTTCCTCGTGGCCACGCGCGAGCGGCTGGCGAAGCGGTCCAACGAACCGGCCCCCGAGCCGCTCGTGAACGTGGACCTGCTCCAGACGCATCCGGCGTGCGTGCGTGTGGGAGGAAAGTACTTCGCGGAGCAGGGACAGAAGGAGGTGTACTACCTCTTGGGCCGTACGCTGGCCCTGGCCCGTGCGGAGCTGGCGTTCAGCCAGCGCGTCGCGCCTGAGAGGCTGGAGGCCGTGGTGCAGGCGGCGCTCAGCCTGGTGGTGGGCAACGTGCGCTACACGGTGGATCCGCGGCTGGTGGACGTAGAGCGGCAGTTGCTCCAGAAGAGCCTGAGCGAGCCGGACCGGGCCGCCCTGGCGAAGGTGGCCAGGGCCTACCTGCCCACGGCGACGCCGCAGGATGTCCGCACGTGGCTGGAGGGCGCGGAGCTCACCGCGTCGCGCGCGGGCCTCTTCGCCGCGGGCGAGCTGGAGCCCGTGCGCCGCATGGTCCAGGGGGAGACGGGGTCCGCCTTCCGCGTCGCCCCGCGCACCAAGCTGCGGGAGTTGCTGGTGTTCGCCACCTCCGAGGACCTGCACGAGCTGCGTGTGGCCGTTGGCACACACGTCGAAGTCCAGGTGCGAAAGTAGGGCCCTCAGACCGCCGCGAGGGTTCATGCGTTGAAAGCAGGCGGGCGTTCAAGGCAGGTGTCCTTGATCTCCGCCGGTGGGCACTTCTACGATTCAGACGGGATTTCGCCCGTCATTTCTGAGGCTTACGGGAACGATGCGTTTCGTCTGCGACAGCTGCCGCGCCCAGTACATGATCAGCGACGACAAGGTTGGCCCGAAGGGGGTCAAGCTTCGTTGCAAGAAGTGTGGTCACACCATCCTGGTGAGGCCCGCCGGAGCCTCGTCGGCGAAGGAGGGCGGGGCGGAGGCCACCGCGTCCACGGAGGCCAAGAGCGGTGCGGATGCGAACGCGCCACGCATCGTGGAGTCGTCCGGCACGGGCTTGCCCGCCACGCTGGGCACACCGCCGGAGGGCGGCCTCTTCACGGACGTGGAAGAGGATGAGATCGGCGCGGTCTTCGACCAGGTCCTGAGCACCGGTTCGCAGAAGGTCAAGGCCGCCGAAGCGGAAGCCGAGGCCAAGGCCGCGAAGACGGAGGCCGTGCGCAAGCTCGCCGAGGCCGAATCCGCCGAGCCGTCGCCGGAGGAGAAGGCCGCCGCCGCGGCGCACGAGTGGTACGTCGCCATCGACGAGAAGCAGGTCGGCCCCTGGTCGGTGGAGAAGGTGAAGGACGCCTGGGACCGCGGCGAGGTGGGCCCGGACAACCTCTGCTGGCGTTCGGGCTTCAGCGACTGGATTCCCCTGTCGGAGACGGCGGAGCTGGCGTCGGTGCTGGCACCGCGTCCGGCCAAGCCGGTCATCGTCGCGCCAGCGCCGGTGTCCACGTCCTCGCCGACGATTCCCGCCGGTCCGGTGGAGTCCGCCTTCAGCGCGGGCAGCGCCCGTCCGGGTGTTGGCGGCGGTTCGACCGCGCCGGATGAGCCGGTGGGTTGGAAGCCCTCGGCCGCGAGCGTGCTGGCCTCGCTGGTGAAGGAGGAGAACGACGCCCTCAGCAAGCCGCCGCCGCGTCCTGCGCCGTCGCTGGAGCGCGAGCCGGTGTCTCAGGCGCGCCTCCTGGACGTGCCCATGCCGCCTCCGGAGCCGGTGTCCTCCCCGTCGATGCCCGGGGCCATGATGGCCGCGCCGGGCATGACCGCCCCCCAGGCCTATTCGCAGCCGCAGCCGCAGGGGTACGCGCCGCAGCCGCAGCCGCAGGGGTACGCGCCGCAGCCGCAGGGGTACGCGCCGCAGCAGGCGCAGATGCCTTATGGGCAGCAGCCGCAGGGCTATCCGCCTCCGGGATATCCGGCGGCCTATCCGCCGCCCGCGGCGGCACCCACGGGCGGCAAGGGCCGCACGGGGATGATGGTCGCGGTGACCGCGGGCGTGCTCGTGATGGCGGGCGCCGCGGTCGTCTTCGTCGCGCGCGGCAATTCGTCCGAGCGTCCTGCGGAGGCTCCGGTCCAGGTCGCGACCGCGCCGACTCCCAAGGCGGAGCTGCCGCCCATGCCTCCGCCGCCCGCTGCGGTGCAGACGCCTCCCCCGGCGGCGGTCCAGCCCGCGGCGACGCCGGCCGCGGAAGGCACGGCGGCGACCGCAGCCGTGGGGACGCCGGCCGCTGGTGGCACGCCGCCGGCAGCGGCGGGGACGCCTCCTCCCGCCGTGGCGACGGCTCCGGCTGCCACTCCGCCTCCGCCCGCGGCGGAGGTGAAGCCTGCCTCCTCGACGCCCAACATGGGGACGGCGGTGGCGCGCGTGGATTCGCGCAACCATCGCAAGACGGGCTCCAGCGGAAGCCGTGGCTCCGCGCGGGATGAGGACGAGGGTGACGCCATCACGGTGTCGAAGCCGTCCGCGTCGTCGTCCTCTTCGTCGTCGAGTTCCGGTGGCGGGGATGACGACTTCGACGAGCTGTTCGGCACGAAGAAGGCGGCGGCCACGAAGCCCGCGAGCAAGCCGACGGCGACGGCGTACATCCCACCCGAGCCGGGAGGCGGCACGCCGGAGCGCCTGCAGCAGTCGGACATCATGCAGGTGGTGCTGAACAACAAGCCGTCCATCGTGAAGTGCGTGAACGAGCAGAAGCAGAAGGATCCGTCGCTCAGCGGCAAGCTGGTGATGCGCTGGACGGTGCAGACGAGCGGTAAGACGACCTCCGTGTCGTGCCGCACGGACGAGTTCCGCTCGAGCTACATGGCCACGTGCATCACGGGCCTCATCAAGAGCTGGTCCTTCCCGAAGCACCAGAAGCAGGGCGATCCCATCGACTTCCCGTTCACGTTCTGAAATCCAGGAGCGACATCGCCGTCACATATGACGGCGATGTCGCTGTGAAGTGCCTCTGGATTGTGCGCTTTCGTGAACAGTGAATTTCCCCGGAGTGGGGCCGTGGAAAGGTCGGTCAACACTCGTTGACACGTCTGGAGCGAGGGGACTAAAGCCCGCTCGACTTCAAACCCGGTGTCTGGAGTCAGGTGGCCGGAGACACCGGGCGACGTACCCATTCCAGGAGGAAGTTCCGAATGCAGCTGCGCAAGATGATGGTGATGCTCGCCGCTTTGAGCTCGATGAGCCTGGCCCTGACGGCCTGTGGCGATGACGCGACGACGGCCGAGACCTGTACCTCGGACACCGACTGTGCCTCCAATTTCTGCAACACGGCCGCGGGCGTGTGCATGGAGACGTGTGACAGCGCCTCTGAGTGCCCGGACTCCGAGAAGGAATGCGCCCCGCTGGCCGGTTCGGCCAACACGCAGAAGGTCTGCCAGTGCAAGACCAACCAGCTGTGCAACGAGGACGACTCCACCAGCCTGGTCTGCGGCACCGTGTCCAAGCGCTGCGAGGAGCCCGGCTCCGGCCCTACCGGCTGCACCAAGGACGCTGACTGCGGCTCCGGCAACACCTGCAACACCACCACTGGTGTGTGCAGCCCGGCCGCGACGACCTGCACCGGTGAGGGCAAGGCCACCTGCGCGTACGGCTCGGCCTGCTACAGCGGGACCTGCTCGGCGCCCCCGGCCCCGACCTGCGAGAACTACGACAACTTCGGCAACAAGGCCGCGCTGGGCACCACGGGCCCGATCATCTTCAAGGTTGCGACCGGCACCGCCACCACGGACACCGCCTTCTGCGGAACCACCTCCACCAAGCGCGTGAAGATCACCATCTCCGCGTACTCTGACACCGCCTGGCCCGCGACGTCCGCTGGGCTGAACGGGTTCCTCTACGTCCTCGTGAACGGGACCACGCAGGCTCCGTCGATCAGCTCCTCCACGGGCAACTACACGGTTTCAGGGAACCGCGCTGACATCGTCGCCAACATCTGCGTGCTGCCGGCGTCCAACACGACCTCCCTGGGCTACTACTTCACGGGTGGCAATTTCGCGTGCCACCAGGCCAACTACTAAGGCCTGGATGACGGGCCCCTGACGTATCCAGGGGCCGCAATCCACCGAAGTCATTGGAGCCCCGCCCAGGAATCACGGGGCGGGGCTCTTCGTTTCTTCCGCGGTCAGGACATCCAGGGGTTTGGTGGAGGCTTCAAGGCGCGAGGATGTCCCATGAATTTCAGTCGATTTCTCTCCGTCCTGTCTGGTGCGCGCTGGGGCATTCCGGCGACTTCAAAAGGAGACTCCATGCAGTCCAAGAAGCTGATGCGGATGTTCACCCTGGGCCTGGCTCTCGCATCTCCGGTGGTTTTCGCGGAAGACACCTCGACGCAGTTGGTGTGTCCGGAAGGAACCAAGCAGGCCGGCTCCAAGGCGGATGGGTTGTTCTGCCGTAAGCCGGAACTGGCTGGAGGAAACCTCGTCGCGCACGGCCCCTACCGTTCGTTCCACGCGAATGGAAAGAAGGCGGCGGTGGGCCAGTACTTGAACGGTCACAAGACCGGAACATGGGTCTTCTTCGACGAGGCAGGCAAAGAGTACGACAAGATCGAGTTCCGCGAGAGCAACTACCACGGCACCCGGACGCTCTCCTTTGCGAGCGGCAAGCCCCGCCTCATCGAGAATTACCGGAACGGCCTGAAGGATGGCGTGTTTCAGGAGCTGAGCGAGGACGGCAAGGTCGTCCATGAGAGCCGCTTCGAGAAGGGCAAGGAAGTCGCCGCCAAGTAGCCAGGCGGACGTGGTCATGAGGGCCCCAGCCTGCTTCCCAGGCCGGGGCCCTTCGTATTGCGGGGCTTTCCCTTGGCGCTCCAGCCAGCTAGGAACAACGCTGTGAAGGCCCCCTCCCTTGTTCCAGTCCTCTCCGCTGTCCCTGTCTGCACGGTGCCGCAGATGGGATTGCGTGAACTTGAGCGCATCCGGCTCATCCTGAGAGGTGGCTCTGTCATCGACTGGCGGCGGATGCACTTCCAGACGCGGGACGAGGTGGACCGTTTCCTGCGCCTCTGTCAGCTGGACGTGTCGCGGCCATATGACGATGCCTGGGCACGGACGGTGCTCGCCGATGCCGTGGAGTACCTGCGCAAGACCTTCGACTACCGGGTCGCGGACGCGGTGGCCCAGCCAGAAGAGCTCCATGACCTTTTCCTTTTTGCTTCAGGGGCCAAGGGGCTTGCCCGCTATCGGCGGATCGCCTGCATCGTCCTGAAGGTGATGCACGTCATCCAGCACATCGAAGGGCGCGATCTGCTCTTCCGGCTGGCTGCCTCCGAAGCCGAGCTGGCGGAGATGGTCACGGAGAAGGTGCTGGGCGTTGCCCGTGAGATGAAGGAGATGGGCCTTCCCATCGTGGAGTTCGCCCACTCCATCAAGACGCGGGACTCCCTGGTCACAAAGCTGATCGCGAAGAAGGAGACCGTGGCCGCGCAGGTGTATGACCGCACGCGCTTCCGCGTCATCACTCGCAAGCGGGAGGACTTGCTGCCGGTCCTCTACTTCCTGACGCAGCGCTTGTTTCCCTTCAACTTCGTCGTCCCGGGGCAGACGGAAAACACCCTGCTGCCGTTTAAGGGGCTCCTGGATGAGAACCCGCACTTCGAGCAGTTCATCCCCCAGCTCCACCTGGACCGGGACTTCGAGGACCGCGAGGACCGGACGGGGAATGCTTTCTCCGGGAGCTCCTACCGGGTCCTTAACTTCGTCGTGGACCTTCCTCTGCGGATGGACCCCTACCTGCCTCCGCCTGAAAGCGACACGCGCCCGCGGAAGGGGCGGGTCACCTTCGCGCTCGTAGAATTCCAGATCGCGGACGAGGAGACGGCCCGGCGCAATGAACTCGGTGACAACGCCCACGAAAGCTACAAGCGCCGTCAGAAGCGACGCGTCCTCAACCGACTAAGCCGTGGACTGGTCGTACCGAAGCGCCAGGGGTGAGTGGCCGGTCTTGAAGACTGCCGGTCACTGACAGGAAGAGTTCGCCGAATCCTGTGCTTGCCACGCCATGATCCACCACCTCATGGCGTGACTGTATCCAGCAATCAATGGCATTCCTGGGAGAGTGGCTATGAGGCTGTAACGCAAACCTCGCTGCCGCCAGTAAAGAAGAAGCCGGCGGTATAGCTTGTTGCCCCGGACAGAACGCAGAGGTTCACATCGAAAGTGATGTGCTTGTTCTCGTTTGTTGTTGAGACGTTCTGAATGGCTGTTGCGTTGATTTCATACCCGGCGGGAGAAACGAAGTAGAAGCGACCGTGAAACCCATCGCGCGAAGTCGGCAGATCCGCGGTTGGCGCGTACGCTTTGATCCGGAACGTTGCTCGCGTTAGCCCCGGATTCCCGCAGAAGAGAAGGTCGGGAGCAAACCTGATCGCTGTGGCCTCGTAGATGACGGGACCCGTCGACGTGTTGACATCCCAGGCTCTGCCGTGAATTGCGAAGTTGTCACAGGCGGGATTCGGAACCACCGAACACCTGCCCACTACAGGCTGACAATAATCTCCATAGCTGCATCCTGCTGGTTGGTAGGCACTCGTGTGACAGAGCCCCTCAAGGGGGGCCGCCTGAGCGGCGCCTTCCGCGAGGCTTGATGTTTCCTCTGTGGAGAGGGCTGGGCCACAGGCGGAAAGCGTAATGGTTGCCGTGACAACCCTGGCCAAAACTACTCGTTTGCTGGTCATTGGAATTCCAGGGCGAAGTTAATTGTTGAGCCGGGATACGTAGATGTCTACTGCGGTTGCGTCCTGTTCAAGCCATGCGACTAGGGGCTGCCCCTTCGAGTCCATGGCGATGGAGGGATTGGACGCCGGAGTGCCTGTGGTCGTCAGTGCATTGAGTGGCTGGGCGATGGGCTGCCAGGTGCCAGAAACCCAGCGACTGACGAATACGTTTCTCTCGGCTCCGATGATGCCACTCCATGCCAGGACGTATGGAGTTCCCGTGCTCATTGCCAGTGCTGGATCTGTATTGCCTGTCGAGGATGTGCCGAGCGTTTGAGGCGAGGTCCAGTTCGTGCCCTCCCAGCGAGCCCACTGAATCCTCCCGTCTGCTGCTGGGGTTGAACCTGATTCGGTCCAGGCGACCCATGGGCGACTATTGCTGTCGAGCGCAATGGATGGGTTCCAAGAGGCTCTTCCCAGGAGTTCGCCACCCATCGGATTTGAGTCGTTCTCTGAAACGCCAATGAAGACTCCGTCGTCATAAAGGCTCACGTCTCGAATGCTGTATGAGACGTAAGTGCTGCTGCCGGATGTGACGGTAGAGAACGAGTAGACCCGTGCGGCCATTGGAGGGCGTGGAATGCTTGTGCGTGCCCACGATAGCCCTCCCGCCGCGAGGACGTAATGTCCGATTTCAGCGATGCCTTCATTGCTGTTGAGGGCATACAGGTGCAAGGTGCCATTCAAATCTGCTGCAAGAGACGGGGCTGAGATGCCAAAGTCGCCAGATTGAACGGGAATTGCTGGAAGGGATTCCCATTCAGCGCCAGTCCATCTGCGTGTGAAAACCTGATGGCTTTCGCTAGGTCCAATCCCTTCACGCCATGCGACAATCGGGCGATTCGTGGAATCAATGAGAAGCGTCGCTTGCGTTGCATTTGTTCCAGCGCCCGTCATGCCACTCAAGCCTCCGCCCAGCATGGACCAATCGGTCCCCGTCCATCTGGCCACATAGACGTTCTTGCTCGTCCCATCGGACTCAACCCAGGCAGCCACTGGCTTGGCATTTTGATCCATCTTGAGCACTACGCCTTCTGCGGAAGTCCTGCCCTCGACCGCACTGATGGCTTCGCCCAACGGCAGCCAAGTCGGCACGGAGAACGACCACGCAGGTGCAGCCACTACCCCATTGCCCGCCAGGTCCGTCAGCGAGTTTGTTGCCGCAGTGAGGTCGACCTGGACGGTGCTCGGTGCGGTCAGGGGGCTCAGTGGCGTCACCGTCAGCGTCTTCCCATCCGCAGAAAGTGCCACGGACTTCGCGATGGCATCCCCAGTGCCCGTCTTGAGCCCCACCGCAGCCTCCGTCACGGAGTTCGGGTTCATGGGCTCACTGAATGTGACCTGGATGGCTTCGCGGACGCCCACGGTCGCCGCATCCCGGGCCGGCACGAAGGACGCCACAGTAGGCGCAGTCCGGTCGACGATGACCGTGCGTGGCGCACTGGTGAAGACCGCTCCACCGCGGGTCGCACGGATGGACAGCTGGTAGCTGCCCTCCGCCTCCGCAGTCGTATCCCAGGTGAACGAATAGGGACTCCCCGTAGGCTTCACGAGCACGGTGGAGTCCTTCAAGATCTCCACCTGCTCCGCCGCGCCACCTTCCACCGTGAACTGGAGGAGCAGAGGGCCTCGCGTGTACGCCTTCCCCGGCGTGGGCACGACCCAGTTCACCACCAGGTCGCCGGGCTTCCCAACCGTCACCGCCACCGTCGCCTGCTTCGTGACCGAACCGCTCTTGCCCTGGAGCTTCAGCGTGTAGGCCCCGGGCACGGTGCCCGCGCCCACCCGGATGCTCAGGGTCGCGCGCGTTTCTCCCTTGGGCAGGGTGAACGCCTGGAGCTCGATGCCCGTGGGCGGCGAAACGAGGCTCCACGTGACAGCACCCCCAGTAGCGGCGGTCCAGGACAGCTGGACGTCACAGTCCAGGGTTCCCCCCGGAAGGACCTGCTCCTGGGCGGGCTCCGCCGTGAAGGCGAAGTCCGCGTCGGGATCCGCCTGCGGCTCCTCCTTGGGCGGGTCCTCCAGCGGCGGAACGTCAATGCATGCGGGGCTCAGGCCGATGCAGCTCAACAGCAACAGGTGTTTCAGGTTGGGCATGGGGGCGTGTTCTGCAAGGTCGGGTCCGTTCGGGTCCCGAGCGAGAACACTGACACGGCCGTCCAGGGAACAGGACAGGCGTCCATCCCGGGAGGCGCCGGAAACACGCCTGCCCGCCGCCCCCGGGCTTCGAGTGGGGACGCGCGGGCAGGGGGACTGCAAGCACCGCTGGGCGCGGGCTACTTCTTCTTGCGGTTCTTCTTCTTGTTCTCCTTCTCCTTCTTGCGCCGCTCCTTGATGGCGTCGCGGTCGTCCGGCTTGCCCACGGCCGGGGGCGCGTAGCCCATCAGACGGGCCTTGGCCATGGCGGCCTGGCCCATGGGCGGCGTGTAGCCCGGGGCGATCTGCGGCAGCTGCATGGGCATGCCACCCATGCCTCCGCCCATCGCCGACATGGCCTTCTCCAGCGCCTTCGGGTCCTTCCCGAACATGCTGCCCAGGTCCATGTTCTTCATCTGGCCCAGCTGCCCCAACTGCTTGAAGCCGGGGATGCGGCCCAAGAGGCCCGGGTTCTGGCCGATGGTGCCCATCACCTGCTGCATCATCCCGAACTTCTGCAGCAGCTCGCGCACCTCCTCCGGCTTGCGGCCGCTGCCCTTCGAGATGCGGTTGATGCGGCTGGCGTTGATGATGTCCGGGCGCAGGCGCTCCTTCTGCGTCATCGAGTCGTACATCGCCTCGATCTTCGTGAGCTCCTTCTCGTCCGGGTTCAGGTGCTCGGTGAGGTCGCCGAAGAGGGGGAACTTCTCCAACAGGTCCTTCAGCGGGCCCATCTTGCGGACCATGCGGATCTGCTCGACGAAGTCCTTCATCGAGAACTGGCCGGAGAGCAGCTTGCGCGCGTCGTCCTCGGCCTTCTTCTCGTCGACGACCTTCTCGAAGTCCTTCATCAGGCCGACGATGTCGCCGAAGCCCAGGATGCGGCCCGCGAGGCCCTCCGGACGGAACTCCTCCAGCTTGTCCATCGACTCGCCCATGCCGAGGAACTTGATGGGCTTGCCCGTGACTTCCTTGATGGACAGCGCCGCGCCGCCGCGCGCGTCACCGTCCAGCTTCGTCAGGATGAAGCCGTCCAGCGTGAGGCGCCGGTCGAACTCGGCGGCCGTCCGCACCGAGTCCTGGCCGATCATCGCGTCGCACACGAGCAGGATGGTGTCCGGCTGCACGTTGGACTTGATGGACTCCAGCTCCGTCATCAGCGTCTCGTCGATGGCGAGCCGGCCCGCAGTGTCGATGAGCACCACGTCGCACTTCTGCTCGCGCGCGGCCGCGTAGCCCCGCTTCGCCAGCTCGGGCGGCTGCACGCCGGGCTCGTGGTAGACGGGGACCTTCAGGCGCTCGCCCAGGACCTTGAGCTGATCCACGGCGGCCGGGCGGTAGATGTCCGCGGCGACCAGCAGGGGCTTGCGCCCCTCCGCGAGGAGCCGGCTGGCGAGCTTGCCCGTGGTCGTCGTCTTACCGGAGCCCTGGAGGCCCACCATCATGATGCCGGACAGCTGGCCCTTGGGCTTCAGGTGGAGGCTCGTGTCCACCGGGCCCATCAGGGCCTCCAGCTCGTCGTGGCAGATCTTGATGAAGTGGTCCATCGCGCTGACCTTGCGCTTCTGGCCCCCCGCGTCCGTGACGGACGTCTGCACGACTTCGCCCACGGCCTTCTCGCGGACGCGGGCGACGAACTTCTTCACCACATCGAAGGCGACGTCTGCCTCCAGCAGGGAGACGCGGATGTCTCGCAGCGACTCGTCCACCAGCTCGGGGGTGAGTTCGCTCTTGCCGGCGAGGCGGTTCTTGGCGGCCCGGAAGCCCTTGGTGACGGTCTCAAGCATGGGGGGCGCTTTATAACAGCGTCCCGCCGGATGCGACGTCCTCGGAAGCCCCGGCCGTCCAGCAGTGGAGGAATCGAGGGGCTTTCCCCACCACCCGGGATGCCACCACCCCGGGGGCCCCGCCCTGGAAGGCCCTTCCAGCCCCCTCCTGGACTCAGCCCGGCACGGTCGTCCCAGGCCCGGGGCCCCCTCCCGCGCCGGGGCAGGGCAGGTCGTCCGGACGCCCGAGCGCCGTACACAGCGCCTTCAGGACGACGCGCGACTTGAGGAGCATCTCGTCCAGTTCGGCCGCTGGATCCGACAGCGCCACGATGGCTCCGCCCGCGCCGATGCTCACCTCTCCGGGGCGCACCACCGCCGTACGGATGACGACATTCAGGTCGGCCGCGCCGGTGGCGGAGAGGTACCCGATGGCGCCCGAGTACACCCCCCGGGCCTCCCGTTCCAGCCGGTCGATGAGTTCCATCGTGCGCTCCTTGGGCGCCCCCGTCATGGAGCCTCCCGGGAAGGCGGCTCGCACCGCGTCCACGGCGGTGAGCCCCTCGCGCAGGTGGCCCCGGATGGTGCTCACCAACTGGTGCACCGTGGCGTACGACTCCACGTGCATGAGCCGGGGCACGTGGACCGAGCCCACCTCGCAGACGCGTCCGAGGTCGTTGCGCACGAGGTCGACGATCATCAGGTTCTCCGCCCGGTCCTTCTCCTGGGAGCCCAGCTGTTGGCGCAGCCGTTCATCCTCGTCCGGGGTGGCTCCGCGGCGCAGGGTGCCCTTGATGGGCTTTGACTCGACCCAGCGTTCGGCGTCCACGCGCAGGAAGCGTTCGGGGGAGGAGCAGGCGATGCCCAGCGTTCCCATCCGGAGGTACGCGGCGTAGGGCGCCGGGTTGAGCTGGCGAAGGCTCCGGTACAGGTCCAGCGGGTCGACGTGCGTCGTGGCAAGGAGCTTGTTGGTGAGGCAGACCTCGTACGTCTCACCCTCGTGGAGCTGTTCCAGGCAGTGCTGGATGTCGGCCAGGTAGGTCTCGCGGTTCCTGGCGAGGCGGACGGGGAAGGGGACTCCAGGGGG
>NZ_RAWK01000141.1 GCF_003612165.1 Corallococcus aberystwythensis | reverse complement strand
GCCCCGCGCCCGCGCCCAGCCACGCGACGTCGCGCACGCGGTGCAGCTCCCGCGCGCCCTCCATCCGCCGGAACAACAGCGCTGGCAGCACCGCCTCCAGCGTGGCGCCCAGCACGACGGACAGCCCCACGCCCGGGGTCACATCCATGGCGTACGCCACCCCGGCCGCGCCCAGCACCACCGCGGGCCAGCGCGACACGCCCAGGAGCAGCAGCCCGCCCAGGGCCACGCCCGAGGGCAACCACACGGGACAGATGTGGCTCTTCTCCGCGGCCAGTGACAGCGCCACCCGCGCGGCCAGCAGATACACCGCCGCCAGCGCGAGCACCTCCACGAGGCCCCGGATGGGGAACGCCGCCACACGGGCCTGAGGACGACCTTGGATGATGACTCCCCCCGTCCCGTCCGGCCGTGACACCAGGGCCGGAGGAACATGCGTCATGCTAGCGGGGACGGAAGGGCGTTGCACCCCATCCGCCAGCAAGCCTGCCCGGCAGGCAGGCGGCGTCCGGCAGGGGATGCAATGGGCACCCTTCAGGACCGTAGAAAGGGACAAGGAGGAACGGATTCCATGTCGCGTCCCGGTCTTGCTGCGCTGCTGTCGTTCTTCATCCCTGGTGTGGGGCAGATCTACAACGGTGACATCCTGCGCGGAGTCTTCTGGCTCATCATCACGCCCGGCTTCTGGCTGGGCACGGGCGGACTCCTCGGCTGGGTGTGCCACATCATCGCCGCGGCCACCGCGCACAACCGCGCGGAGGACAAGGAGCGGCTGAGATACGGCGTGGGCTAGTCACGCGTCGCCGAAGCCCGGGGGAAGCTCCGGACATGAAAAAGGGGCCCACCGGCCCCTCGCCCACCGCCGCCCCGGTGCCCTCATGGGCCGGGGCGGTGTCGCTTCATCCAGCTCAGGTGTTGAATGCGTCGGGCAGCGGTTGCGGGCCCGGGATGATGCCGGCGATGTCGGGATCCTCTTCGCCCGGCCCGCGCGTCGGCCGCTGATCCTTCTCGGTCTTGCGCTCGGCCTTCTTGGCGTCCTTCTCGCGCTGCTTCTGCTGGCGCGCCATCTCCTTCTGCCGCTTCGTGGACCTTCCCTGCATGGAGCCTCCTGGAAAACATTGACCGAAAAAGAGGCCCGGCCCCTTCAAGGCCGGACCTCGTGGATGCGTGAAGAGCAGCCAGAGCCGGAAGGCTCAGCCGACCGGGCGGACGTTCTCCGCCTGGAGCCCCTTGGGGCCCTTCTTCACTTCGAACTCCACCTTCTGGCCCTCGGCCAGGGTGCGGAAACCGTCCGCCTGGATGGCCGTGTGGTGGCAGAACACGTCCGGACCACCGCTGTCCTGCGTGATGAACCCAAAACCCTTCGCATCATTGAACCACTTCACCGTACCACTTGCCATGATCTGCTTCCTTGTCCCACTGGCAACCCTGCGAAATCGCCGGACTGCCCGCCCCCGAATTTTGGGGCGAAGACCGCGCCTTAGCCCTGAACAGGCATGAAGTCGAGCCGGGAACCACTCCCGGTATCCCTCACGCCGTCGAAGGTAACAACCTCGATCCGGCAGTGAAACGCCTTCGTGGGGCGGGGCATTTCCCGCTGGCTGACGGTCCAGGCGGCCAGGAGTGACAGGTATTGGAGGCGCCGGTGTTCCGGAATAGTTTCCAGCCCCGAACACTTCCACCCGGACGTGTCCTATCGTGGATGCCCGGTCCCGCTGAACATTCTGCCGTCCCCTCCCGTGAGGCGTCCCTCCCAGTGACAAACCCAACCCGTGTGACCTTTGGCCAACGCGATGCCTCCTTCGCGGAGGACCTGAAGCGGCGCGTCTCTGAATACTTCGAGACCCGGAACCTCTCACAGCGGGCCAACAAGGCCATGTACGTGAAGGCCCTGTCCATCCTGGGTTTCACGGCGGGCGTCTACGGGCTGCTGCTCAGCGGCCACTTCAACGCCTGGGGCATGCTGGGCCTGGCGGTGCTGATGGGCGTGGCCATCGCGGGCATCGGCTTCTGCATCGGCCATGACGGCGTGCACGGCTCCTACAGCGACAACGCCGGGGTGAACGGCGTGGTGGGCTTCGCGTTCGACCTCATTGGCGCGAACAGCTACATGTGGCGCATCACCCACAACGTCCTGCACCACACCTACACCAACATCCAGAACATGGACGAGGACCTGACGGTGAGCCCGCAGCTGCGGCTGTCGCCGCACAGCGAGTGGAAGGGGTACCACCGCTTCCAGCACCTGTACGCGTTCCTGGCGTACTCGCTGACCACGGTCTTCTGGGTGTTCGCGAAGGACTACAAGTACTTCTTCCAGAAGGACCTGGGCCCCTACAAGGACAAGAAGCACGCGCCGGCCGAGTGGGCCCGCCTGCTGTCGATGAAGGCCCTGTACTACGGCTGGACGCTGGTGATTCCGTGGCTGGTGCTGGACGTCACCTGGTGGCAGTTCGTCGTGGGGCAGCTGGCCATGCACATGACGGCGGGCTTCATCCTGGGCATCGTCTTCCAGCTGGCCCACGTGGTGGAGAACGCGGAGTTCCCCGTGCCGGACACGGACGGCAAGGTGGAGGACGCGTGGATGGTGCACCAGCTGCGCACCACCGCGAACTTCGCCCGCAAGAACCGCCTGCTGAGCTGGTACGTGGGCGGCCTCAACTTCCAGGTGGAGCACCACCTGTTCCCCAAGGTGTGCAGCATCCACTACCCGGCCCTGAGCGAAATCGTGAAGGCCACCGCCCAGGAGCACGGCCTGCCCTACATCGAGGCGCAGACCTTCCGCGGCGCCGTGGCGTCGCACTACCGGATGCTCAAGCTGCTGGGCCGTCCGCCCGCGGCGGAGGTCGTCCCGGAGCAGCCCAAGCCGGACCTCGCCGTGGCCGCCTGATCCACGAAGCCACCGATTGAGTAGCCCCAGGGGCCGTCCTCCACAGCAAGGAGGCGGCCCCTGCTGCTTTTCAGGCGCCCGCGTTCCGGAGCGCGGCCAGGAGCTCGCCCGCCGAGGAGACCACCGCGCGAGCCCCGTGCGCGTGCAGCTCCGCCGCCGTGCGGAAACCCCAGGTGACGCCCACGCCGTACATGCCCGCGGCCTTCGCCGTGTCCATGTCCACGGAGGTGTCCCCCACGAAGCCGCACGCGTCCGGCGCTGTTCCCAGCTCCGCCGCCAGGGCCAGCGCCGCGGTGGGGTCCGGCTTGCGCGGGATGCCCGGCCGCTCGCCATACACGGCGGTGAAGCGCACGCCCGGCAGCAGCCGCGCCGCCAGCCGCTTCACGAAGTCGTCGGACTTGTTGCTGAGCACGCCCAGGCGCACGCCCTCCGCCGCCAGCTCCACCAGCGCGTCCTCCACGCCCGGGTAGGCGCGCGTCCGGTCGAACAGGTGGGTGTCGTAGTAGGCGTGGTAGGTGGACAGCACCTGCCCCTGGAGCGCGGGGGCCGCGTTGGCCGTGGCCCGCTCCGCGAGCTTCGCGACGCCCTCCCCCACGAAGCGAAGGTAGGCGGCCTCCGGGTGCGGCGGCAGGCCGTGCTGCTGAAGCGCGTGGTTCATCGCCGTGGCGATGTCCCCCAGCGAGTCCACCAGCGTCCCATCCAGGTCGAAGAGCACGGCGCGCAGGCGCATGACGGCGGAGAGCCTTTCTTTCAAAAACGCGAACGCCCCGACCCATGCAGGGTCAGGGCGTCTTTTGTAAAGCGCGGATCCCGGAACCGGCCGGGATCCGCCGCGAAGCTGTTGTTACGGGGTGACGGCGGCGGTCTTCTCACCGGCCGCGGCGCCACCCGCCTGGATGACGGCGAAGTTGATGTTGCTGTAGCCGGCCGTGGCGCAGCTGAACATCACCCGCTTGATGACCTTGAACTGGACGTCCTTGTTGGCCTGGATGTTGACGTCACCCTTGAAGGTTTCGCCACCCCCGGCCATGGAGTGCAGGTCCTCGAACTGCTTCTTCATGTCCCGCAGCTTCTCTTCCAGCGCGGGGATGTTGAGGTACTCGTCCTTGGTGAGGTCCTCCACCCGGCCCACGATGGTGCCCGACACGCTGACCTGGTCGTTGGACACCATCACCACCGGGTGCATCTCCACTTCCTTCACGTTGACCGCTTCGGGAAGGACGATGTCCTTGGTCATCATCAGCACCTCGCCCGTCGCGGAGAAGTTCGCGATGAGGAAGAGCACGATGATGACGAACATGTCGACGAGCGGGGTGATGAGCAGGTCCGCGTTGCCGTTCTTCTTGCCGTGACCGCCGTGGCCGAAGACCTTGGAGTGCTCCAGCCGCTTGCCGTACCGCTTACCGGGAATCTTGATGCCCATGGCTTGGGTGCTCTCCTGTTAGCCCATCGCCGCGGAGACCGACACCTGGGGCAACCCAGAGCCGATGCACTCGTCGATAATGCGGACCAGGTCCTCGTAACGGACCATGTCCTCGGTCTGAAGGGTGATGGCGGCCTGGTCCGGCAGCTGCGCCTTCAACTCCTTGAAGCGCGCCACCAGCTTGGTCAGGTCCGGCCGGCCCTTGTCATCCCGGGTGAGGGGAATGGGGTCGAAGGCGCTCTGGTCGGCGGTGAGGCGCATCTCCGTGGCGGACACCAGGAGGGTGAGCTGGACCGTCTTGGTCTTCTCCTCCTCCTGCTGCTCGTCCGTGGAGGCCCCGCCGGCCTGGGACACCTGGAGACGGCCGATCTGGGTCCAGACCGCCGTCATGATGAGGAAGCTGATGGTCACTGCCATCAGGTCGATGAAGGGCACCATGTTGATGGCGGTATCGAGCGGCTTCTTGCCACCCTTCCCACCTGTGCCCAGGTCCATTCCGCCGGCCATGGCGACTACCTCCCTGCTCTACCGCGCTCTTCGCGCACGAACGACGTTTCAAGAAGACTTTGGGAACGGACGCGGCTGTCTGGGTCCACCACTTCGGGGCTACCAGACAGCGCGCCGGTGCATCCGGTTCCAACCGGCGCTGCCGTGAGGAGGACTACTCCTCGGCGTGCGCGTGGGCGGACGCGGGGATGTTCAGGTTCTTGAACTTGTCGCGGTTGGCCACGATGAGGTTCAGCACGGACACGCTGGTCTCATTGATGTCGTTGATGATGCCCTGGGTGCGGCCCATCAGCACGGAGAAGGCCACGAGCGCCGGGATGGCCGTGAGCAGACCGAAGCCCGTGCAGTTCATGGCTTCAGAGATGCCGTTCGCCAGAATGGTCGCCTTGTCGGCCGGGTTCACGTTCGCCACCGCCTCGAAGCAGGTGATGAGACCGTTCACCGTTCCCAGGAGGCCCGCGAGCATCGCCGCGTTGCCGAGCATCGCCAGGTAGCCCGTGCGCGCCTCCAGCTTCGGCGTCTCACGCAGGCTGGCCTCGTCGAGCGCCGCCTGGACCTCTTCCTGACCCTTCGGCACGCTCATCAGGCCGGCCTTGACGACGTTGGTCAGCGGCGTGCTCTTCTGGCCGGCCACGTAGTTGATGGCCTTGTCCAGGTCGCCCGCGTAGATGTGCTTCTTCAGCCCGCGCAGGAAGCCTTCCTTGTTGATGGAGGCCTTGCCGAACAGGACGATGCTGCGCTCGATGATGATGGAGAGCGCGATCACCAGACAGACCGCGATGGGGTACATGCCGGCCTGACCGGACTCCCAGCGGCGCCCCAGCTCCTGCAGGAAGGTCTCATTGCTTCCGCCGGCGTTGGCGAGGACGGACAGATTGGCTACAAACCCCAGGTTCATCACGGAAAGCCTCCAGATGGGCGGAGCGGCACGCGCTTGCGGACCACTTCGCACTGCTACCGGCCGGGTGGACATCCACCCAGGTCAGAAGCAGGAATTTTGGATCACGGTGGCGCCGAGTCTAGGAACCGCTCCCAGGCGTGTCAAGGCAGGCACCCTCAGCGTTAGTTACTGAAATCTCACAGGAATTTTGCGTTGGCTCGCGGCTTGCCAAGTCGCTCCACAGGGCACTTGGCAGGCCCTTTCCAGTGGCTTGCGCAACAGGCGTGCCAGCGATTTGGGCACCTTCGGGTGCCGTGCTAGGCGGGGAAACCATGGCCAGGAAGCGCATTGGTGAGCTGCTGGTGGAACGCGGCGCGATCAGCCCCGCCCAGCTGGAGGCGGGGCTCGCGGCGCAACGACAGACGCGGCAGCGGCTGGGGGTGACGCTCATTGGTCAGGGCGCCATCACGGAAGCCACGCTTGCCCAGGCGTTGAGTGAAGCCCTGGAGATGCCCCAGGTGGACCTGGCGGCGATCACGCCAGACTGGGCGGCGGTGCACTTCCTGCGTGCGCGCTTCTGCGAACAGCACGACCTGTTCCCCTACGCGCTGGAGACCGTGGGCGGCCGGCGGCAGCTGGTGGTGGCCATGGCGGATCCGCTGAACATCACCGCCATCGAGGAGATTGAGTTCACCAGCGGCATGAAGGTCAGCGGCCGGGTGACGGCGCTGTCCGCGGTGCGCGGCGCCATCCTGCGCTACTACCACAAGGTCCCCGTGGCCACGGGCCCCCGCGCCGCCCCGGCGCGTCCGCCTGCAAGAGCCGCTCCGCCTCCCGCGCGCCCGGCCGTGGTGGACGACGACGAGGAGGTCATCGTCGGCGAGGAGCTGCCCGCCGCGGAGAAGACGCAGCGCACGTCGCTGGCGGACCTCATCCGCGAGCGCGAGGAGCAGGCGAAGCGCAAGCGCAGCGGCGCGGCGGCGGGTCCGGGGGACAAGGCCAAGGCGAAGGCGCCCGCGTCCGGGGGCGGCGTGCTGGATGACCTGGACTACCTCTTCGGACAGGCGGCGCGCGAGGAGCCGGACCGGCTGGAGGAGCTGGAGCGCCGCTTCTGGGCGCTGATGCGCATCATGGCGCGCAAGGGCCTGCTCACGAACGAGGAGTTCCGGCGCGAGCTGGACGACGAGGGCGGCGAGGGCTGAACCCCGCGCCGTCCGTCAGTCCGCGGCCAGGGGCAGCCGCACCGTGAAGGTGGTGCCCTGCCCCATTGCGCTCTCCACGCTGAGCCGGCCGCCGTGGTTCTCCACGATGCCCTGGCAGATGGACAGGCCCAGGCCCGTGCCGCGCCCCTCCGGCTTGGTGGTGAAGAAGGGCTCGAAGATGCGCGACAGGTTGCGCGGTTCAATGCCGGTGCCGGTGTCGCGCACGCGCACCACCGCCTCCGTGCCCTCCTGCACCGTGGACAACTGCACCTGCCCCCCGGGCTGCATGGCGTGGCAGGCGTTGGTGATGAGGTTGACGAACACCTGCACCAGGTTGGCGCGCACGGCGGCCAGGGGCGGCACGTCGCTGGCGTAGTCGCGCTGCACGGTGACTCGGGCCTGGGACACGACGTGCTCGCAGAAGCCCACGGCCATGTCCACGACGGCGTTGAGCGACACGCGCTCCGGCCGGTCCTGCGCGGGCCGCGCGTAGCTGACCAGGTCGCGGGTGAAGCGCAGGATGCGGTGGCTGCTCTCCAGAATCTTCTTCAGCTTCTCCTGGTCCGCGGGGTTCGCGCCCGGCGTCATCCGCGAGCGCTGGAGCAGCGCGTCCGCGTAGGTGGCCACCGCGGTCATGGGGTTGTTGATTTCATGCACCACGCTGGCCGCCAGCTGCCCGATGGAGGCCAGCTTCTCCGCGTGGATGATGCGCTTCTCCAGCTCCTTCACCACCGTGACGTCCTGGCCAATGGCGATGACGCCCTCCACCTCTCCCGGCTGGGTGAGCATGGAGGAGGTGGCGAAGGACACGCGTACCTCGCCGCCGTCGCGGGTGAGCAGGCGCGTCTCGAAGTTGTTCACGGACTCGCCGCGCATGGCCGCCGCCAGCACGGGGGCCAGCCGCAGCTGCTCGCTGTCCGCCACCAGCGAGGACAAGTCGCGGCCCAGCACCTGCTCCTTGGTGAGGCCGGTGAGCGCGCTCAGGGCCTGGTTGAAGACCACCACCTGCTTGTCCCGGTTCACCACCAGGATGAGCGCGTTGGCCTTCTCCAGCAGCTCCTCCAGGTACTTGCGCACGAACGTCAGCTCGTCGATGAGCTTCGCGTTCTTCACCGCCACGGCGACCTGGCTGGCCAGCTGGAGCAGCACGCGCTCGTCGTGCGCGGGGTCCGCGTCCAGCCCCTCCGGGTACTCCATGTTGATGGCGCCGAAGAGCTGGCCGCTCGCGACCAGGGGCGCGCTCACCGCGCGGGTGCTGCCGTGGAAGAGCAGCGGCACCTCTTCAGAGATGGTCACCCGCCCCTGGGGCAGCGCCGTGGGCGTGAGGTTCGTCTTCTCCACGGAGCGCTGGAAGAGGACCAGCGGTTCGTGCGCGCCTTCCTTGAGGCGGCCTTCGGCGTAGAGCGACGTGAGGCCACCGGTGCGCGCGTCCACGATGCGGATGCAGAAGGCGCGGCCGGGGAACAGCTCCTTCACGCCGCGCGCCACCGCGGCCACCAGCTCCTCCTCGCCGCCGGCTTCCGCCACGCTGCGGCCCAGGTCCAGGAGCACGCCTTCGGTGCGCGCCTGCTCCAGCAGGGCCCGCTCCGCCACCACCAGCCGGCCGCTGATGACTTCCGTGTCCACGCGGGCGCGCACCGCCACGGTGTCCGCGCGGCGCGACAGGGTGAGCACCAGCGAGGTGCCGCTCTGGAGCACGAGGTCGACCTCGTGGGACTGCCCGTCCTCCGGCGCGACGGCGCCCGCCAGGGCCTCCGCCAGCACCTCCACGGAGATGTCGTGCCCGGCGCAGAAGCGGCGCAGCGCGGGGTTCACGGCCGCGATGCGCAGGGCCACGTCGCAGACGGCGGCGGGCTCGTCCAGCGCGTCGAAGAAGGCCTGGAAGGCGTCGGGGGCCAGGGTTCCGGACGGACGCACGGCGCGGACCTCACTCTTCATGGGAGCTGGCCTTGTCCAGGTCGAGGATCTGCTTCGCCCCCACGTATGACTTCAGCTCCAGGCGGGTGATCTTCCCGATCTTCCGGACGATCTCCGCCATGCGCTCCGCCTCGCGGTAGATGATGTCCACCGGCCTGTAGGCGAAGTCCTCCTCCTTGAGCTTGCGCTTGAGCAGCTCCGCGTAGCCCATCACGGAGGTGAGGGGCTGGTTGAGCTCGTGGGCCGCGGTGCCGGCGAGCGCGACGATGACGGCGTTCTTCTCGCTCTCCTCCAGCCGCGTCTCCACGTCGTACAGCTTGCGCTCCAGCTGCACCCGGTCCCGGAGGTCCGTGAAGATGCCCACGGTGAAGGACTCGCGGCCGCCCTCGTAGACGATGGAGGCCGTCATGTTCACGGGCACTCGCTCGCCGGAGCGGTGCATCAGTTCCTGGCGCGTGAGCGACAGCCGCCCCTTGCCGCCCATGTCCGGTCCGCGCAGCTGGGCCATGACGCGCTGGGCCTCGCCGGGCGGGTAGAGCTGGAGCGCGTTGAGCTTCTCCTGGGCCTCCTGCGCGGTGTAGCCGCACATGGCCTCCGCGCCCTTGTTGAAGAGGATGATGCGCCCCTTCAGGTCGGCGGCGATGATGGCGTCCACCGACGAGTCGATGAGCCGCTCCAGGAAGTCCTTCGTGTTGCGCAGCTCGTCCTCCAGCTTGCGCGCGTGCGTCACGTCGCGGAAGGACAGGATGGTGGCCGCGTCCTCGTCGCGCAGCGGCGCCGCGGACATGGACAGCGTGAGGCAGCGGCCGGCGGGGGTGCGCACCACCACGTCCACGCCCATGCGCGCCTCGCCGCGCGACGCGGACGTCACCAGCTCCATCAGCACGCCGTCGTCCACCGGCTGGGTGATTTGATTCAGGTGCTTGCCCCGCGCCTCGCCGGCGGTCGTGTCCAGCATGGACGCGCCAGAGGGGTTGAGCGACAGCACGGCGGCCTCGTCGTCGAGGATGGCCACGCCCTCGCTCACGTGGGCGAAGAAGAGCTGGTAGGGCTTGAAGGACGCGGCCTTCTCCTCCGCCGCCAGCCGCGCCGTCTGCACGGACTGGAGCACCGACGCGCTCCGGAGCGCCACCGCCGTCGCGTGGGCCACCGTGGTGAGGAAGTCGATTTCGCGCGTGCTGAAGGCGCGCCTGCGCCCGGCCGCGCGCAACAGCAGCACGCCGCGCACCTGGCCGCGGATGGGCAGGGGCAGCGCGGCGATGGCGTGGATGCCTCGCGCGGCGACGGCCTGGCGCTCCAGGTCGCCCAGGAGCGGGTGCGTGGCGGCCTCCTGCATCACGACGGGCTTGCCGGTGCGCACCACCTCGCGGATTTCGGGATAGCGCGCCAGGTCGATGCGCAGGTCCTTCATGCCCGGGTCGTCGCTGGCGGCGACGATGACGCCCTCGTCCACGCCGCCGCCCACCATCACCAGCGTGGCGCGCGCGATGTCCAGCTGCTCCGCGAGGCGGCGCGTCACGCCGTGCAGGAGCGCTTCCACGTCGGAGCTCTCCGCGTAGTCGGCGGTGAGTTCCAGGAGCAGCGCCAGGTCCGTCTGGCTGCGGGCCTGCTCCTCGCGCTCGCGGTGGCGTTCCGCGGCGCGCTGCAGGCGCCAGGTGAGCTCATGCGGCAGCCCCTGGTGGGTGATGATGTCCGCGGGGCGCAGCGTGTCCACGGCGGCGAAGCCGCGCGGCTCCGGGGACACCACCGCGATGAGCGTGAGGTGCGGCCCGTTGAGGGACGTGAGCAGCTCCACCACGGCGGGGCCGCAGCCGGGCGCGGTGAGGTCCACCAGCGCCAGCGAGGCGTCGTCCGGGTCGTCCACCACGCGCAGGCCCGCGCGTTCGGCCGCTGCGTTCAGGGGTTCTTTTGCCACCGACCCCGGGGGGACCAGGACGATGCCGAAGGCGGGTTCCGACGGGGCCGACACGGGGTGTTGGACTCCGGAGCGAGGGGGCCCGGAGTCTACACAACCCCGGGGGTCAGGGGCAGCCTGACTCGAAGGCGCCCTGGTCCGGCGCCGCCCCGCAGAAGGGCAGCCCCAGCGACAGGCCCGCCTCGCGCGCGGGGGACTGCGCTGAAAGCTGGTAGTCGTCCGAGCCCGGGTCGGCGAAGGCGGGGGCCCGCTCCTGGGAGCGCTTGTCCAGGCCGGCCTTCGTGCGCCAGTCCGCCAGGCTGACCGAAGCGCCGTCCAGGTTGAACACCACCGCGCCGCCACTCCGGGAGTACAGGTTGCCGTCCACCACCGCGCCGCTCCGGCCGGAGCCGCCGCGCGCGGCGATGCCGCACCCCGCGAAGATGTTGTTGCGCACATCCAGTCCCTGGCTCGCGCCGGTGGAGCCCGCGCCGAAGATGAGGCACGCGCCGCTCAGGTTCCACACGGTGTTGTGCTGCACCTTCACGTCCACGGACGCGTCGATGCGGATGCCGGTGCCCTCCTCCCCGTCCGCTTCGCCCAGGCCGTCGTGGATGAGGTTGCGGCGCAGGATGACGCGCGTGGGGGGTGCGCCCTCGCGGTTGCCCCCAATCTGGATGGCGCGCGCGTTGGCGTAGAAGACGTTGTCCTCCAGCGTGACGTCGGACGGGGACATGTGGACGATGATGCCCTCGCCCGCGGAGGTGGACACGGAGCGGTGGTTGTAGATGGTGTTGCCACGCAGCGTGACGCGGGTGCACGTCTTGATGTCCGCGCCGTTCTCCCGGTTGTCGTGGAGCTGGTTGCCCTCCACGAGGAGGTTGTCGAACGGCGTGCCCGGGTTGGTGGCGCCGCCCTCCGGCCCCAGGCACTGCACGCCGTCACCGGAGTTGTGGTGGATGTCATTGCCGCGCACCACCACGTTGGACGCGGAGGTCTGCACCGCGACGCCGTGGCTGTCCACGTCGCCCTGGTCGAAGCGGGAGATGTCGTTGTTCTGGATGAGGACGTCGTGCGCCTTGTCCGTCACGTAGACGCCCGCGCCCTCCGTGCCGTTCTTCACGATGCTGTCCTTGAGCACGCCGTGGTGCGCGCCCGCGCCGCGCCACATCACCGCGAAGGCGGACTCGCCGCCCACGTCCACCGTGAGCCCCTCGATGTTCCAGTACGCGCCGCTCACCTCCACCAGCGACGTCTCGCCAATGGAGCCCCCCTTGAGGATGGCCGTGGCGCCCGGCGCGGCCCGCAGCGTCAGGGGCCTGGCCGCCGTGCCCTGCCGCTCCGTCAGTTGGACGTGTTCGCGCCACGTGCCGGACTTGAGGAACACCGCTTCGCCGGGCTTCACCTGCGACAAGGCTCGCGCCACCGTCCGCAGGGGCAGCGCTTCCGTGCCGGCCGCGGAGTCATTGCCGCTGGGGGACACCCAGAGCACGCGCGTGTATTGCGGCTCGGCGGGCGGAGGCGGCTCGGGCTCCTGCGGCTCCGTGGGCGGTGGCTCCACCGGATCCGTGGGGGTGCTGCCGCCGTCCGTGACGGCACCTCCGTCCACGACGGGGTCCGTGCCCGCGTCCGCCGGCGTCTGGGGCCGCCCGGGCGGAGTGACGATGGGCGGACTGGATGGGCCCGGAGGCGTGGCTGTCGCGGGCGAGGGCTCGACCTTGCCGGTACAGCCGGCGAGGCCAGCAAGCATCCCGGTGGCGCAGACCATGGCCGTCAGGGGCAGGCGGAAGCGCATGTGGACTCCTCGTAAGGGTTCACGGCGCGGGGGTGCGCTCGCGGGCTCGGCGGGCAACGGGAACATGCGTGCCGCCCATTCCCTGTCAGCCGTGAAGTTCGCCGCCGCCTGGTTGCCGGGCGGCCGGGCAGGAGTGTGAATCCGCGCGGTTGGGCCTGGCGACAGGGGCCCGCGAATGTGCCGGAGGGTGGGCACCGCGCGCAGGACGGGCTTCAAGGCTCCCACCCGGGAGGCTCCGTCCCCGAGGCACGACAAGTTCCGCTGCCAGTCCCATCACGGCCACTGCCCGGAGGGACGAAGGCGGTGCCGTGGAGACACGCGGGCCGTGTCCCCCGGCAGGAGGAACACGGCCCGAGCGCGACGGTGGATGACAGCGTCAGGGCGAGGTGGAGTCCTGGGCCTCGCGGCCGAGGAGCGCATCCAGCTCCCCGCGCTCCTCCAACGCGTACAGGTCATCGCAGCCGCCAACGTGGCGTCCCGCGATGAAGATCTGCGGCACCGTGTGACGGCCACAGCGATCCATCATCTCCTCGCGCCGCTTCTCGTCCGCGGCGATATCCACCTTCTGGAACTCGCAGCCCTTCTCGTTGAGCAGCTCCATGGCCTGCCGCGAATAGGGGCAGGTGCGCTTCATGTAGACGACGACCTCGAGCATCACGTCCTCCTGCGCCAAAGGGTGGGAACTCGGACCGCGGTCCGCCACCCGACGTGGGGACGCTCGCTCCCCTGCCTGCCCTACTCAGCGAGCGCCGGACACGGGCACGCCCGCGGGCAGGCGCACGCTGGCCTCCCGGGCGCGGCCTCGCAGGTCCCACGCGTACAGGGCACACCACTGGAGCCCGGCCGTGAACACGAACAGCAGCGGCCACAGCGGCGTGTAGTGCAGCCGCAGGAGGTACAGGCCCGCGTAGTACACGTAGAACTGGAGCACGAACGCGAGCAGCGAGTGCCGGCCGATGACGCTCGCCGCCTTCAGGTAGTGCGACAGGTATCCGGCCTGCTCGGCGCGCATCAGGAGCCCCAGCAACGCGAGCACCGTGCCGCCATAGAGCGCGAGGTAGGCAGGCCCCGGCGGGTACTTCTGCGCCTGCGACGTGAGCGCCATCAGCGTGTCGAAGCCCGCGCCATGCCACAGGTGGTGCACCGCGATGTGGAGCACCACCAGCCCAGCGCCGCCCATGGCGATGCCCAGGCCCACGAGCTCGAAGCGCCGCCCCACGCCCTTTACGTCCGCGCGGCCCCACGTCCCCAGCCACTCACCGAACAGGCTGCCCACCAGGTACACGCCCAGCCACGGCACCACCGGGAAGCCGGAGAGCAGCACGGACAGCTCGCGCTGACCGAAGAAGACCTCCTTGAGCGTGCGCGCCACGGCCGACTCCGGCCACCAGCACAGGCTCACCGTCCAGCTCAGCACGAACAGCCCCAGCCCCAGCGCCGCGCGGGCCCGTCCGTTGAGCCGCGTCACCACCCAGGGCCCCACGAGCAGCGCCACCCCGAGGGTGTCCGTCACCACCAGGGTCCGCAGCAGGTACAGCGGTTCGTCCGGCCAGAAGCGATACGTGGGCACGATGAGCAGGTGGCCCACGGTGAGCAGGAACAGGCCCCGGCGCTGGAGCCGCGTGCGCAGCGGACCGAAGTCGCGGCTGCGTGCGTACAGCAGCCCCAGCATCAGGCCGCTGATGACCATGAAGCCGGGCGTGGCCATCCGCGTCAGCAGGTTGATGCGCTCGCGCAGGTGCGCGGCCTCACCGCCCAGCGGATAGAGATACGCGTCCGCGAAGTGCGACAGGAACACGAGCAGCATCACCGTGCCCCGCATGGCATCCACCGCTTCCAGCCGTCCCGAGGCGGACCTCGCCCCTGGCATCTGCTCGCGCTGCATTGGAAAACCTTTCGGAAAAGGGGCGCGCGGTTCTTGATGGCATCCCCCATCCGCTCAGCGCCCGCGGTCAGGGATATCACCGCGGGAATCAAAGACAAACATTCCGCCGGGCAACCTTTGCCACTGGAATCCTTGTCACGCCAATCACCCGGCTGTGGTGAGGCGCATGGAGCGGTCTGGCAGGATGGCCGCCCGGTGGGTGGACGGGCATCGTTTGCTGAGCGGCCGGAGTGGGCGTGCTAGGTAGGAGGCATGTCTCCCCGACGCCCCGAAATCCTCGCCCCCGCTGGTGACCTGGAGTCGTTGCGTGCCGCCCTCGCCAGTGGCGCGGACGCCGTCTACTTCGGGCTCGATGAAGGCTTCAACGCGCGAGCCCGTGCGGAGAACTTCTCGCTCGAGCGGTTGCCGGACACGGTGGGGCTCATCCACCGGGCCGGCGCGCGCGCCTACGTGACGCTGAACACGCTGGTGTTCGAGCCGGAGCTGCCGGTGGTGGAGCACCTGCTGCGTGGCGTGGCCAAAGCAGGGGTGGACGCGCTCATCGTGCAGGACCCGGCGGTGGCGCTGTTGGCGCGAGCGGTGTGTCCCCAGCTGGAGCTGCATGCGTCCACGCAGATGACGCTGTCCAGCGCGGAGGGCGCGCGGTTCGCCACGGGCCTGGGCTTCACGCGCATGGTGGTGCCGCGCGAGCTGTCGGTGGCGGAGATCCGCCGGCTGGCGTCGCAGACGGACATCGAACTGGAGGTCTTCATCCACGGCGCGCTCTGCATGTCGTGGAGCGGCCAATGCCTCACGAGCGAGGCCTGGGGCGGCCGGTCCGCCAACCGGGGTCAGTGCGCGCAGTCCTGCCGGCTGCCGTACGACCTGGTGGTGGACGGCGAGACGCGCGACCTGGGCGAGGTGAAGTACCTGCTCAGCCCCAAGGACCTGGCGGGTGTGCGCGCGGTGCCGGAGCTGGCGGACATCGGCGTGCACAGCCTGAAGATTGAAGGCCGGCTCAAGGGGCCGCAGTACGTCTCCAGCACGGTGCAGGGCTACCGCCGCTGGCTGGACGGCGTGATGGTGGGCAAGCCCGACGGCGCGCGGCTGGCGAAGGACCTGGCGGAGATGTCGCTGTCGTACAGCCGGGGTTTCTCCCACGGGTTCCTGGCCGGGTCCGACCACCAGACGCTGGTGGAGGGACGCTTCCCGAAGCACCGCGGGCTGTACCTGGGCCGCGTGCATGCGGTGTCCGGCAAGGACGTGCTCGTGGTGCCGGACGACCGGCCGTGGACGGGCGCGCTGGGTCTGGACGAGCGGCCCGACGCCCCGGCGGGCAAGGTGTCCGCGCCGCTCACGGGCGAGCCGGACCCCGCGGAGGTGGATCCACGTCCGGGCATGGGCGTGGTGTTCGACGCGGGCGCGCCGGAGGACAAGCACGAGCCGGGCGGCCCCATCTTCCGCGTGGAGCGCGAGGGCGACGCGTGGGTGCTGGGCTTCGGGCATCCCGGACCGGACCTGGGCCGTGTGGCGCCGGGGCAGCGCGTGTGGCTGAACAGCGACCCCGCGCTGGCGCGGCGCACGGGAGAGCTGCTCGCGGAGGGTGAGCCCGAGGGCCGCATCCCCTTGTCGCTGTGGGTGTCCGGCGCGGAGGGCACGCCGCTGCGCGTGCGGATGAGCACCGCGCGGTTCACTCGCGAGGCGGTGGGCACGACGCTGCTCGCGCCGTCGCGGGGCGCGGGTGTGGACGCGGCGCTGCTCAAGGACAAGCTGGCCGCGCTGGGCGGCACGTCGTTCCACCTGGCGCAGCTGGATGCGTCCGGGCTGGCGCCGGGGCTGCACCTGCCGGTGTCGGAGCTGAAGGCGCTGCGGCGCCAGCTGGTGGCGGAGCTGACGGCGGACGTGGAGCGCGGCCCCGCGCGGACCGTGAGCACGGAGGCGGTGGAGGCCCGCGTGCGTCAGGGCTTGCTGGCGCAGGTGGCTTCGCGGCCGGCGGAGGAGGCTCCGCGGTTGCTGCCGCTGTGCCGCAACGACGCGCAGCTGGAAGCGGTCATCGCGGCGGGCCTGGACGAGGTGGAGCTGGACTGGATGGAGATGGTGGGGCTCCAGAAGGCGGTGGAGCGGGCTCGCGCGGCGGGGCTGCGCGTCACCATCGCCACGGTGCGCGTGCAGAAGCCGGGCGAGGAGGGCTACGACACGCGCCTGGACCGGCTGCGGCCGGACGCGGTCCTGGTGCGCCACTGGGGCGCGATGATGCACTTCCTGGAGCAGACTGCCGGGGCGTCGCGGCCGGTGCTGCACGGGGACTTCTCGCTCAACGTCACGAACTCCCTGACGGCGGCGCACCTGCTGGGATTGGGATTGGACACGCTGACGGTGTCGCACGACCTGGATTCGGAGCAGCTCTTCGCGCTCCTGGAGCAGGCACCGGCGCACCGGTTCGCGGTGGCGCTGCATCACCACATCGCGACGTTCCACACGGAGCACTGCGTGTATTCACACACGCTGTCCAACGGGCGCGACTACAAGACCTGCGGGCGGCCGTGTGAGAAGCACGCCATCGCGCTGAAGGACCGGCTGGGATTGGAGCACCCGGTCATCGTGGACGTGGGGTGCCGCAACACGGTGTTCAACGCGCAGGCGCAGAGCGCGGCGTCGCTGGTGCCCCGGCTGCTGGAGCGCGGCGTGCGCAGGTTCCGCGTGGAGTTCGTGCGAGAGACGCGCGAGGAGGCCACGCGCGTGCTGGCCGCGTATCAGGAGCTGCTCGCGGGCCGGCTGTCGCCCGCGGAGGCGGTGAAGCGCGCGGCGGTGCACGAGCAGTTCGGCGTCACGCGCGGCACGATGCAGGTGCTCAAGCACCCCAATAAACAGCACCCGCCAACCTAGAACAACATTAAAACAAATCACCAACCAACACGAGGACAAGCAATGAATGACGAAAACCCATCTCAAGATACACTGGAAATCCAAAGAAGATATTTCGAAACCACTGTTCCCTGGGCCAGGCAACTCTCAGAGCGCATAGCCAGTGAAGACGCCGAACTGACTCACATCAGAAAGGTCACCGACTACCTATTCCACCTTCGTATACGTCTTCCCAACACAATTCAGGAAGGCTTTGGCACAGCTCCAGAGGTATTAATCGTGGCAGTTCGTGGCCAAATCATGGCCCGAGATCTTGAACGGGCCCGGGTAGAACTCTACCGCTCAGGGTTTCGCCTCGACTTAGACCTTATTATTGTTTGCGACGACAGCCCAGACCTTGAGGGGCGCATTGAGCGACTGCCTGGAAAGTGGGGGCAAGTCATCCCATGGCCTCCTTTGGGGCAAGAAGTACCGTCCCTCCAAGAACAGTTCCAACGGCTTCTTCCCAAATTCGACCTATTCGAAGAAAAAACCCCTGTGCGCGGCCGTCAAGTAATCGGCCGAGCCGAGGAGATAGCAGATCTTTGTACTCGTATCGAGTCGGGCGATGCAATCGGCGTCTTTGGATTACGAAAGGTCGGAAAAACCTCGGTCGTGCGTGCTGCAACAGACTCACTCGATCCAATCAGCGCACGTCTTTCGCTCATCCAAGGCAGTGAGCATGCCCCAGGTGGAGACAATGCTCGAGCATTTGTTGCTTGGTTCGATGTGCAGCGCGCTTTCGACAGAACTCAAAAGCGCCTATTCTACGGACTTGCCGAGTCAATAGAAAACAGACTTCGCGCCAGCAAGATATCATTCAAACCAAACGCAAACGCATCCCCACTCGACAGAATCGACGAGCTAGTCAGATTCAGCCTCCGAAATCTCGAAATCCCCATCTGCATCGTGCTCGACGAGTACGACTACCTTTTCGAAGGCAGCGGAGGCCAACCGCCAATCCCGGGCGTCGGAGAACTATTCAGACTCCTTCGAGGATGGGCTCAAGAGACCAAGAGACTATCCATTGTACTTATCGGAAGAGAGCCCGCGTTCGCACAACGCCCTGAGCTAACTGGCTTTCCCAATCCACTCCTTGGATGGCTGGTTATCCGATGGATTGGCCCGATTAAGCCAGAGAAGGCACCTGAACTTCTGAGGAAACTTGGGAAAAGAGTAGGCCTGGATGTAGGCGCCAAGACGGCCTCACTGGCAGCAGAGTGGACTGGGGGGCATCCACTACTTCACAGGCAATTTGGTTCGGCCCTTCTTCAGGTCACGAAAGACAATCTCCCACACAGCGAACGCATCACCACTGATGCCATTTGCGACCGAGCACCTGCTGTCTTCCAAGAGCGCGCTACTGTTCACGAAGTTTGCGCAGAAATACTGCATCTACTTCGAACCAAATACACAAAATCATACAAGTTGCTAGAAGACGCAACACTCTCCAATACAATCAGCGCCAGCATTGAAAAAAATGGAGGTTGGAGCGGAACTCCTGCGCTTACACTGCGGAATTTCGGAATTCTCCAGGAAGGCCTTTCTGGCCCATTCATACCCGAAGTCCTCTTGCAATATGCGAAGGCGTTTGAGCCACAGCGCGAAGCGCCGACAATCGCAACTGTCCGCAAAGACAGTACTGCTCCATCAACCGGAGATGGTCGCTTCACCTTTCCACCTCTCAGCAAACTTCTAGACAAAGCCCCCTCCAATCCACAGCCCAAGCTTCCTCCGCGCCATCACCATCACCGTCGCCGCAAGTAGTCAGGAGGAAAACCTTGAACAATCCTTACAACTGGAAGACGCACTCACCCTCAATCATTGTCCCCAGAGTCAACGCCACGAACGAACTCGTAGTGCGCCTTGCGCGCGGCGAAGGCTGTGTCCTTCTCGGAGCGACTGGCGCAGGTAAGAGCGTTCTAGTCCGCTCCATCCATAAAGAATTGAACTCTCACCCAGACAAAAAATCCTACCTAATTACAGCGCCGCCAACCTCTCGAACAACAAGGTCGTTCATCACAAAAATACAGAAACTTCTCGAACTAGAAGAATCAGACTGCGACCTCGTCGACACCTTGTCGGAGCACATAAACAAAAACAAGGAAACTTACTCGTCGACAATAATAATTGATGGATTCGAGAGATTCCTTGGGTCGGGCAAAGACGAGGATCTGTATTTTGCGACTGGCATCCTCGACACACTAGAGAGCGCGGCCAGGGAGTTCACGCCCAAGCTCAGCATCCTTGTGTCTGGCGGTCTCAATTTCTTTCTGCTCCGCTCAACACTAGGCTCTCCCTTCTTAAGCAGGGCTGCCTTTGTTGAACTCCCCCCTCTATCCGAGAACGAAATCAATGCGTTATCTCTTCCACTCGTTCAGAGCCGCCCCATAGAGGCTGGATCCACAGACGCCCTCCTATTGCTATCAGGAGGGAACTCAAGCCTCGCCGTTTACGGCCTACAGAATCTTTGGGAAAAAGAATCAATCTCAGTCAAAGATGTCGAACTCGAATACCTTCGATTCCGAGATCGCCATGCTGATTTTTTCCAGGCATTCACAAGACCACTCAACACTGGCCATACATCTTCCGGAGCAATTCGCGTATGGCGCTCTCTCTTAAAGTATGCTCCAACAATAGAGCGCACCAAGCTCACAGACGAGCTTGCCTTCGAAAGCAATAATCAAACCCCAGACCTGAACGAAACTCTGCGACTATTAAAAGCCGCCGGCCTAATCAGGGTCAGTGGCAGCTTATACAGCAACCCTCTCTCAGTCACGCCAGTGTCATCAATTATCACACTCACCGCCATCGAACAGTCGATTGCGCCTGACATTCGAACCCAGGCATTACGAGACACGCTCAAAATCATTCAACACATCCACTCAATCAGCAGCGATTTCTATCGTGGTTCAGAAACAGCTAAAAACCGTCAACTTGTTCCTGAGGCAGTCTTCTCAGCAGTAATCGTCGTTGCTCTTCGCCAAATGGGATGGACCGCAGAGCGCGAAGCACTCGGCGGCGCAGGCAGAACAGACATCAAGGCAACCCATCAACGTTTTGCCGGCGACTGCGTTATCGAGGTTAAAATCTGGCCAAGAAATGATTACAAGCAAATTCACGATCAAGCAGTAGGCTATCAGACCTCCACCACAAGGGCATCCTTAGTCTTAATGATTGGGGATACCCTAGACGACCAATGGGCAGACACTTACAAATCGAAGTGCCTTGAAGACAGAGTATCTCAAAATGGAGAGTTATCATCCCTCGGCATTTCGCATTTCGTAGTAGAGAGTAGAGATGCGTTGCCGGTCGATCACTTATTGCTTCAAATGGCAAAGCGCAAATAGAAATCAACACCCACTTGCTACAGTCCACCTTTCTCGTGGACATGGTTGGGCGCCTAGGAAAACATACTGAAAATATTTCCATGACAATCATGGAGCGAGTTGTATGGCGGTCGCACATAGGGTTTGTGCGAGATTTTGCATGAGAAAGACACCTGTCATGAGCTGCTCGCGGGCCGACTGTCGCCCGCGGAGGCGGTGAAGCGCGCAGCGGTGCACGAGCAGTTCGGCGTCACGCGCGGCACGATGCAGGTGCTCAAGCACCCGGCGGCGAACGCACGCTGAGACACATTGTGCGCCGGGGTCGCATTGTCCGTGCGACACCCGGCCTCCTAGACTCGATGTCCCCCCTCACAAGGACAATCGGGATGAGCATGAACAAGCTGCGTGGACTGGTGATGTTCGCGGCGCTGGGCTTCGGTGCGCTCACGGGCTGCGGCGGCGTGGAAGACGCCGCGGCGCCGGAGATGGACTCCGTGGAGCAGGGCCTGAAGTACTGCCAGGACAACAGCCAGTGTCCGTCCGGCCAGGGCTGCATCAACTCGGCGTGTCGGCCCGTGGCGGACGATGCGATCCCCTGCGGGAAGTGGGATCCGGCCACGGGAAGCTTTCCCAGCACCACGTACTGCAACTCATCGCAGATCTGCTGCCTGAACACCGGCACCTGCGCGAACAGCTCCGCGGGTTGCGGCATCTAGTCATCCGCTGATGACTCAAGGGGCCGGGCTCACGCGCGGAGCCCTGCTCCTCTGTTCGTTCAGGCCGCGGCGGCGGATGGGGGCTCGGTCTTGGTGGACGCGAGGTTCACCGGCTCACCGTTCTCCCCCAGCACCACGGGGGCGATGCCCAGCTTGCGCTCCACCAGCGCGTGCCCCAGGTAGACGAGCGGCGTCAGGCCAATGGCCACCAGCAGCTTCACCGCGTACGAGGTGAAGATGATCCGGAAGATGACCTCCTGCGGCAGCACGCCCGTCCAGGCGATGAACTGCACCACCATGGTGTCGATGAGCTGCGACACCACCGTGGAGCCCGTGGCGCGCAGCCACAGCATCCGGTTGTTCGTCACGCGCTTGAGCAGGTTGAAGACCGAGATGTCCAGGAACTGGGCCACCAGGTACGCCACCATCGACGCCATCAGGATGCGCTGCGAGCCGCCGAACACGTTGTTGAACGACGCCGCCACCGTCCCGCTGTAGCCCTTCGCCTCCGTCATCGGCGCCCACGGAATCAGGCCCGCCAGCGCGACGATGACGAACGTGAAGATGGCCATGAAGAAGCCCACCCACGTCACGAACCGCGCGACCTTCTTGCCGTAGAACTCGTTGAGGATGTCCGTCAGCAGGAACGTCACCGGGAACGGCAACATCCCCACCGACATCACCGCCGGGATGGGCCCCAGGTGCACCTCGAACAGCTTCACCCCGATGATGTCGCCCACCACCAGCGAGGTGATGAACAGCCCCGCGAGCACCACGAAAAGCTGAATCCGCCGGTCCAGGGTCATCCGTTGCGTCCTTCAAGAGCGAGGCGCTTCTAGAGCTAGCATACCCTCCCCGCTCCGCCGCATGGCCGCCCGGGGCCTACTCAGGCAGGTAGTACAGCGTGCCCGTCCCCACCGGCGCGGCCTCTCCGGAAGCGCTCCTTTCGGAGAGCACCAGACGGGGCCGGTACACCCCCAGCACCGTCTGCTCGGTGGCCGTCGGGTTGTCGTAGCGGTGCCCGAAGACGCCGGGTCCGCTGAACGCCATCCCCCGCCCCACCGGCTGCCCCTGGAGCAGCATCCCCGCGCCCAGCACCAGCTCCATGCCCTCCGTGAGTCCGTCCACGCGAGGAGGGATGCTTTCGCCTGGATCCACCCGCAGCCGGTACACGCCGTAGGTCGCCCCCTCGTGGAGGATGTCCACGTGGCCGAAGGGCTTCGCCTCCGTCCGGTACACCATCTCGGCCGCGGTCCGGTGCACCTGGAGCGAGGGGATGGCCCACCCCGTCAACGCCTCCGGCTTGGTGACCCGCACCGTGGCGGCGTGCAGGTGCGCGTGCGGCGCGGCGTCCGTGGGCGGTGCCAGGAGGTAGCGGCACACCGCCTCCGCGGCGGACTCCAGCAGCTCGAAGCGGCACGCATCCAGGAGGAACCTCAGCTCTCCGGCCAGCCGTCCGTAGTGCACGGTGTTCGCCAGCCGTCCGCCCACCGCCGCCTGCCGTGCGTCCAGGAAGAGCGCCACGTCCAGGCGCAAGGGCTGCGGCGTCACGCGCTCGCGGTTGTAGACGCCCACGATGACGTCCACCGTGAGCCCGCGCAGCTCCATCACGTCCAGCGGACGGCCCTGCGCGTCGGTGACCACGGGGTGGATCCACACCGGCTCCTGGCTCACAGCCGAGCGCTCCTTCCGCCATCCACCGCGATGATCTGCCCGGTGAGGTACGGCGCCTCGCGCGCGAGGAACACCACCGTGCGCGCCACGTCCTCCACGCTGCCCTCACGGCCCATGGGCACGCGCTGGAGCACCTCCTGGCGAGCGGCTTCGTCGAAGTCTTCCGGGAAGGCCACCACGCCCGGGGAGATGGCGTTGACGCGCACGTGCGGCGCCAGCTCCACCGCCAGCGCGCGCGTCAGCATCACCAGCCCCGCCTTGCTCACCGAGTAGTGTGCGTAGTGGCTCACCGCCCGCTCGCCACCGATGTCGGTGAGGTGCACCACCAGCGGGTCCCTGCCCGCGCGCAGCGACGGCAGGAGCGCCTGGGTGAGGAAGAAGGGCGCGTCCACGTTCACGGCGAGCATGCGGCGGTACTGCTCGCGCGTCACGGCGGCGAAGTCCACCCGTTCATAGAGCCCCGCGTTGTGGACGACCACGTCCAGCGCGGGGTGCGCCTTCTGGACCCGCGCGCCCAGCGCGTCCACGGCCTCCGCGTCGGAGAGGTCGCCGCTGTACAGCGTGACGTCGCGGCCCAGCGCTCGCAGCTCGTCCGCCAGGGCCTCCAGCGGCGCCATGGAGCGGTTCGCGTGGAGTGCCAGGTCGTAGCCGGCGCGGCCGAGCGCTCGCGCCACCGCGCTGCCAACGCGCACGCCCGCGCCCGTGATGAATGCGGTCCCCATATGCGGGCCCTGACTAACAGGCCCGCCCGCGAAAAAACACCGCGGGGCGACACCTGGAGACCCCTCTCCAGGCACCGCCCCGCGTCCCCTGCTTCCCCTTGCGTCGTCCGTCCGTCCTTCAAGTCCTTGCTACGGGTAGTAGACCACCGTCTGCCAGCGGCGCCCGGCGTGCGGCACCCAGACCCACTCCGTCACCGCCTGGTAGCCGCCCGCCACATAGCGCTGGTCGTAGTAGCCCGGCGTGCAGCGCACGTGGCGGCCGTGACGGCCACGGGACACGCACTGCTCGGGGACCCAGACCTGCTCGTAGCGCGCCGGCACCCAGCGCTCCACCGTCTGCAGCTCGTAGCGGCCGCGCGAGTCCACCGGGCGCGGCATGGGGCCTTGGTTGCAGTTCGGGCCGCGGCAGCCCATGAAGCGGCGCGTCTTCGCGTCGTCATCGACGTAGCGGAACGCCTGGTCCCGCGGCGCTTCCCAGCCACCGCGCTGCTCCTGGCCGCCCCAGCGCGCATCCGCCCGCGTCTGCCCGCGCCAGTCCGCCGCCATCGACGTGGAGGAACCGAGCAGCAGTGCACCGAAGGCGAGGGTCGCGAGTCCGAGCTTGAAAGCCATGTCTTCCATCCTCCGTCCGAGTTGCTTGTCCTGACTGACGGGGCCCCCGCCGGAACATTCAAATCCCGTCGGGTCGCCCTGAACCCTGGTGGCGGGAGCAGGGGGATGTGGGTACACCTCATCCCATGTTCCACCGCGACGGCCCCACCTTCCGCGAGCTTGCACGGCAGGCCCTCACCTCCGTCGAGCAGGGCTACGACCTGCTCGCGCCCAAGTTCGAGCACACGCCGTTCCGCACGCCGGATCCGGTGCTCAAGGCCGCGCTCGCGCACGCAGGGGCTCCCGGCAGCGTAGGCAGCGCGCTGGACGTGTGCTGCGGCACCGGCGCCGCGATGCGCGTGCTGCGCCCGCTGTGCCGCGAGCGCGTCGTGGGGTTCGACCTGAGCGGGGGCATGCTGGACGAAGCGCGGCGAAGGCTCGCGGATGCGCCGGGCAGCGCGGCGCTCGACTTCGTGCGGGGAGATGCACTGGCGCTGCCCTTCAACGCGGCGTTCGACCTCATCACCAGCTTCGGCGCCTTCGGGCACATCCTGGAGGAGGACGAGCCGCGCCTCGTCGCGGGCATCGCGCGGGCGCTGAAGCCCGGGGGCCGCTTCGTCTTCGTCACCGCGCAGCCGCCGTCCACGCTGAACCCCGGCTACTGGGTGGCGAAGGGCTTCAACGCCGCCATGCGCGTGCGCAACGCGCTCTGGAAGCCGCCGTTCGTCATGTACTACCTGACGTTCCTCGTGCCCCGCGCCCGCGTCCTGCTGGAGGCGGAGGGGTTCGACGTGGAGGTGCGCGAGGGCGACATGCCGGAGCCCTTCGGCCGGCTCGTCACCGTCATCGCCACGAAGCGCTGAAACGGCACCTACGGCGCGGCCGTGGCGGCTTCGGACTCCGCGTACTCCACCGCGAGGATTTCGTACTCCACCGTGCCGCGGGGACGCTCCACCTGCACGGCCTCGCCGGCCTCCTTGCCCAGGAGCGCGCGCGCCAGCGGTGACTCCACGCTCAGCCGTCCCGCCTTCACGTCCGCTTCGTCCGGGCCGACGATGCGGTAGCGCATGCGCGCGCCGTCCTCGTCCTCCAGCACCACCCACGCACCGAAGAAGACGCGGCCCGCCTGCGACGGCTCCGGCACCACCACCCGTACGTCCTCCAGGATGGCGGTGAGCTCACGCGCCCGGCGCTCCCGCTCTCGCTTGCGCACGCCCGCTTCCAGCTCCGGCCAGTCCCCGGTCGCGGGGCCCTGCAGGTCCAGGAGCTCCTCCTGGAGCGCGCGGTAGCCCTCCGGGGTGATGTAGCGCTGCTCCGCCGACGTCGACCGTGGACGCGCGGGGGTGAGCCCCTCGTCGCCGCCCCCGTCTTCCTTGGTGAATGCCTTCGACATGGGCCGCTCCCTCCTCCCAGGAGATTTCTCAACGTTTCCCAGGATTTGCACGCCGGGTCCGCCTGTCCGCCCGCTTTCTATTGGCGCAATTTTACTGCGCGGACGGAATCCGTCAGAATCCGGACATGCACCTGCCCCGAGCCGTGCCTCGTTTCGAGCATCGCCTGGCCGTCCGTCTGCGCGGCATGCTGCCGCTCTACACGCGGGATGTGTCGGAGGGCGGCTTCTGCGCGGAGATGCTCCAGCCGATGAAGGCGGGCGATCTCCTGGAGGGCGCGTTGCTGCTGGGGGACGAGGAGGTCCCCTTCCAGGCCCGGGTCATGTGGGCCCGCCGCTCCGCCGGGGAGCGCACGCGGGGACGCTGTGGCGTGCGCTTCGTCACCATCGGCGGGGACTTCCAGCGGCGGCTGGGGGCGTTCAGGCGCTTGCAGGGCAGGCGCCTGATCCGCTGGTTCACCTGACAGCCAGGACTACTTCGTCGTCTCGGGGCTCGCCGGGACCGGGGGCTCCGAC
>NZ_RAWK01000140.1 GCF_003612165.1 Corallococcus aberystwythensis | reverse complement strand
GGCCCGCTGCTGGGCGCGGGGCCGGGCCGGGGACTGTCATTGCTGTTCGTGCTGGGCGGCGTCTGCGCAATGGCAGTGGCGGTGACAGCCCTGCTCCATCCGCGCGTGCGGGCCGTGGAACTTGAAACCGGATTGCCAATGACAGACGGGCAGTCCCTTGGACATGGTAAAGGAAACCCATGACGCAGACCCTCCCTGTTGTCGAAGTCGCCAGCGATGGCGTCGAGTTTGGCGCGGCCTGGTGGAAGACGATGCTCTGCTCCGCGCTGCCCGCGGACTCGGGGCCCCGGGGGCTCATCTACGCGGGAGCGCACGTCGGTGAACACGTGCCGCTCTTCTCGGCCGGCGGCTTCACGCCCATCCTCGCCATCGAACCGAACCCGGTCGCCTTCGCCCAATTGCGCCAGGTGGCGCCCCGGTTCGAGGGGGTGCAGTGCGTGAACGTGGCGGTGGGGGACCGCGACGGCACGACGCCGTACTTCGCGGTGAGCGACGTGCCGACGCTGAACTCCACGCTGGAGCCGGACCGGGACTACTGGCTCAAGGTGGCCGGCCCGGAGCTGGTGGACCGCCACCCGGTGCAGCGCAGCGAGGTGCCGGCCGCGCGGCTGGACACGCTGCTCGCGGGCAAGGCGGAGGCGTACAACACGCTCTACATCAACACCCAGGGCTCCGAATTGAAGGTGCTCCAGGGGGCCCGGGAGATCCTCCCCCACATCGAAGCCATCTTCACCGAGGTGAACTTCGTGCGCCGCTACGACGGCTGCGCCACATTCGATGAGGTGGATGCCTACCTGAAGGCCGCGGGGTTCGGGCTCATCTACCTGTGGCGCTACCAGGACGGCCGCTACACCCACGGTGAGGCCATCTATTCGCGCGCCGCGGCGCAAGCGTTCAAGGAATACGCCTGAGCATCCGTTCGCGGGGCCTGCCCGGAAGCGGCGCCTCCTTCGGGAAAGGACGTCCATGCATCAGCCATTCGTGTCCGAGTCGCAGTTCGAAGCCATCCAGCAGCTCCTGACCGAGGCGCGGGGGCGGTTCGCCCCGTCCGAGCTGGAGCGCTTCGAGCAGGCCCTGATGGGCGCCGCCGGCGCGGTGCCCCGTCCCCCGCTCGCGCCGTTGCAGGATCCGGCGTTCTATTTCCCGGGGCTGACGGCGCGGCCCTGGCATGAGGCGTCCCGCTATCCCACCGTCGCCGCCACCGTGGAGCTGCTGGAGTCAGCCGCGGCCGGGGTCCGGGAGGAACTGCTTGCGGCGCTGGAGACGCGGCAGGGCTTCCAGCGCTTCCCGGAAGGAAACCAGGAGCGCGCGGACTGGAACGTCGTCTATCTCAAGGGCAACTCCCAGAAGGTGCTCCAGAATCGCGAGCTGTTCCCCAGGACGGCGCGGCTGGTGGATGCGATTCCGCGCTCCGGCGCGGGGAGCATGGCCATGCTGTCGGCGGTGAACCCGGGAGGGCACATCGAGCCGCACTGCGGGCCGATGAACGTCCGGCTGACGGTGCACCTGGGCCTCGTCATCCCGCCGGACTGCCGCTTCCGCGTGGGCGCGGAGTCGCGGACGTGGCAGCCCGGCCGGTGCCTCGTGTTCGACGAGAGCTTCGAGCACGAGGTCTGGAACGACAGCGCGCAGACGCGCTTCGTGCTGCTGGCGGACCTGTGGCATCCGGAGCTCACCGACGTGGAGATCGAGCTGCTGGAGCGCTGCGACGTCATCCTCGGCAAGAGCGGGGCGGTGGACCAGATGGTGGACGCCGCGCAGGGCCGGCTCGACGGACAGAAGTGGTGGGCGTAGTGGCCGGGCCCGGAGGACCCGAGGCGGGGAGGGCGCGCCGGGGCGTGGCGTTCTTCCTCTGCGTGCTGGCGCTGCTCATGGCCGCGTGCATGGCGGCGCTGCTGCGCACGCAGGGGCTGTTGGAGGAGCACCTGGGCCTGGCCCTGGCGTTCATGTGGACGCCGGCCCTGGCGTCGGTCGTGGCCCGGCTGGCCCTGCGCGAGGGCTTCCAGGACGTGTCGTTCCGCCTGGGAGGCGCGCAAGGGCGCCGGGCCGTGCTGGTGGCGTGGCTGCTGCCGGCGCTGGCGGCGGGGCTCGCCTATGGCGTGGCGTGGGGGGCCGGGCTGGTGGCCTTCTCACCGCCGACGCTCCGTGACTTCGGACTGGAGGGGCTCCCCCCGCTGGCCCGGTTCGGGGTGCTGCTCGCCATCAACCTCACCGGAGGACTGCTCATCTCGGCGGTGACGGCGACGGGGGAGGAGCTGGGCTGGCGCGGCTACCTGCTGACGCGGCTGGTGGCGGCGGGGGTGCGCTACCCGGTGCTGTGGAGCGGGCTCATCTGGTGGGCCTGGCACCTGCCGCTCCTGGTGAGCGGGCGCTACCGGGTGGGGCCGGAGCCCTGGCTGTCGCCGGCGTTGTTCCTGATCCCCATCCTGGCGGCGTCCTACGTGATGGCGCGGCTGCGGTTCACCACCGGGAGCGTCTGGCCGGCCGTCATGCTGCACTCCAGCTCCAACGCGGTGGTGCAGGCCGCGTTCGATGCTTCATCGAGCGATGCCTCGCTCTGGGTGGGCGAGTCCGGCCTCCTGGTCTGCCTGACGAGCCTCCTGGGGGCGGCGCTCATCGCGCGGTGGTGGGCGCCGCGGCTCCCGGCGGGCGTCACACCGCGTCCCGCACCTGGACCCTGAACCCGCGCAGGAGCGCCCACAGCAGCTCCAGCACGGAGCCACCGCACGCCCGGCGGGAGACCTCCAGCCGGGTGCCCACGGGGGCATGGCCCAGGCGGGCGTCCAGGTCGTTGAAGAACCGGGACACGCCCAGGTGCGACAGCGGCTCGCCCCGAGGCTGCCCGGTGGTGCCGGCCGTGTAGCGCACGGAGGCGATGCCCTCCGGCGTGGTGCCCGCGCGGGGAGGTCCGAGCACGCGCAGCTGGAACGCCTCCTCCGAGTCCACGAACACGGTCCGCACGCCCTGCGTCCCGGGGGCCAGGTCCCGGTGCGACTGCGTGACGAACACCCGCAACTGCGCGTCCTCCAGCAGCGCGGCCAGCTGCTCGGGTGAAGTGTCCGGATCCAACGACACGCAGGCACCGCCGGCCTTGAGGATGCCGAGCAGCGCCACGACCATCCCGGTGGAGCGCTCCACCTTCAGCCCCACGCGCACGTCGGGCGCCACGCCCTGCTCGCGCAGGTGCCACGCCAGCGCGTCGCTGCGCGCGTCCAGCTCCGCGTAGGTGAGCGTCTCGTCGTCGCCCACGACGGCTTCCGCGTCCGGCGTGCGGGCCACCTGGGCCCGGAACTGCGCCGGCAGGCAGCGGGCGTCGTCCTGGGCCGCGGCCGTCGCCTCCTGGAACCAGTAGAGCCGCGCCGCCCCCTGCCGTTCAGCCTGCGGGCAGAGGAGATCGACAAGGCTTGGAGCAAAGCCGAACTTGCTCTCCCCGCTATCTACTGAATTCATGGAAAGTCACCTTAGCACGGAAATGCCCTATTGGCTCCAGACCCTCTCATGGAGGGCTGACATTCCTCGTACCGGGGTGGGATGGACGCGTTGACGGCCTGTTGGTGCCCCGTTCAGGCGGTCTCCAGCACGAGCCGCTGGCTGACCTCCCTGCACACCGCCTGCGCCTGCTGCACGGTGTCCGCATAGGCGAGCACGTAGCCCGCGCGGTCCTCCGACTTCAGGGCCTGCCGGACGGTGGCGCCCAGCTCCACCGCGAGCGAGATGTCCACCACGCCTGGCAGCCGCTTCAGCGCCAGCGCGCCGTTGATCCGCTTGAGCTTGCCGGGCGGCGGGGTGAAGTACTGGATGGCCGCGCCGCCTCGGGGCACCGGATCCGCTTCCAGGGGCTTCAGCGTCCCCATGGCCCACTGGAGCGTCATGTCCAGCAGGTCGTGCCCCGTGGTCAGCCGGACCAGGTCCCACAGGCGGTCGCCGCCCAGCCGCGTGTGCGTCTCCACGATGCGGGGACCGCGCGACGTGTACTTCAGCTCCGTGTGCGAAGGCCCGTCCTGGAGTCTGAGCACGTCCAGGAAGCTCCGGATGAAGTCGCGCACCTCGCGGTCCCGCTCCGGGCTCATGGGCGCGGGGACCTGGTGGGCCACTTCCAGGAACGCGCTGCCGTTGGGGTCCGTGCTCTTCGTCTCCTCGTTGATGCCCAGGATGACGTGGCGCCCCGCGAAGGAGAAACACTCCACGGAGTACTCGGGGCCGTCCAGGTACTCCTCGGCGATCCACGACGCGCGGCCGTTCAGCACGCCTTCCAGGTCCGCTTCGGAGCGCACGAGCCGCACGTCGATGCTGCCCACGCCGTCCACGGGCTTGAGGATGAACGGGTAGCCCTGACGCCCGGCGAACGCGACAGCTTCCTCCCGCGTCTTCACCGCCGCCCACTGCACAGGGGAGAACCCGCCGGAGTCGAGCACCCGCCGCATGGCCGGCTTGTCGCGCGTCTTCTCCACCAGCTCCAGGGGCGTCCCCCGCAGCCCCAGCGCGTCGTTGATGCGCGCGCAGGGAATCAGCGCCTCCTCCGCGACGGTGATGGCGCTCACGAAGGGAGTGATGGCGTGCGCGGCCTTCAGCATGGGGATGAGCGCCGGGTCGTCATAGCTCATGAGGAGGACCCGGTCGGACTGCCGGTTCACGTGGTCGTCGGACAGGCCCGGCTGCTGGATGATCAACGGCCGCAGGCCCAGCTGCCACGCCCGCTCCGTGATGAACTGCCTCGCGCCCAGAAGGATGAGGTTCGCCGCCATGTTCATGCGCTCCTTGAAGTGACGTCCTCCGCGCGGCCCCGCGCGTGACGGATGAAGGCCTGGCGTCCTTCCTCGGAAACGACGAACGCCCACCCCAGCTTGCCTCCACTGGTGATGTTCACCACCTTGGAAGTGCGGCTGCCGCGGACCAGGAAGCCGTTGGTCCTGCCTCCGTAGGAGTAGAAGCCCAGCACCAGCCGGTACTCCGCCGGGGCCGTATCGCCCCCGGCGCGCAGCCGGACGGTCTCCGCTTCCACGACGCGCTGGCAGATCCACCGCTCGATGCCTGCCTCGCGCAGCTTCTGTTCCAGCACGTCCGCGGACCAGTCCGCTCCCATCAGCACGCCGCTGCCGCCATAGGAACTGCTGTCGTCGATCTTGAACACCAGCCCGGCCTTGTCGCGCAGGGCGTCCGCCAGGTTCGCCTCCGACAGCGAGAAGGCATGGGGCAGGTACTTCTGGATGGCCGCCACCTCTTCGGCGCTGAACAGCGCCTGATGGTCCGGTTCGCACAGCAGCGCGAGGAACCGCTTGCTCATCCGCAGCTCCGGTTCGAAGCCGTTGGTGAGCACCGCGCCGCTCGCCCAGAGCTTCTCCAGGAACACGAAGCCGTCGGTGACCTCCTCGTAGGTGAACATGCGGTGGATGAGCGTCCGCTCCGCCTCCTCCCGCTTCAGCCACGCCTCCGGGTAGCTCACCTCGTCCAGGATGTGGACCTGCACGCCCGGGTTCAGCTCCTCCAGATACCGCTTCAGGTACTCCTGGCGCGGATACCCCAGGCCCGAGTGCCCCTTGGAGTCGAGGATCACCACCCGGCGCAGGCTCCGCTTGCGGCACTCCTCCGCATACAGCACGGCCAGGTCCCGCAGCGGGCTGTCCATCAGTCCGGCCCGGGGAAACCCGAGCGCCTCGGTGGCCGCGCGGGAGCCCTCGTAGGCCTCGCCGCCGCCCACGCCGGGGAAGATGTTGAACTCGCAGAAGAAGTAGCCCTGCCGCGTGGGCACCACGTCCATGCGGCCAATCGTCGCGTCGCCGTGGCGCAGGTTGTCCCAGTGGATGAAGCGCGAGAGCCGCCGGGGCATCCGCAGCAGGTCGAGCAGGCCTTCCTGTGAGCGCGTGTCGATGAGGTGGCCAATGAGCTTGAGCTGCGCGGAGAGCAGGGCGCGGCACGCCTGGCTCAGCTCCACGAACTCCGCCTGGCTGAAGAGGAGCGGGTGCGCGAACTGGCTCTTCTCGTACATGGGCGAGTCCAGGTCGTGGATCGCGGCCATCGTGCTTGCCTGCGCCGTGACGTCACGCGCGGGGGTCCATCCCTCTTCCAGGGCGGCGAGGAACGCTTCGTTGAATTCGCCAATCATGGGGGGCCTCTATGAGCGTCCGGTGTCGCCGACACCGAACAGCGCGTTCATCTTCTGGAGGGAGAAGGCCTTGTAGATAACGGGCTCGTACTTCGCGGGCGTGTCCTTGCAGAACTTGGGGAAGCACTCGATGAGCGCGTCGTCGTTGGCGAGCTTGAAGAACGCCAGGGACTGGCGCTCGCCGCCGGACAGCACGACCCGGTGCGGGGTGGAGACGTATTCGTCGTTGGACCAGCGGGCCATCAGGTCGCCAATGTTGACGATGAGGTGGTCGCGCCGCTCCAGCGTGGGAGTGATCCACGCGCCTCCGCGCTCCTTCACCTGGATGCCCGGGCCCGTCTGCGCCAGGACCGTCAACAGCGTCCCGTCGGTGTGCTCGCCCATGCCCTGGTCGTTGACCAGCTCCGGATTGAGCTGCGGGTAGAGCAGGGAGCGCAGCGAGTCGGTGGACGCGGAGGTCTTCTTCGCGAAGAAGTCCCGGGGCAGGTCCAGCGCGATGCTGAACAGCTCCGTGAGCCGCGCCGTCAGCGCCTCGCACTCCTGGAAGTACGCCTTGAGCGCCGCGCGCAGCCGCTGTCCGTCCGCGTCCGCGCTGAACGGCAGGCTCGCGCTGTCATCCTCGATGAGCCGGCCCACGCTGAACTTCTCCACGTAGTCGCTGGGCAGTCCCTTGCGGCCCATGTACGCGAAGGCGTTCTCCTCCAGCATGCCGCTGTAGCCATAGGGCGTGTAGTCGTCCGCGGCCATGGTGAAGCCGGACTGCAACCGGCAGCGGTTCTTCGCCTCCATCGGCTGGCGGAAGAACGCTCGCGACAGGGAGTAGGCGTCCTCGAAGACGGCCGGCGCGATGCCATGGCCACTGAGGGTGAAGAAGCCCACCTGCTTGCAGGCCCGGTCGATCTCGAACGCCGCCCGGCGCTCGGCTTCGGACCCTGGCGTCGCGGACGTCAAATCGATTCGCGGCAACTCCTTCATCATGTGCTCCTCCAGGTTCAATGACTCGGTTCCAGCTCGCGCAACACGTGCGCGACCGTGAGGACGTCGAGGAAGGCATGGCCCGTCGAGCTGAAGACGGTGCGGCCCGTGCGCAGGGGACCGCTGTCCCTCCGCACGAGCTGCCCCAGGGTGATGGCGCTGGCGTGGACCGGTCCGGCCTCCGCGAGCGCCGTGGGCAGGTCCTCGACGATGACCGTGGACGAGCGCAGCAGGTCGAGCGGCACCTCCCGCGCCTCCACGGTGTGTCCACCCATGCAGTTGATGTGCACACCGGGGGAGAGGCCCTCGAAGCTCCCCAGCGGCGTCTTCGACGACGTCGCGGTGCCAATCACGTCCGCGCCCCGGATGGCGTCGTCGAGCGACCCGCATGAGACGACGTGCACCGCTTCACCCAGCGACGCGCGCAGCTCCTTGGCGAACGCGCTGCCCCTGACTGCGTTCCGTGCCCAGACCCGCACCTCCTGGATGGGGCGGACCGCACGGACCGCCGCCACCTGCTGCCGGGCCTGCGCGCCGGTCCCCGCCACCGCCAGCGTCCGGGCATCCGTGCGGGCACAGAAGTCCGTGACCAGCGCGGACACGGCGGCGCACTTGAGCTCCGTCACGGCCGCACCGTCGAGCAGCGCGAGCAGCTCCCCCGTGCGGGTGGAGAACGCCGCCACCACACCGTTCATGGTGGGCAGCGGGTCCGTCGCGGAGCGCTCGAAGAGGGTCGCGACCTTGTTGATGTAGAGGCCCAGGTGCTCCGACACGGCCGGCATCGACACGAACGCGGCGTGCCGGGTGGAGGAGGGGACCGCGACGCGCAGCGGGACCTGCACGCGCTCGTGCAGGCCCTCCGTGAGCGCCGCCTCCAGCTCGCGCACGAGCCGGGGCAGGTTCCCGTGCGCGGAGATGACCTCGTGGGAAAGGAAGGCAGCCATCGCACGCTCCCCGCCTACAGCGTCGCGAGGACTTCCTTCAGGTGGCTGATGAACGCCTGGACCCTCTCCGTGGGCAGGTCGCCGCGCAGCATGAGACGGATGCCCGCCTTGCCCACGGGCACGATGGGGAAGAAGACCGCGGAGCAGTAGAAGCCACGCTTGTAGAGCTCGCGCGAGAGCTTCACGGCCTTGTCCTGCTCGCCCACCTCCACGACCTTGATGTGGAGCCCGTCGCCCCGCTGCGCGGTCTGGATGTGCTCGTCGAACAGCTCGATGTTCCGGCGCAGCTGCTCCTGCCGCTTCGCCAGCTCCGGGCTGCGGTGCACCTTGATGCTTCCCAGGGACGTGCCGATGGCCGCCGTCCGCAGGCTCTGGGACCAGCCCATGGGGCCCGTCCGGTAGAGGAAGTCGTAGTGCTTGCGCGAGCCGAGCATCGCGATGCCGCCCGTGCTGCCGAACGCCTTGGCCGTGGAGGCGATGATCAGCGTGCGGTCATTCATCTCGCGCAGCCGCGAGCGGATGTAGCCCTCGCCGTTCTTCCCCTGCGTGGAGAGCGAGTGCGAGTCGTCGAGGTAGAGGAAGAGGCCGTACTTCTCCTGGAGCGTGAGCAGCGCCGGGAGGTCCGTGGCGCCGCCGGTGGAGTAGACGCCGTCGCAGACGTAGGCCACGCGCGGGTACTTCCGGCAGACGTCCTCCAGGTAGTTCATGTCGTTGTGCGGGGCGTTCAGCACCAGCGTCTCGTCGGCGACGATGGGCTTCACGAACGCCATGGAGAAGTGTGCGAACTTGTCGAACACCATCGCCAGGGGCCCGCTGCCGGTCAGGTGCCCGGAGCCCAGCACCGGGAGGATGGCCGCCGTGAGCGCGCTGGAGGTGACGGCGGGCAGCACGGGCCCCCCGAAGAGGTCCGCGAGCTGCTTCTCCAGCTCCTCCATCACGCCCAGCCGGATGCGGAACTCCGCCATCGACAGGCCGGTGATGCCCTCGCGCTTCAGCGCGTCGATGCCGCCCTGGATGACGTCCGGGTGGCTGTTGAGCCCCAGGTAGGAGCAGGAGCACAGGTTGGCGAACTCGTGCCCGGTGTCCACCTCGCGCATGCGGTTCTGGCCGTCCACCGCCTCCACGCGGATGTTGAGCATGTTCGACTCCCGGGCCACGGCCCAGGCGCTCTCGCTGGCGGGGATCATCTTCTGGTTGTTGCGGTGCAGGTGGGGACCCATCACCGCGTCGCCGGGGGTCGTCACTTTCGCGCTCCCGTCTTGTCGATCACGAACTGACCGATGCGCTGGAGCGCCTCGCGGCCACTGCTGAGCCGGTGGAAGTGCAGGTGCCAGACGTGGACCATGTCGGGCCACTCCTCGAACGTGACGTCCACGCCCTGGTCCTGGGCCTTCTTCGCCATCGCCTGCGAGTCGCTGAAGAGCATCTCCCGCTCGCCCACCTGGATGAGCAGGGGCGGGAAGCCGGTGAGGTCCGCGTGGATGGGCGAAATGGTGGGCTGCCGGGCGTCCTGTCCGTTGAGGTAGTGCCGGGCGACCTCCTCCACCACCTTGCGCTGCACGAGCGCGTCCGCCTTCTCGCGCGCCGTGTAGCTGTCGCCGTGGATGCCCAGGTCGAACCAGGAGGAGATGCACACCAGGGCACCCGCGAGCGGGAGGCCCCTGGCCCTGGCGTTGACCTGCATGGAGACCACCAGTCCGCCACCCGCCGAGTCCCCGGCGATGGAGATGTGGCCCGGCGTGAAGCCACGCTCCAGCAGCCAGCGGTACGCCGTGGTCGCGTCATCCAGGGCGGCCGGGTAGGGGTGCTCCGGAGCGCGGCGGTAGTCGAGCTGGAGCACCCGGCAGCGAGCCTGCCGCGCCATCTCCGCGGCCATGTGGCCATGGCTCACGAGCGAGCCGAAGACGAAGCCCCCGCCGTGCAGGAAGAGGAGGGCGCGGTCCTGTTCGCACACCGGCGGCGTGAGCCACTGGGCACGAATCCCGTTCACGTTCACGGGCTCCACGCCGATGTCCTCGGCGATGGGCAGCCCGAGCGAATCGTAGTGGACCCGCGCCGCCTCGTAGCCATCCGGCCAGGGCCGGGCGTCCAGGTACGCGAGCAGGTCCTTCATCTCCGCCGCGTTGCGCTCCGCGTGCTGTCGCGTGGTCATGCCCGCACCTCGATGATGTTCGGGTACGGGTTGAGCTCGCCGCGGACGAAGCGGGTGATGTTGGCGTCCTCCTTGTGGTTCGAGGCCTTCTCCAGCGACAGGCCGTAATAGTCGTACCAGCGCTTGAGGTCGTCGGAGCCCGCGACCTGGTACTCGACGTGCCGGATGGGGCGCTTCGCGGCCTTGCTCGCGTCGGTGAGGGACGGCTGGGTGGCCGCGTGCGCGAGCCCGCCCACCACCTCGTTGTGGAGGACGATCATCACGATGTCGTTCTCCAGGTCGAGCTTCAGCGCGAACGAGTAGTCGCGCAGGATCTCCTCGGAGAACTCCGCCTTCACCGCGACGTTGTAGTTGTTGGGGATGTTCTCGATGAGCGCGCGGGGATCCAGGCCCTTGTCCTGGCAGAACCGGCGCGTGTCGCAGATCATCGGCATGCCGCCGCTGATGTTCTGGTTGGGCCCGTAGAGGTTCGCGATGAACGGCGTCGCCGAGTCGAAGTGGACGCACTTCGTGGTGACGAACTCGCGGCTCTCGGTGTGGTCGCTGTTGGGCGTGAAGTTGCGGTTCTTGTTGAAGCCGTCCACGTCCATCTTGGCGACGCGGTCGTAGGCGACCGGCGTGGGGCTGTAGCGCGCCAGATCGAAGCGGGGCGCGATGGCCCGGAAGAGGCCCTCCAGGTAGTCGCGGGCCAGCGCGGCGCCGGACTCGGTGTGGAGGTCCAGCCCGCGCTCCGCGAGCAGCTTGTTCACGCCGTAGACCACCGCGAACCCGTTCTTCTTCTCCACGGCCTCCACGATGGCGTCGAGCAGCGCAGGGGCCGGAGCCGCCGGGCGGCCTTCACCCAGGTCCGCCGGGAAGGTGGAGACGTTGATGAACGAATCCTTGAGACGGCTCGGATCGAGTCTTTTCATGGGCTGTCCAGGGGATGAGGGGGAATGGCGCGGCAGCCAATGAATGGGCAATGGCCGCGATGTCTGACTTGATATACTGATGCGAAAGTCCGGCGTCAATCCACCCTGTCCCTGATCGGGATCGCCAGGGGAAGACAGGCTTTGAGGCGCTGTGATGGAGCGCGCAGCTTGAAACCCTATCACCCGCACCCGGGCCCGTGAACGACGCTCCCGGGAGGGCGGCGGCGCTCCTCTGGCGCAACCCCTCGCATGGGTCAGGTAGGATCCCGCTGGCGCCGTCACGTGTTGGCCTGGATGTATGGGATTTGGCTGGTCGTGGACGCATCCGGGCCATGCCCTTACATTGTCTGGCAATGCTGAAAGGACATCTGGATGGGATCGCGCCGGTTGCGATCTCTGGCTTTGCGTTCGCTTTGCCCGGCGCCCGCACACTCGATGAACTGGCGGAAGTGCTTCACGGGGGGCGGACGACGTATGGCCGGTGGCCGGAGGAGCGCATTCCCCCGGCCCTGTACCTGGACCCCTCGGCGGCCGTGGGCGCGGCCCGGACGTCCACGCTGCTGGGTGGGGTGGTGGGTTCGCGCGAGCTTCCGGAGCAGGTTCCGCACCGGTGGGTCGTGGAGACGGCGCACCGGGCCCTGTCTTCCGCGGGGCTGGCGCCTGGCTCATTCAACGGGCAGCCCGTTCCGGTGTTCCTCGCGCATTCACGCGGGGGCGGTCACGGGCTCTACGACGCCGCGGTGCTGGCGGTGGCGGGACAGCTCCAGCCGTACCTCGTGCACGGCGCGCATCCGAATGAGTTCTCCCACCCGGAGCTGACGGACCTCACGCGCAAGGTGCGCCAATCGCTCCGCGAGTCGTTCGGACCGGACTTCGTGGAGGACCCGAGGGAGCGCGCCACGCACCGGCTGGCGAGCGCCATCGCGGAGGCGCTGGGGACCACGGAGAAGGCGCTGCTCGTGGACGGGAACTGCACCGGCGGTCTGGCCGCGATTGAACTGGCGGCACGGGAGCTCGCGAAGGGGGCGCCGTGGGCCATCGCGGGCGCGCTGTCCTACGTCGACACGGTCAACCAGGTCCTCTATTCGAACTCACGCCTCCTGTCGTCCGAGGGCTGCTTCCCGTTCGCCCAGAAGGGGAACGGCACGGTCATCTCCGACGGCGTGGTGCTGCTGGTGCTCACGAGCCTGGAGCGGGCCACGCAGGAGCGGCTCCCCATCCACGGGGTGATCCGGGGCGTCGGCGGCGCGAACGACGGCGCGGCCGAAGGCTACATGCTGGTCCCGAACCCGCGCGGCCACGCGCTGGCGGTAGGTCGTGCACTGGAGCAGGCAGGAGTCGCGCCGCGGGAGCTGGGAGTCATCCTGGCGCACGGCACGGGCACGCGGGCGGGTGATGCCGTGGAGGCGAAGGTCTTTGACCGGGCCTTGAAGGCGCAAGGGGAGGCAGCCCAACCCACGTCACCGGTGCCCGTGATGTCCATCAAGGGGAACCTGGGACATGCGAAGGAGGCATCCGGGCTGGCGAACCTGGTCGCGCTGCTCGCCCTGTTCGAATCCGGAGGCATCCCGGGGCCGGTCCACGGGGACAAGCCCCGGAGCCTGCTCGAACCCGGAGGCCTCATCGAGGTCGAGCGGACCGCGCGGTCCTGGCCGGCGGGCGAGCAGCCGCGCATCGGAGGCGTCAGCGCCATCGCGAGCGGAGGCCAGAACTACCACGCGGTGGTGGAGGACCGGCCCTCACCCGCGCGAGCCCAGGCGCTGCTGAAAGGCACGCGGAAGCGTCCCGTGAGGAGTGATGAACCCATCGCCATCGTGGGCATGGCGGGGGCGTTCGCGGAGGCCCCCGACCTCGGCACGCTGTGGACGAACCTGCTCCACGGCCGTCGTGCATTCCGGAGGCTGCCATTCGGGCTTGGAGCGCCGCTGGACCTGGATGCACACCGGTTCGCGGATCGCGCCATCGAGTACGACGAACGTCCCGCCGACATCCTCCGGCATGATCCACTCCACTACCTGCTGGTGGACCTGGCGCGGAGCGCGGCGTCGAAGGTTCCCGTAGAGCGGGGAAGCAACATCCCGGTGATCGTCTCCGCGGAGCACTGCACCGAGTACGGACTTCGCCAGGTCGCCGCGGCACGTCTGCCGGAGATCGAGGAGCACCTCCAGCGCGTGTTGCGCGAGACGGGCAAGGACTCCAAGGGAGTCGCCCGGACGGTGCGCGCGGCGATGAAGCGCCTGTCGGGCGACCTTCCAGAGCTGTGGGCCGGCAGCCTCTTCAACCTGTCGCCCAGCTTCATGGCCGCGAGGATCGCCCGAGCGTTCGACCTGACCGGACCGACCTGCGCCATCGAGGCCGGAGGCGCGGCTGCGTCCATGGGCGGCCTGGAGGTCGCTTGTGGCCGGCTGGCATCACGCGAGGCGGAAGCGGTCTTCTGGGCGACGGCGGACATGCGGCTCGGAGTCACCCGCATGGCGGACGAGGGCGCACTGGGACTCCTGTCCCACCGGGACACGCCGACCGCGTTCGACACAGCCTCCGACGGCTACCTGCCTGGGGAAGGCGCCACGGTGTGCCTGCTGCGCCGCCTGTCGGATGCACAGGAGCGAGGGGAGCCGGTGCTCGGGATCATCCGGGCGATGGGCAGCGCGTTCGGGACGCCCGACGACCACGGCCTCGTCTCCGAGCCCGCGATGAGCCTGGCCATCCGGCGTGCCTGGTCACGATGTGACGTGTCCGCGGACGCACTCGCGTTCGTCGAGTGCTCAGGCAGTGGTCATCCCGCCAGTGATCGAGCGGAGCTCGCCGCCCTGGGACGGACGCTCGCCACCGCGCGAGCCAGGCCGCTTCCCGTCGGAGCGGTCATGCCGAACATCGGCAACACCGGCGCGGCAGCAGGGGCCGCGAGCCTGGTGAAGGCGCTGTTCACGCTGGCCGCGAAGCGGGTTCCGGCGACCGTCGGTGTGACAGCTCCGCTCGTTGGAGCGGCCGACAACCTGCGAGTCGTCACGGAGCCCCAGGAACTGAAGGAGGCGCGCTTCGCCGGAGTCAACGCGGCGGGCGGAGGCGGCACCCACTACCACGTCGTGCTCGAAGCCGGCCCCGACCTCCAGGTGCCGGGACGATGAACCCCCAGCCAGAGGTGAACCTCCAGCGTGAAGATGTCCTCGTGCATCTGGAGAGGGGGCTCCAGGAGCGGATCCCGATGACGAAGTTCCTCGGCATCCACTTCGTGGAGTTCGAACCCGGGAGCATCGTGCTCGGCGCGCCGCTGGGGCCATCGCTGAATCATCGGGGCACGGCCTTCGGTCCCGGGGTGTTCACCACGGCCGGACTTGCCCCCTGGCTGTTGCTCGTGAGGGCCGCATGGGCGGAGCGGCTCTCCGTGCAAATCCTCCTGCGCCGCTGTGAGTTTGCCATCCACCGGCCCATCGCCTGTGACTACCGGGCCCGCTGTGACGCGTTGCCCGCGCTCGAAGCCGACACGCTTCGCCAGGGAGGCAAGGTGCGGCTCACCGCCACGTCACAGGTCTTCATCGACGACGGCGCCCCCGCCGCGACCTACACCGCGCACTTCACCTTGATCGGTTCTTCAGATGCGGGGGAGGGCGACCTGGCGTTGCCCTTTCCGGAAGCGTGGCGCACGTGATCTACCGCAAGCTGGGCGGCATCGACGTGTCGGTCTTCGCTCTGGGAGCGGCCAACTTCGGGGGCATCGGCAGCTCCCGGAAACTGCTGGGCCAGGGCGAGAGCGAAGCCGAAGCCCATGCACTGTTGGACCGCGCGGTAGCGCTGGGGATCAATCTCATCGACACGGCGGGCACCTACGCGGATGGGGCCAGCGAAGCCATCATCGGCACCTGGCTGGCGTCACGTGGTGCCGCGATGCGGGACCAAGTGCTCATCTCGTCCAAGGTGGGCCTTCGCGGAGGGCTCGGGCGGAAGCACGTGTTCGCGGAGGTGGATCGCTCACTCGCACGGCTTCGCATCGACACGCTCGACTTCTACCTGTCGCACGTGCCCGACCCCGCCACACCGTGGGACGAAGTCCTCGACACCTTCCAGGCACTGGTGAGGGCGGGCAAGGTCCGCCGCTTCGGCCTGTCGAACGTGACCGCGAGCGACCTCCAGCGCTGTGCCGCTCCGCACTCAGGCGGACCCGTGGGATTCGGCTGGGTCCAGAACCGCTTCAACCTGCTCGAACAGGATGACGCGACAAACGGCGTGCTGGAGGCCTGCGCGAAGCTGGGGCTCCAATACACGCCCTATTCACCGCTGGCCGGTGGCCTGCTGAGCGGCCGGTACACCATGGCCGGTGAGATTCCTGACGGCACGCGCATCGGGCAGCGGCGGGACCTCTACGCGAAGGCCTGGACCCCGGAGAACGCGGCCCGGGTCGAACACCTGAAGTCACAGGCCGCCGTCCACGCGCTGTCACCCTCCGGCCTCGCGACCTGGTGGCTGGTGCACTGTCCCTTCGTGACGTCGGTCCTCGTCGGCGCCCGCAGCCCGGAGCAGCTTGAGCAGTTGGTGACGGAGGCGCTGGGCCTGCCCGCGAATGAAGACCTCTGGCGAAGCCTCACTTCCACCCAGGAGCGATGACGTGCGAGCAATGGTCTGTGGGAAGTGGGGCGGGCCCGAGCAGCTCACCCTCACGAATGTCCCCGAGCCTGTTCCGAAACCCGGCGACGTGAGCATCGAAGTGCACGCCTGCAGCGTGAACTTCGCCGACCTCCTCATGATCGGCGGGACCTATCAGACCCGGCCCGAGCTGCCCTTCGTCCCGGGCCTGGAGGCCGCGGGAATCATCGCCAGCGCTCCAGAGGGCTCGGGCTTCAAACCCGGGGACCGCATCGTGGCCATCCTCTGGCACGGAGGCTACGCCGAGCAGGCCGTGGCCTCCGTCCAGGAGACGTTCCTGCTGCCGGCGGGAATCTCCTTCGACGTGGCCGCGGCGTTGACCAGCGCCTACGTGAGCACCGCGCTGGCGCTGATCCGCGTCGCCCACCTGAAGCCGTTCGAAGTGCTCCTCGTGCTCGGAGCGGGCGGCGGCGTGGGGCTCGCCGCGGTGCAACTGGGCAAGGCACTGGGCTCCAAGGTCATCGCGGTCGCGAGCACCCCGGACAAGCTCGCCATCGCGCGCGAAGCCGGAGCGGACCAGGTCATCAGCTCGGCTGACGCGGACTGGAAGGATCAGGTCCTCGCCGCCGCAGGGCCCAACGGTGTGAACGTCTGTTTCGATCCCGTCGGCGGTCCGCTCTTCGACCCGGCGCTGTCGACGCTGGGCTGGGGAGGCCGCTACGTGCTCGTGGGCTTCGCGGCAGGCCAGGCCCCGAGCATCCCCGCCCACCGGTTGCTCGTGAAGCACCGCGCGGTGCTGGGCTCGTCGCTGCGCTACTTCCGCTACCACGACCCGGCCGCGCTCCGCGAAACCATGGACCAGCTCTTCGCCTGGTACGCGCAGGGCCGCATCACCCCACGAATCACCCTCCGGCTCCCGCTGGAGGGGACCGCCGCCGGCCTGCGCACCCTCGCGGAGCGGCGGGCCGTCGGCAAGGTGGTGGTCCACGTCCGCGAGGGCCGGGAGGCGCCGCCCGCCACCAAGAGCGCCTGACGGTCCTCGTGCTTTCAACGTCCTGCGAGAGCACGCGCCATTCGCTGTCCGCTCTCGGGACCGACGGGAGAATAGAAGAGGACTCGAAGCGTGCGTGCGTCCGGCTCGATGTGCATCAGCGTCACGTGCGCCAGCTCGATGCGGCCGGTTCCGGGGATATCGACGGTCTTCGTGCCCTCGGGCTCGGCATACAAGTCATGCTGCGTCCAGAGCCGGCGGAACTCGGGGCTGCTGGCCCTCAGCTCGTCCGCGAGCTCCTGGAACTGCTCGTGAGCACTCGCGCGCGCGGCTTCCGAGCGAAAGCGCGCAACGAGGTTTCGTGCGTGTGCCTCGCGCTCCACCGTGACGAGCGGCGGTCCCTTGCCGAGGAAGAGGTTCCGCAGGGCATTCGTGCCACGCAGATCCCCCCAAAGCTTCAGCGCGGGCCCGTTCATTGCGACGACGTCCCAGCGCAGGGTCGAGACAGTCGCCGGATGACGATGCGCCTCGATCGTGCCCGAGAGCAGAGGGCTCACGATCGGCGGCGTTGCGGCAATCGGACGGGGCGAGCGGCCTTGGGCAAGCTCGAACAGGTACGAACGTTCCGCCGCATCGAGGCGCAGCGCGCTCGAAAGTCGCTCGAGCACCGCCTCCGAAACCTGGATGTCGCGCCCTTGCTCGAGCCACGTGTACCAGCTCGCCCCCACGTCGGCGAGCTGCGCGACCTCCTCGCGCCGCAGCCCCGGCGTGCGCCGCCGCCCACCCTCGGGCAACCCCACATCGGACGGCCGCAGCCGCGCCCGGCGGGTCCGGAGAAAGTGCCCCAGCTCGGAGCGCGGAGACGACAGGGACGCGGCGGCCATGGGCCGCAGTATAACGTCACGGTCGCTCACGCCCCCTGAGAGAGTCATCGTCCAAACTGGGCCTGGAGCCGTTCGGGCACGCGCGCGCCCTGAATATGAATTTTGGCTGAGGCCTCCTCGATGCGCTGCAGGTCGCCCTGCGTCAGTTCGACGTCGAGCGCGCCCAGGTTCTCTTCCAACCGGTGCAACTTCGTCGTGCCAGGGATTGGAACGAACCAAGGCTTCTGGGCCAGCACCCAGGCAAGCGCAATCTGGGCCGGCTTGACCTTCCCTTCGGCGATGAGGTCCTTCACGGTGCCGGCGACGTCCTCGATGGGCACATCCGGGTCGACACGGTGCTGGTAGAGCAGGTCGATGAGAAATGGCCCGTAGACTTCCGCGGTGTCGAAGAACGTGATGCCGCGGTCAACCGCCGCGCGCAGCAGCTTCGTCATTTCCGCGGTGTCCTTGGGCGGACCGTAGAAGAAGCTCATGCCCATACAGCCGAGGCCGAGCGCCGATACTTCCAGTCCCTGTCCAAGCTTGCGCTTTTGCATCACATTCCTCGCGTGTGATTGACCGCTCGAATGCCTTCGATGCCGTTAGCGAGCGTTCTTCGGCGCCCTGCCCAGGTTGCCCAGGAATTCGATCATCCAGCCCGGGTATTCGGCGGGCAGTGCGCTCACCTTGTCGAGCTCGGCGAGCTCGGCGGGGTCGAGCACGAAGTCGCTGGCCTTCAGGTTGTCCCTGAGCTGCTCCTCGTTCTTCGCGCCGACAATGATCGCGGAGACGTGGGGCTTTGCGAGCAGCCACGCAAGCGCGACGCAGGCGACGCTCGCGCCCTTGGCGTCGCCAATCTTCCGCATCGCGTCGATGCAGTCGAAGGCGCGGTCCTTGTTGACGGGCGGGAAGTCGAAGCTGGCTCGGCGCGAGCCGTCAGGGCTTTTGCCGTCACGACCATGCTTTCCGGACAGCAGGCCCCCGGAGAGCGGGCTCCATACCATGAGCCCCATCTGCGCGTCGTTCAGGAGAGGCACGAGTTCGCGTTCGAGATCGCGGGTGGCGATCGTGTAGTGGGCTTGCAATGACTCGAAGCGAGCCCAACCCTGGCGCGCCGCGATGCCGTTGGCCTTGGCGAGCTGCCATGCTGCGAGATTCGAGCAGCCGACGTACCGCACCTTGCCAGAACGGACAACGTCGTCGAGGGCGCGCAGTGTCTCATCGAAGGGGGTCACCGGGTCGAAGCCGTGAATCTGGTAGAGATCGATCCAGTCGGTCCCGAGGCGCTTCAGGCTGCCCTCGATGGAGCTCAGGATGTGAGCGCGGGAGAGGCCCTGCTGGTTCGGACCCGTGCCCACCTTGCCGCGCACCTTCGTGGCGAGCACGACGTCTTTGCGGCGCGCGCCGAGGGCCTTGCCGAGGATCTTCTCGGACTCGCCCTCGGAGTAGACGTCAGCGGTGTCGAAGAAATTGATGCCGTTCTCGAGCGAGATTGACACGAGTTCGTCGGCCTCGGCCTGGGCCGTCTTGCCAATGGGCTCGTAGAAGCCCTTCCCGCCGAATGTCATCGCTCCGAAACAGAGTTCCGAGACGTAAAGGCCCGTGCGGCCGAACAGCCGATAGCGCATGCGAAATGCTCCTGAACGCAGGCCACCGGACGCCCCGGTGGGCCTTCTCATGGCGCTCAGGATACGAACGGCGTGAAGGACTGCCAGAGGAAGAATTTATCCTGGGACTGCCACCACCAGTTGTGTCAGGCGCTCTAGGTGAACGAGCGGGGCAACCCGAGCACGTGCTGGCTGATGTACGACAGGGCCATGTTCCGGCTCACGGGGGCGTTGATGAACAGGCGCACCTCGCGGAACTTGCGCTCCACGTCGTACTCCTCCGCGAAGCCATAGCCGCCGTAGGTGTCCATGCAGGCGTTGGCGGCCTCCCACGCGGCTTCGGCTGCGAAGTACTTGGCCATGTTCGCTTCGGCCCCGCAGGGCTGGTGGCTGTCGAAGAGCGTCGCGGCCTGCTCCGTCAGCAGGGACGCGGCCGTGAGCGCCGTATGCGCCTTCGCGATGGGGAACTGCACGCCCTGGTTGGCGCCAATGGGCTTGCCGAACACCACGCGCTCCTGCGCATACGTGACGGCCTTCTCGATGAACCAGCGGCCATCCCCGATGGCCTCCGAGGCGACGAGCACCCGCTCCGCGTTCATGCCGTCCAGGATGTACGAGAAGCCCTTGCCCTCTTCGCCAATCAACCCCTCGACGGGCACTTCGACGTTCTCGAAGAACAGCGCGTTCGTCGCATGGTTGAGCATGGTCCGGATGGGCCGCACCTCCAGCCCCTGCGTCTTACGAAGGTCGATCAGGAAGACGCTCATCCCCTCCGTCTTCTTCTTCACCTCTGTCCGGGGCGTCGTCCGCGCGAGCAGGAGCATCAGGTCCGACTGGAGGACCCGCGAGATGAAGATCTTCTGGCCGTTCACGACGTAGCGGTCCCCGCGCCGGACCGCCGTCGTCTCGATGGCGGTGGTGTCCGAGCCCGAGTTCGGCTCCGTCACCGCGAACGCCTGGAGCCTCAGCCGTCCTGCGGCGATCTCCGGCAGGTAGCGCTGCTTCTGCTCGGCCGAACCGTGCCGCAAGAGCACGTTCATCACATACATCTGCGCATGACAGGCGGACGCGTTCCCGCCGAAGTGGTTGATCTCCCCCAGCACGACGGCCGCCTCGCGCAGCCCCAGCCCCGCGCCGCCGTACTCGGCCGGGATGAGGGCCGCCAGCAGGCCGGCCTCGGTGAGGGCCTTGACGAAGTCGTGAGGGTACTCACGCTCCGCGTCGAGGGTGCGCCAGTACTTCGAGGGGAATCGGTTGCACAGGGCACGCACGGACGCGCGGATCGCGTCACGGGTCTCATGGGAGTCCATGGGCGAAGGATGTCCGGCCCCTCTTGCTGACTCCAGGACAGGGCGGGTCCGCGCCAGCGCATCGCACAAGTCCACCCCCGGGGTCCGTTGGAGTAGAGTCCTCGGTCCCATGGAGCGCACCGGCGCGGCGGCGATCATCATTGGCAACGAGGTCCTCACCGCGAAGGTGAAGGACGAGAACGGCCCCCACCTCATCCAGCGGCTGCGGGAGCTGGGCATTCCGCTCGTCTCGGTGGAGACCATCCTGGACGACGTGGACGCCATCGTGGACGCGGTGGCCCGCGCCCGGCGCAAGGCCCGCTACGTCTTCACCAGCGGAGGCATTGGCCCCACCCACGACGACGTCACGGTGCGCGCGGTGGCGCTCGCGCTGGGCCGTCCCGTGGTGCGCCTGCCGGAGATGGTGTCGGCCATCCAGGCCCGCGCGGGCACGTCTCCGGTGACGCCGGAGTCCCTGCGTCTGGCGGACGCCCCGGAAGGAGCCGTGCTCCTGGCCCAGCCGGGCATGTGGTTCCCCGTGCTGACGGTGGGCGACCTGTTCCTCTTGCCGGGGGTGCCGCAGCTCTTCCGGCTGCAGCTGGAGACGGTGCTCTCACGGCTGAGCGGCACGCCGGTGCACCTGGTCAACCTCTACTTCAACCTGGGCGAGAGCGCCCTGGCCGCCGTGCTGGACCGCGTGGCGCTGGACATGCCCCACGTGGCCATCGGCTCGTATCCCGTGTTCGACGCGGCCATGGACTACCGCGTGAAGATCACGGTGGAGGCCCCGGAGCGCTCCCACGTGGACGACGCCGTGGGCCGGCTGCTCGCGGGGTTCCCGGCGGACGCGCTGGTCCGCCGGGAGTAACGCGGGCTTCTACAGCGACATCCCCAACCGCTGACGCAGGCGGAAGAAGTCGTCCGTCAGCAGCCACGTCAGCAGGGCCTTCAGGTCCGCGCGCTCGCGCACCGCCTGGAGGATGGCGTCGGTGCCCTCCTGCTTGCCGGCCACGATGTTCGGATCCTCGCGCAGCACCATGGTGAGGCCCACGGACGGGTCACCGCACACCAGCAGGCCCGCGCGGTCCGCCGAGTAGCCAAGCGCGTCCACCGCCGAGGCCACGTCGATCTTCGACTGCTCGGACAGCGTCTGCGCGGGGCCCTCCGAGGCCTTCATCGCCTTGCGGTTGAAGGCCTTCTTGAGCTGCTTCGTCATCTCGTCGTTGCGCCGGCCCAGGCCGTTGAACTGCTGCACGTGGACGCGGATGGCGTTGCCGAACAGGTCCACCGTCTCGCCCTGGGACGTCTTGGAGAGGACGGCGGTCTTGTTGAGCAGGCCCAGCACCGCCTTGCCGATGAGGAACTTCTGCTCACGGGCGTTGAAGCGGCGCACGACGTCCTGGCCCACGCACAGGGACAGGGGCTCCGTCGTCTCCAGCTGCAGCATGCCGCGACGGGCGAGGTAGACCTCGAACTCCTCCACGCCGAAGGTCTGCGCCACCGCGCGCACGGCCTTGAACACGGCCGAGTCCGGCTTGAGCTTGTCCGTCTTCGGGTTGACGCCAAGCATCTCGAACTGTGGCGGGAACACCTTGCCCAGGTGCTCACCCATCGCGCGCAAGAGCTCCATCAGCGGGCCGCGAGCCGCCGGATGCATGAGGACGGTGTCCACGTCATTGGCGGTCAGCGCCTCACGAGGCTCCTGCGGCTGCCGGGCGCGGGCCTCCGAGTAGTAGGCCTGCTCCACCTCGGTGGTGGCGCGCATGAACATCAGCACCGAGGCGACGGCGAACGCCTTGTCCTGCTGCTTCTGGGCGTCCCACAGCTTGAACAGCGCGTGCAGGCTCTCCAGGCGAGCGGGGTCCTGGCGCAAGATCTGCCGGTGCTCCTCGATGGCGAGCGGGTAGCTGGCCATGTCGCGGCCATACAGCTCCGCCAGCGCGGCGCGAGCCTGGAGGTTCTGGGCGTCCTGCTCCACGAGCTGCCGGTAGATGACGGTGGCGCGAGCGGGCTCCGCCAATGGGCCCGAGTAGAAGCTGGCCACGCGCATGCGCAGGGCCATCGCGCGCTTGACGTCCGAGGACGCCGTGGCGGCGGCCTGGGCTTCCAGCATCTGCGCCAGCTCCGGCAGGTTGCGCTGGCGCTCGTAGAGGACCACCAGCCGGTCCACCAGCGCGGGCTCGCCCGGCGTCAGCTCCAGCGCCTTCTTGTAGAGCGCGGTGGCGGAGGCGACGTCGCCCAGGCCCTCGTCATGGATGCGAGCCAGCTCCACGGTGAAGCGAGCGCGGGCATCGTTGGGCAGGTCCTGATCCAGCAGCCGGCGCAGGCAGTCCACCGCGCCGCCGAAGTTGCGGCCCTGTGCGTACACCGTGGCCAGCCGCTCCAGAGCCTCCGGGTGGCGGGGCAGGGTGGCCAGCGCCGTCTGCAGGTGCGCGGCCGCACGGCCCGGGTCGTTGAGGTGCTGCTGGTACAGCGCGCCCAGGGTCAGGTGGTGCTGCGCGAGCACGCGAGGGTCACCGCCTTGCTGCACACGCTGGCCGAGCATCTGCGCGGCCTCCGCGTACTGCTGCGCCTCCAGGAGGAGCAGGCCGCGCGTCTCCAGTGCGTCGGGGAAGCCGGGCCGGGCCGCGAGGGCCTTCTCCAGCACCTCGAGCGCACGGGCGCGGTCGCCCAGGGCCACGTTGTGCAGCCGGGCCGCGGTGACGTACGCCGCCGCGGCGGCCTCCACGTCACGCTGCGCGAGCCGGGCCTCCGCGCGCCGCTCGTGCAGGGCCGCGAGGTCGGAGGAACCACCGCGCTGCGCGAGCAGCTCCTCCAGGCCGGTGGCCGCGCCCGGGTGCAGCGGGTCGCGCTCCAGCGCCAGGCGGTAGAGCGCCGAAGCACCGTCGGGGTCATTGAGCTTCTGGGCCGCGAGCTTCGCGGCGGCGACGAAGCCCTCGATGGCGCTCTTGGTGTCGCGGCTCGCGCGGGCCTCGGTCTCCATCATGGCGCGCGCGGTGGCGAAGTCGTTGCGGCGCAGGGCCACGCGTCGGGCGCCCTGGAGCGCGGGGAGGCACTGCGACTGGAGCTCCAGCGCCTGCTGGTAGAGGGCGGCGGCGGGCTCCAGGTCGGGGTTCTTCTCCGCCAGCTCGGCGGCGCGCAGCAGCAACTCCAGCGCCTCCGTGGCGTCGGTGGTGACGGCCAGCCGCATGCCGTACATGCGCGACAGGGCGGCGGTGTCACCGGTCTGGCGCAGCGCGCGCTCCAGGCTGAAGGCGAGGCGCGCGTCGGAGGGATCCGCGTCGAAGGCACGCTGGTAGACCTCCAGGGTGCGCTCGGTGGGCGGGCCCTTCTCCTGATCCGCGGCGGCCAGGAGGCGCAGGGCGCTGGACAGGCGAGTATCGGTGACGCGCTCGGCGATGCGGGCGCGAAGCTCCGCGCGGCGGGGGCGGTCCGACACGCGGATGCGCTCCAGCAGGGTGAGGGCGGTGAGGTTGCTGGGCTCCAGGGCCAGCACGGACTCGCAGCACTGCGCGGCGCGGGACGGCTCCTGGAAGCGGTCCAGGTAGAGCCGGGCGAGCTTGAGGTAAGCGGTCACCTTGGCCGCGGGCGTCTGGCCCACCTGCGTCTCGCGGTCGAGGATGGACACCAGCTCCTTCACATTGTCCTGAGCGACGTACAGGCGCTCCAGCGCGCGAAGCGTGGCGGCGTGGCCCGGCGTGAGGCGAAGCACTTCCTGGTAGCCGTCGATGGCCAGCTCCGGGCGGCCCAGCTGGTCTTCCCAGATGGCGGCGGCCTGGTACATCGCGTTGGCGCGCTCCAGCGGGTCGGTGCGGTTGGCGGCGTCCGCGCGCAGCACCTCCACGAGGCTCTCCCAGGCCTCGTGGGCCCGGTGGATGCGAGCGAGCGCACGCAGCGCCGGGAAGTAGCTGGGCGCCAGCATCAGCGCCTCCTGGTACGACGCGAGCGCCTCGTTCTCCTGCTTGAGGCGGTGCTCGTACAGCTCGCCAATCTTGTAGATGAGCGCGGCGGCCGCGTCGGTGGAGGGAGAGATCTCCGACTCCGCGCGGTACATGTCGATGAGCTTCTCCCACCGGCCGTCCTGCGCGTACAGCCGGCCCAGGGCCTTGAGCGCGGGCAGGTACGAAGGCGACAGCGCGAGCACGCGCTCATAAGCGGTGATGGCGCCCACGCGGTCCTTCAGGTGCTCGTCGAGGATCTCCGCGTTGCGGTGGAGGAGCGACAGGACCTGCTTGGTGTCGCCGGCGAAAGAAGCCTCCAGGTCGTTGGTCTCCAGCAGCTCGCGGTAGCGCCCGGCGCGCTCGTAGAGGCGGGCCAGGTTGCGAAGCGTGGGGAGGTGATCCGACGCCAGGTCGAGGATGCGCTTCATGCACTCGATGGCGTGGTCGAGGTCACCCAGGCGGTCCTCGTAGATGACCGCCATCTTGTTGAGCGTGGTGATGACCTGATCTCGGTCGGAAGTCTGGAGCAGGTCCTGCTCGAACATCCCGACGAGTTCGGCGAAGCGGCCCTGGCGCTCGTAGAGGCGGGTGAGAGCCTTCTGCGCGGGGAGGTAGCCCGGCTGGAGCTGGAGGCACGCGTTGTAGCGAGCAATGGCGTCCTCCTGGCGGCTCAGGCGCTCCTCAAGAATCTCAGCCGCTTTGTACATGCGAGCGGCCTTGCCCTTGGCGTCTTCGGCGGCGGTGACCTCCGCGTCGAAGACAGCGACAAGGCCTTCCCAGTTCTGCATCCGGTACGACAGCTTGCCCAGGCCCGCGAGCGCGGCGGCATGGCTGGGGATGCGGGAGAGGATGGCCTGGTAGCGGGCGGCGGCCTCCTGGTCGCGCTTGAGGTCGTCCTCGTAGAGAGCGGCGAGACGCAGGTTGATGGCGACGAGCTCGCTCTCGTCGTTGATGGAGCCCACCCACGCGAGCAGCACGTCGGCCAGCTCCTCGAAGCGCCCTTGAGTCTCGTAGATGCCGGCGAGCGCGTTGAGGACCAGCGGCTCATTCGGGCTCACGCGGCGAGCGGCGAGCAGCGCGGACAGGGCATCGTCCTTGCGGCCCAGGCGGTCATGAATCTTGGCGATGTGGAGGTACGCAGGAGCGGCCTGGGAGCCCTGGCCCTCGGCCTCGGAGAGGAGGGCGGAGAGGAGTTCATCGGTGCGGCCCTCGCGCTCGGCGACGCGCTTGACGGCGGCCTGGAGCAGCGGGTCGGAGCGGTCGAGCGCGAACGCCTCACGGAACGCAGCGGCGGCGGCCTCCTTCTGCTTGAGGCGCTCCTCCAGGACCATGCCCGCGGAGGTGAGGTAGTGGGCGCGAAGGGAAGGCGGGACAACAGCCGCGGCGAGCAGCCGGTAGATCTCCACCAGCGCGCCCGCGTCGTTACGGGACGCGTAGACGGACTCAAGCTGGGTGAGGAGGGTGACGTCGGTGGGCTTGCGGTCCAGGGCCTGGCGAAGGGCATCCGCGGCGTCGTTGTCGCGAGACAGGCGCTCCTCGAGGATCTGCCCCTTCTCGAAGAGGAGGGACGCCTGCTGGCGAGGATCCTCGGAGGCGATGAGCTCCGCGTCGATGAGCTGCACGACCATCTGCCAGTTGCCGACGTCCGCGAAGAGGCGGCGAGCGGCGCGGATGTTCGCGAGGAAGCGAGGCGCCAGCTTGTAGGCGTTCTGGAACGCGACAGCGGCGTTGCGAGGATTCTTGAGCGGCTCTTCCCAGAGCAGACCGACCTCATGGAACAGGAGGGCGGCGGTCTGGGGTTCGGTGGTGGCGAGGGCCTTGGCCTCGCGCTCCATGGAAGCGATGCGCTCGCGGGCATCGTCCTCGGCGCTGGCCTGGGGAACGGGGGCGGGG
>NZ_RAWK01000013.1 GCF_003612165.1 Corallococcus aberystwythensis | reverse complement strand
GGCCGTCAGCCACGGGTAGCGCGTCCGCTCCTCGGCCGAGGGGGCATGAGACGCAACCTTCACGCGTCCGGCCGCCTCGCAGCTCGCCAGGGGCAGCGCGACGGTGAGCAGGGTGGCCAGGGTCATCCGGTCCACGGGCGGCTACGCGGACGTGGCGCTGGTGACGGATCCGCAGAGCCGGGTGGCGGTGCGGGTGCAGCGCTCGCGGGCGCGCGGCACGGCGGCGGGCGCGGGCAACGGCCCCCTGACGCTGGAGAACATGCTGCGCACCGAGGACGTGGAGGACGGCGACCTCATCATCACCTCCGGCACGGACGGCATCTATCCGCCGGGGCTGGTGGTGGGGCGGGTGACGCAGCTGGAGAAGAAGGAGCACGGCATGTTCCAGGGCGCGGACATCCAGCCGGCGGTGGACACCAGCCGGTTGGAGGAGGTGCTCGTGGTGGGCAGCCCGTACAGCGCGATGGCCTCTGGCGGGGCGTCGGCGGAAGGCGCGCAGAAATGAAGTTCCTGGCAACCGTCATCCTGGCGTTGGTGCTGCTCACGCTGGAGTCGGTGTTCGTCCAACAGGCGGGGCTGGTGCTGGGCCGCGTGGACGTCACGGTCGTGCTGGTGGCCTTCCTCGCGCTCCGCGCGAGCCTCACGGAGGGGGCATGTTCCGCCTTCGCGGTGGGCTACCTGCTGGACCTGATGAGCGGCCAGCCCACCGGCCTCTTCACGTTCCTCGCCGTGTTCACCTTCCTGGTGGGCCGGCTGGTGGCGTCGTTCGTGGACGTGCGCGGGCCGGTGGCCTTCGCGCTGTTCGCCATGGGCGCGGACCTGGGGCACGGCCTGCTGTCCACGTTCTTCACCTGGCTCACGGTGAAGGAGGGGTCCACGGCGCCGCTGCTCTCCGGCATGCCGGCGCAGCTGGCGCTCACGGGCGCGGCGGCGCTCCTGCTCTTCCCGCTGTTCAAGCGGTTTGAAGTGGCGCAGGAGCGTCCGGCGGGGTTGCTCCGTTGACGCCTCCGACCATTGGCAACACCACCCCGGGCCGGGACCTGAAGCGCCGCTTCCTGTGGCTGGGCCTGGCCATGTCGCTGGGCATGGTGGCGCTGGCCATCCAGCTGTACCGGCTCCAGCTCATCCGCCATGAGGAGTACGCCGCCAAGAGCGTGGCGAACTTCGTGAAGGAGGTCCGCCTGCGCGCGGACCGCGGCGTCATCAAGGACGCGCGCGGCACCATCCTGGTGGACAGCCGTCCCTCCTTCGACGCCTTCGTGACGCCGGCCTTCTGCACGGACTGCTTCGAGCAGGTGATTCCGCGCCTGGGCGAGCTGCTCCAGTGGGACCCCGAGCAGCGCAAGAAGATTGAAGACCTGGTCCGCGTGAGCCGCCGCAACGCGCCCTTCCAGCCGGTGCCGGTGCGCGTGGACCTGACGCGCGACGAGTACGACCGGCTCAACGCCCGGCGCGACATCCTGGACGGCGTGGAGGTGGTGCCCGTGCCGCACCGCAACTACCGCGCGGACACGGTGCTGTCGCACGTGCTGGGCTACATGAACGAAATCACCCAGGAGGAGCTGGAGCGCCTCAACGGGGACGGCGCGAAGTACGCGCTGGGGGACTACATCGGCCGGCGCGGCCTGGAGCGCTACTTCGAATCCAAGCTGCGCGGTCAGGACGGCGTGCGCAAGGAAGTGGTGAACGCGCGCGGCCAGACCATTGAAGAACTCAATGAGAAGCTCGGTGAGAACGCCGTCATCCCTCCCACGGCCGGCAGCAACGTGGTGCTCTCGCTGGACATGCGCCTGCAGGAGGAGGCGGAGCGCGCGTTCCCGGGCGTGACGGGCGCGGTGGTGGCCATCGACGTGAACACCGGCTTCATCAAGGCGCTGGTGTCCCGCCCCGGCTTCGACCCGAACCTCCTGACGGGCCGCGTGACGCCGTCGCAGATGGCCACGCTGGCGCGCGACCCGCTCCACCCGATGATCAACCGCGTGGCCGCGGAGCACTACAGCCCGGGCTCCACCTTCAAGGTGGTTTCGCAGCTGGCCGCCTTCAAGTCCGGCCTGTTCCGCCCGGAGACGGTGGTGAACTGCTCGGGCGGCTACCGGCTGGGCGCGCGCGTGTGGCGCTGCCACAAGGAGAGCGGCCACGGGCCCCTGGACGCCCGGGGCGCGATGAAGGCGTCGTGCGACTCGTGGTTCTACAAGGTGGCGGACACCATCGGACTGGACCCCATCGCGGAGATGGGCAAGTCGCTGGGCCTGGGGCGCCCCACCGGCATCGGCGTGGTGGCGGAGGTGCCCGGCATCATGCCGTCCAGCGCGTACCACGACAAAGCCTCACCGGGCGGCTACACCAAGGGCATGGCGCTCAACAGCGCCATGGGGCAGGGCGACGTCAACGTGACGCCGCTACAGCTGGCGCTGGTGTACGCGGCCGTGGCCAACGGCGGGAAGCTCTACAAGCCGCAGATGGTGCAGCGGCTGGAGAACCTGGACGGGCAGGTGATGGAGGAGTTCAAGCCGGAGGTGGTGTCGAAGGTGGACATCAACCCCGCGCACCTGAAGGCCATTGTCGAAGGCCTGGAGGCGGTGGCGCAGGAGCCCGGCGGCACCTCGTACCGCGCGAAGCTCAAGTCGGGGCTGCCCACGGACTTCCTGGTGGCGGCCAAGACGGGCACCGCGCAGGTCACGCGCATCGGCACCGTGCGTCTGAAGACGCACCAGATGAGCTACTTCGAGCGCGACCACGCGTGGTTCGCCGGCTTCGCGCCCGCGAACAAGCCGGAGCTGGCCGTGGTGGTGCTCAACGAGCACGGCGGCCACGGCGGCGTGGACGCGGCGCCCACGGCGCTGGCGGTGATAAAGAAGTACTTCGAATTGAAGGCGCAGGACGCGACGTCACCGCCGCCCCGCGCCAACCAGCCCTACACGCCGTCGTTGCCGCCGGCGCCCAGCCTGGATGAAGCGGCGCTCACCCGCGCCGTGGTGCCCCCGCCGCGGGTGAACCTGCCGGGAGAGCCCATCCAGCCGCCCTCGGAAACCGGAGACGACAGTGCAACTGCGGATTGAGCGCCGGATGATGCCCCACGTGCCGTGGGGGCTCATCGTGTGCGTGCTGGGCGTGTGCGCGCTGGGCATCTGGAACCTGGCGTCCGCCTCCCGGCCGCCCATGGCGCCGGTGTGGACCAGCCAGGCGCTCTACCTGGGCGTGGGCCTGGGCGCGGTGTTGATGGTGTGCCTGGTGGACTACCGCTGGATCCAGCGGATGGCCTTCCCCATCTACGTGCTCAACATCCTGGCGCTCCTGGCGTTGCGGCTCGTGGGGCACACGGCGAAGGGCGCGGAGAGCTGGTTCGTCATTGGCCCGTTCCGCCTGCAGCCCGCGGAGTTCATGAAGATTGGCGTCGTGCTGATGCTGGCCAAGGTCTACCACGACGACTTCCAGCCCAATCAGCCGTCCTACGGCATCGTGCGGCTGTGGAAGCCGGTGCTGGTGGTGATGGTGCCCTTCGTGCTGGTGCTGGTGCAGCCGGACCTGGGCACCGCGCTGATGATCTTCCTGTCCGCGGGCACCGTCATCCTCTTTGGCAAGGTGCGCTGGTACCTGGCCGCCACGCTGGTGGCGGGCGTGCTGGTGGGCGGCCTCATCATCTGGAACGACTACGTCCGGGAGATGCCCGAGCCGCGCACCACCGTCGTGCGCCACTACCTCAAGAAACACCAGAGCCAGCGCATCTCCGGGTGGCTGGACCCCGAAGCGGACCTGCGCGGCAGCGGCTACCACGCCGCCCAATCCAAGATTGCCGTGGGCTCCGGCGGGCTCACCGGCAAGGGCTGGCGCGAGGGAACCCAGACAGGGCTGCGCTTCCTGCCGGAACAGCACACGGATTTCATCTTCTCCGTGTGGGCCGAGGAGCACGGCTTCTTCTCCTGTCTCCTGTTGCTCCTGCTCTACGGAGGCATCTTCATTCTCGGGCTGGGCGTGGGCTTCAGCGCGCGCGACCGTTTTGGAGCGTTCGTCGCGGTGGGGGTGGTGGCCACACTTTTCTGGCAGGTGTTCGAAAACATCGGCATGGTCATTGGCCTGTTGCCGGTGACGGGCATCACGCTGCCCCTCATGAGCTACGGCGGCTCCTCGATGCTGTCAGTGATGTTGTGCATCGGGCTGCTGGTGAACATCAGCATGCGCCGTCACATGTTCTGACGGCCGGAGGCTTCCGATGGCGGTGCAGAGGAAGGGTGCGACGACGACGGTGAAGGCCGGCACGGCGGTGGGCACGACGCGCGTCGCGCCCACGCCCGGCGCGGGGCCTCGCATCGAGATGAACCAGGGGGAGCCCGAGCACCGGCACTTCCCGCGCGCGCAGCTGGCCACGCACTTCGACCTCTGGGTGGATGACGGCGCGGGTGGGCGGCGCTTTTCCGCCAACCTGGTGTCCATCAACGTGAGCGTCAGCGGCGCCTTCCTCGCGAGCACCTTCTTCCTGCCCATGGGCACGGTGGTGCGCGCACGCTTCGCGCTGGAGGAGGGGGCGGCCCCCGTGGAGGCTCGCGCGGAGATCGTCCGCGAGGAGCGCGGCCCGGAGGAGGAGGGCCGCAGCGGGTTCGCCCTGCGCTTCCTGGACTTCTCTGGGCAGACGGAGGTGGCGCTCGCCCGGCTCTTCCTGGGCATGCGCCTGCGCGCCTTCACGGAGGACTATCTCAAGTCCCAGCGCGCCCGCTCCCTGCCCAACGAGCTGGAGCGGGTCATCGACGTGATGGCGGCCTGGGAGCTGCTCAAGGCCACCACGCCCGGAGACCCCTGGCGCGGCGAGTAGGGCTCCGGAGGCGGCTTCAGGCCGGCTTGCCGGTGGCGATCTGCCTGCGGCGCTCGGCCTGGTAGTGCGCGGAACACAGGCCCTTGGAGCGCTGCTCGCGGGTGCAACCATTCACCGTGCAGCGGCGGTCCATGGGCACCGGCCCACCCGCCACCGTCTTGGGGGGACGGCCGCGGCGGCGTCCCGCCATCACCGCGCCATTGCCCGGCGACGCGGCGACGCTGCCCATGCCCGGCATCCCCGTGTTCAGCGCGCGCAGCATGCCGCGGCCGATCGCATCCCCCAGCGCCTCCGCCCATGACGTCAGGGCAGGGGTCAGCGGTGCTTGCGAGGTCAATTCTTTGCGAAGGCGTGCCATGAAAACTCCTGTTGAAACTCGCCAATCAAGACAGGCGTGTATCCGTGACTTCTGTCTGGTGTGGCGAACTCTGTCAACAAGACATATTGGGGTCGTGTTTGACTCGTAATGCAATTTCAATGTCTGTTGAACAAAACACGACGGGAGGATCGCCCAGCTGTCCCAGGCGGGCGTTTGTCTCAATTGCAGAGAAACGTCTTCCGTCGGGGGGCGGAGGGCACCCGGTAAGTGAAAGCCCTTACCGTCGCGGTGAGTTGTCTTTCTACAGACAGACCGAACCCGGAGCCTTGTCACGTCCCGGTGTCTGGTTGGGAGCCACACATGAAGCGTCCCCTCTCACCGGGCGCGGTTGCTGGCGCTGAAGGCCAGGCGCGTCGTGGGTGGGAGGGGACGTGAGTGACGGCCGCGGTGCGCGGGCCGTCACCGGGAACACGGCGGCTCAGAGGTTCTTCTTCACGACGTCCTCGATGCGCGCCTTGGGCACCGCGCCGACAATCTGATCCACGACCTTGCCGCCCTTGAAGAGCAGCAGGGTGGGGATGGAGCGGACGCCATACTTCTGGGGAGTGTCCTGGTTCGCGTCGATGTCCATCTTCGCGAACGTCACCTGGCCCTTGTACTGGGCGGACAGCGCCTCCACGGAGGGCGCGATGGCGCGGCAGGGAGCGCACCACGTGGCCCAGAAGTCCACGAGCACGGGTTGCTGCGCATCCAGGACCTGCTTCTGGAAGTCCGAGTCGCCGATGTTGATCACGTCGCCAGCCATGTCGTCTCCTGGTGTACTTGCTTGGGTCAGGTGCTGCGTCTTGTGGGCTTCGCGCCCCTGAAGTCGTCCTCGAGGGTCCGGGGAGCCGGAAGGCCTCGGGGGAACGGATGCTGTATCCCGCCGGCGGTTGCACGCCATTTCCAGGCCCCCCGGACGGGAGGCTGGTGTAGGCTGGAAGGCGTGACGAAGCTCTTCCTGTCCCAGGCCCAGCTCGAGGAGTGGGCGCTGGCGGACAAAGCAGACCTGCGCGAGGGCCGCCTGGTGGTCGCCGCCGAGGGCGGGAGCGACTGGCCGCTCACACCCGCCGTCCACGTGGTGCAGCTGGTGTCGGGGGAGGACACCCACCAGCTGGTGTCACGGGTGAAGACCGAGGAGCAGCTCGGCCGGCTGGGCGCCGAACAGATGGCCGACTCCATCCTGGTGGGGGACTCCGCCTACGAGGTCGTTCCGGGCTATGTGACGGAGGTGGGTGCGCCCGCCCCCGAGCGCAAGCCCAATTCGGAGACCGACCTGCTGGCGGCCTTCATTCTCAATAAAATGGGCTGAGGCAGGAGTGAATGCCTCCTCGGCCGGGGTTATGAGCCTGCCGCCATGAGCCATACGCTCGTCTCGCTTGCCTGCCACGCCTACGGCCTGGCTGCGCTCGTCTACCTCGCCTTCCTGGTCCGCCAGTCCCAGGTGCTCGCCGTCACCGGCCGGGTGCTGGTGGGGACCGGTCTGCTGATGCATTGCGTTGCCCTCATTGAAATGCTGGGGGTGCAGGGGGGCCGGCTGGTGGGCCCCGCGCAGGGCATGTCCACCTTCGCCTTCCTGCTGCTGGCGCTGTTCCTGGCGCTGGACCTGCGCTACCGCAAGCCTGTCATCGGCGCGTTCCTCACGCCGCTGGCGGTGGCGGTGCTGCTCATCGGGATGTTGCTGCATGGCGGCGCCGTGCCGCTGCCGGCGGCCATGCGCCAGCCGCTCCTGCCGGTGCACGTCACCATCGCGCTGCTGGGCATGACGGCCTTCGGTGTGGCGGCCGGGGTGGGCGTCATGTACGTGTTGATGGAGCGGGAGGTGAAGGCCAAGCATTTCGGGCTGCTCTTCTCCCGGCTGCCGTCCCTGGAGTTCCTGGACACGCTCAACCGGCGGCTCGTGGTGTGGGGCTTCATCGCGCTGTCGCTCACGCTGGCGACCGGGGCCCTGTTCGTCACCACGGTGCCGGGGCTCGCCTGGAACCTGGACCAGAAACAGGTGGCGACGTTCGTCGCCTGGGGTGTCTTCGCCTCGCTCGTCATCGCGCGCATCTTCGCCGGCTGGCGGGGCCGGCGGGTGGCGCTGCTCACCATGGCGGGCTTCTGCCTGGTGCTGGTCTCCTTCCTGTCGTCCTACGACCTGTCCGCCGCTGGCCCGGGGATGCCGTAGCCATGGAAATCATCTGTATCGGCGTGTCGCACCGCACCGCCCCCCTGGGCGTCCGTGAGCGGTTGGCATTGCCCGAAGCGCGTCAGACGGAAGTGTTGCAGCGTCTGGCGCAGGCGCCCGTGGAGGCGCTCTGGGTGTCCACGTGCAACCGCGTGGAGGTGTACCTGGCGGCCCCCAGCGCGGAGCTGGCGCGGGAGCGTGCGCGGGAGACGCTGCACTCGCTGGGCGGCGCGGAGGCGCTGGAGCACCTGTATGAGCACCAGGGCGAGGCGGCGCTCGTGCACCTGTTCCGCGTGGCGTCCAGCCTGGACTCCATGGTGCTGGGCGAGGCGCAGATATTGGGGCAGGTGAAGGACGCCTTCGAGCGCGGCCAGGGCGCGGGCGCGGTGCGCGGGGAGCTGACGCGCGCGTGCGCGGCGGCGTTCGGCTGCGCCAAGCGCGTGCGCACGGAGACGGCGGTGGGGCGCGCTGCGACGTCCATGGCGTCCGCGGCCGTGCAGCTGGCGAGCAAGGTGTTCGACGGGCTCAAGGACAAGACCGTGCTGGTGGTGGGCGCGGGAGAGATGGGCGAACTGGCGGCGCGGCACCTGAAGAACGCGGGCGCCGGCAAGCTCATCGTGACCAACCGCACGCTGGCCCGCGCGGAAGCGCTGGTGGCGGAGGTGGGCGGGGTCGCGCGGCCCTACGAGGAACTCTTCACGCTGGTCGCCGCCGCGGACGTGGTGGTGACGAGCACCGCGTCGCCGGTGCCCATCTTCACGCGCGACAACGTGGGCGCGCTGGGCAAGGGCCGCAAGGGCCGGCCGCTGTTCATGGTGGACCTGGCGGTGCCGCGAGACATCGACCCGGCGGTGGGCACGCTGGACTGGGTGCACGCGTACGACGTGGACGACATCCAGAAGTTCGTCGCGGACAACACCGCCGCGCGCGCGGAAGAGGCGCACAAGGCGGGCGGGCTGGTGGCGCAGGAGGTGGCGCGCTTCGCCCGGGAGCGCGCGCTGCGCGACGGCATGCCCGTGCTGGCCCGCCTGCGTCAGCGCGCGGAGGCCATTGCCCGCGCGGAGGTGGAGCGCACGCTCCTGGGGCTGGGCGACGGGCTCACCGACAAGCAGAAGAAGAGCATCGAGGCCATGGGACGCGCCATCGTGAACAAGCTGCTGCATGAGCCCACCGCGCGTCTGCGCGCCGTGGGTCCCCAGGGCGAGGGCAACCGGCTGGCGGGCGCCGCCGCGGAGCTGTTCGGCCTCACGGAGGCGGAGGCCGCCGCCATGGCTCCGGAAGAGGGCCCCGCGCCCGCGGTGGAAGCGCGCAACACCGTGGTGGCCACCGGGAGCCGGCGATGAAGCACGTGCGCATCGCGACGCGGCAGAGCCCGCTGGCGCTGTGGCAGGCCCGGCACGTGGCCTCGCTCCTCACCCAGCGCAACCCCGGGCTGGAGGTGTCGCTGGTGGAGATGACCACCGAGGGCGACCGCTTCCTGTCCGCGCCGCTGTCCGCGGTGGGCGGCAAGGGCCTGTTCGTGAAGGAGATTGAGCAGGCGCTGCTCGACGGCCGCGCGGACCTGGCGGTGCACAGCCTCAAGGACATGACGTCGGTGTTTCCGGACGGGTTGATATTGGCGGCGGTGCCGGCGCGCGAGGATCCGCGCGACGCGTTCTGCAGCCCGGACGGGCACACGCTGGCGATGCTGCCTCCAGGCGCGAAGGTGGGCACGTCGTCGCTGCGGCGCAGCTGCATCCTGCACGCGCGCCGGCCGGACCTGGAGATCGTCTCCCTGCGCGGCAACGTGCAGACGCGCCTGCAGAAGACGCGCGACCTGGGGCTCGCGGGCGCCATGCTCGCGGCGGCGGGGCTCAAGCGCCTGGGATTGGATCACCACATCACCCAGGTGGTGCCGGTGGCGGACAGCCTGCCCGCGGTGGGGCAGGGCGTGCTGGCCATCCAGTGCCGCGAGGCGGACGCGGACGTGCGCGCGCTGCTTCAGCCCCTGGAGGACGCCCTCACGCGCAACGCCGTGCGGGCCGAGCGCGCCTTCCTGGCGAAGCTGGAGGGCGGCTGCACGGTGCCGCTGGCCGGCCACGCCACGGTGGAGGACGGCCAGGTGTACCTGCGCGGACTGGTGGGCCGGCCGGATGGTTCGCTGGTGGTGCGGGGGGAAGTGAAGGGCCCCGTACCGGAAGCGGAGCGGCTGGGCGAGGCGCTCGCGGACGAGCTCCTGTCGCGCGGGGCTGGCGACATCCTGCGCGATTTCGGCCGCCGCGAAGGCGCGCCGCGCGCCTAGAGTGCCGGCCGTGGACCGGCGACTGGAAGGCATCCGAATCTTGGTGACGCGCCCCCGTGAGCGGGCCGAGGAGCTGTGCTTCCTCCTGGAGGACGAGGGCGCGGAGGTCCTCAGCCTTCCGCTCCTGGAGCTGCACCCCCCGGAGGACCCGCGCCCGCTCGCGTCCGCCGCGGAGCACGTGCAGCGCTACCACTGGGTGGTCTTCGCCAGCCCCTCCGCCGTGGAGGCCTTCGTGGAGGCCTTGCGGCTCGCGGGCACGCTGGACCGGCTGTCCCGCGTGAAGCTGGCCGCCGTGGGGCCGCGCACCGCGAGGGCCGTGGAGGGCTATGGCCTGAAGGTGGAGGCCGAACCCCATGAGGGCACCGGCGCGGCGCTCTTCACCGCGCTGCGCGACGTGCTGGGGCCGGACGACGACGTGCTCCTGCCGGCGGCGGAGGAGGGGCGGCGGGAGCTGGAGGACGGCCTGCGCGACCTGGGCGTGCGCGTCACCCGCGTGACGGCCTACCGCAGCGCCCCGGCCGTCCTGGAGCCGGAGGCCCTGTCCCAGCTGGCCGGGGCCCCGCCCCAGGTGGTGCTCTTCGCCTCGCCGCGCACCGCGGAGGCCTTCGTGGAGGGCGTGGGGCGTGCGCCGCTCGCCTCCGCGAAGGTGGTGGCCATTGGCCCCACCACCGCGACCGCGCTGACGCAGCTGGGCATCGCCGTGGCCGCCGTCGCGGAGCGCCCCACGCCCGAAGCGCTGGTGGATGCCACCGTCCGCGCCGTTCACGGATAGACTGTCCGCCCGGTGACGTCCGGGCGCCAGGAAGGCGCCCCGTGGGGACGTGACACGAAGAGGTGCGGGTGATGATTCGTGCGTTGCAGCGGAGTGTCTTCCTCCTTGGATTGCTGACGCTGGCCGCGACGGCGCAGGCCCAGGAGGGCTACCAGTTCCTGGATCACTGGGTGCTCAACAACAGCCAGGACCCGTTCCCGTACTACCTGGACGCGACCAACAACAGCCCCGGGGACAATGAGCTGTCCAAGGTGGAAGACGCGGTGAAGAAGGCCTTCCAGGCCTGGCAGGACGTGGACTGCGCGTGGCCCGCCTTCACCTACCAGGGCCGCTCCACCATCAAGCCCATCCCGAACGTGAACGACCGGCTGGACGGCTTCAGCGTCGCCGCCATCTTTGTCACCAACCGCGACAGCGTCGAGTTCAGGGAGGTCCTCAACGGCGGTGACAGCGTGTCGGCGGCGGTGCCGCTGAGCCACGGCGGCCTCGTCTTCCAGTGCGACATCTTCCTCGACGCCGCGACCCACAAGTTCACCACGCTCTCCCCCACGCCAGCGGGCTTCATCGACATCCAGTCGGCGGTGATGCACGAGGTGGGGCACTGCCTGGGCCTGGGCAGCACGTACGTCTACCCGGACTCGGTGATGTTCTTCTCGCTGAACCCCGGCGAGCAGCGCCGCACCCTGTCGTCCTATGACCGGGGCGCGTTCTGTCAGCGCTACCCCCAGACGGGCGCGGTGGGCTCGCCGTGTGACACCACCGCGTGCGGCGCGGGGCTCACCTGCGTCACCGCCCAGTCCACCACCAGCGGCGCCTCGCAGAAGATCTGCTCCAAGGCGTGCCCGTCCGGAACGCCGGGCTTCTGCCCGGACCCCTACCAGTGCCGCGCCTCCACCGTCATCTCCGGCTCGCAGTACGCGTGTCTGCCGGAGGCCATCGGCACGGGCACCAAGGTGGGCAACCCCTGCGAGGACGCCACCACGTGCGGCGCGGCGGAGTCGCGCTGCCTGACGGCCGCGGACAAGACCACCGCCTTCCCGGCGTGGACGGCCGGCTACTGCACGGAGTCCTGCATCGCCAACGCGGACTGCCCCACCGGTTCCACGTGCACGACGGTGGGCTCCGTGGGCAAGCGCTGTCTGAAGAACTGCCGCCCGGGCAAGGGCGACTGTCGCGAGGGCTATACCTGCAACACGCTGCCCAACAACGGGGGCGACGTGTGCGTCGCGGACTGCGCCACCAACAACGACTGCGGCTCCAGCTACGCCTGCCGCTCGTGCGACCACGCCTGCGTGGCGCAGATGACCGGCACGCGCAACGTGGGCGACCCGTGCTTCCAGGATTCGGAGTGCGGCTTCAACCAGCAGTGCCTCAAGCTCAACGGCAACCCGCAGGGCGTCTGCGCGGAGCCGTGCTCGGTGGCCACCTGCACGTGCAGCCCCGGCAATACCTGCCGCCCGGCGGGCACCGGCGAGGACCGCTTCTGCTTCCGTGACTGCGGCGCGGGCACCTGCGGCTCGCCGCTCCAGTGCGTGCCGTTCGCGGAAGGGACCGCCTGCATCGCCCCCTGCCGCACCAACCAGGACTGCCCCAACGGCCTGTACTGCGGCAGCGGCGGCCAGTGCTACGACCCCTACGCGCAGCCGACGGACGGCGGCACCTGCACCCTGTGCAGCGACGGCGGCACGCCCCCGCCTCCGCCCCTGGACGGCGGCACGGACGACCCGTCGAACGGCCCCGGCGGCTGCGGCTGCCAGAGCGCCCCCACGTCCGCGGCATTCCTCGTGGGGCTCGGGGTGTTGCTCCTGGCCACCCGCAGAAGGAGGAACGGTTGACCCAGGCGGCTCCCCCCGGCAGCAGCGGCCCCTCGCGCGGCGCCACGGACTTCACCCTGGGCTTCCTCCTGGAAGCCCTGGTGGCCCAGCGCCTGCTGACCCCTCAGCAGGCGCTGGAGGTCCAGGCCCGCGAGCCCGCCGCGCGCGCCCGCGTCGTCAAGGCGCAGGGCGGAACGGGCAAGGACGCGGCCCGCTATGACGTGTCGCCCGTGGAAGTGGTGGCCGCCTTCCAGATTCCCGCCCCGGGAGGGCGGGGCGTGCTGGACGAGGACCGCGTCACGGAGGCCGCCGCGCGCGCCGCGGGGCTGGCCTACCGCAAGCTGGATCCGCTGAAGATGGACATGGCGCTGGCCACCCGCACGGTGTCCCGGCCCTACGCGCAGAAGCACGTGCTGCTGCCCCTGGAGCGCACCGAACAGGGGCGGCTGCGCGTGGCGGTGGCCAACCCCTTCGACCGCGAGCTCTTCGAGTCCTTCCACCGCCTCACCGGCGAGCCGGTGGAGCCCGTGCTGTCCGCGAAGACGGACATCCTGCGCTCCATCGCGGACATCTACGGCTTCAAGAAGACGCTGGCCAAGGCCGCGGACGACTTCGGCGACGCGCAGTCGCAGGTCGCCAACTTCGAACAGCTGGTGTCGCTCAGCGGCACGCAGGAACTGGAGGCGTCGGACCGGCCGGTGGTGCAGGCGGTGGACTACCTGCTGCGCTACGCCTTCGACAACCGCGCGTCGGACATCCACATCGAACCCAAGCGGGCCACCGCGGTGGTGCGCCTGCGCATCGACGGTGTGCTGCACCCGGTGTACTCGCTGCCCGCGCAGGTGCACCCGCCCATCGTGTCGCGCGTGAAGATGCTGGCGCGCATCGACATCTCCGAGAAGCGCCGCCCCCAGGACGGCCGCATCAAGACGGAGCGCGACGGCCGCGAGGTGGAGCTGCGCGTCTCCACGCTGCCCACCGCCTTTGGCGAGAAGGTGGTCATCCGCATCTTCGACCCGGAGACGCTGGTGCAGGACATCGCCCAGCTGGGCTTCGAACCGGATGAGAAGGGCCACTTCGAGTCGTGGATTGACCAGCCCCACGGCCTCATCCTGGTGACCGGCCCCACGGGCAGCGGCAAGACGACGACGCTCTACTCCGCGCTCAAGGCGGTGGCGGGGCCGGACGTCAACGTCACCACGATTGAGGACCCCATCGAAATGGTGTGGGACACCTTCAACCAGGTGCAGGTGCAGCCCAAGGTGGGCCTGGATTTCGCGGGGGCACTGCGCCACATCCTGCGCCAGGACCCGGACGTCATCATGGTGGGCGAAATCCGCGACGCGGAGACCGCGGAGAACGCGCTCCAGGCCGCGCTCACCGGCCACCTGGTGCTCTCCACGCTGCACACCAACGACGCGCTGGGCGCGGTGGCGCGCATGAAGGACCTGGGCGTGCCGGCCTTCCTCCTGGCGCAGAGCCTCCTGGGCGTCATGGCCCAGCGCCTGCTCCGCCGCGTCTGCGTGCACTGCGCGGAGGAAGCCGTGCTCACGCCGGACGAGCTGCTGGCCCTCCAGGCGCCCCTGCCGCTGTTGCCCGGCGGCGTGAAGCTGTCCAAGGGGGCGGGGTGCGTGCGCTGCCGGGGCACCGGCTTCTCCGGCCGCACCGGCGTCTTCGAAATCGTCTCCACCAACCGCGAGGTGCGCGAGCTGATTGCCCGCGAGGCGTCCTACGAGCAGCTGGTGCAGGCCGCGCGCAGGAGCGGCATGCGCACCCTGCGCGAGGCCGCCGTGCGCAAGCTGGCCCAGGGCCTCACCGCCTTCGACGAGGTGGTGCGGATGACGTCCGCCTTCTAGCCGGGCCTCTTCGCGAACACGAAGGGCCCGCCGTACCGCTGGCGGGCCCCGCGTGACACCCGGCAAGGGCAGGGTGGACTAGAAGCGCGCCTGCAGCAGCGTGTTGAAGCCCAGCGCGTGCGGCTTCTCGAAGTTCGGCTGCGCGATGCCCGTCACGTCGTCCTCGAACGTGGTCCGGTTGGTGTCGTACGTGTAGTAGACCTCGCCGACCGCCGCGACCGTCTCCGACAGGTCCCACCGGAAGGTGGCCTTGGCGGACCAGATGAGCTCCGCCTCGCAGGCGTTGGAGCCGCCGCAGGTGCTGGGCAGGATGCTCAGCTGGTTGGCGTCACGCACCACCACCGTGCGCGTCCCGGTGAGGCTGGGGGGCGGGTTGCTGCCGCCCACGAGCGGTACCGGGCTGCGGAAGGACGCCGGCTGCTGCGCGCCGATGATGAAGCCCGGCGTCAGGTGCAGGCCCGCGATGTTGTAGTCCACGCCCAGCGCGCCGAAGACTTCCGGCTTCAGCACCGTGCCCGTGGGGAAGTCCTGGAACGGGGGGAAGCCCGGCACGTCGAACTGGATGAAGGACAGGCTGCGCACCAGCGCCAGCGCGTTGAAGCGGAAGCGGTTCAGCTTCGCGCGGCCCTGGAAGGCCAACGCCGTGGCCCCCTGGGGCTTGGTGGCGCCGAACTTGTCCGGGTCCTGCAGGGTCTGCGTGAGGTAGCTGCCCTCCAGCGAGACCGAGTAGGACAGGCCGCCCGGGTACGTCTCCGGCGCGAAGAAGCGCTGGTAGATTTCCGGGTCGTTCTTGTAGAGCCGGAAGTCCACGCTCGTGCCCACCGGCACGCCCACGTGGTAGACAATCTGGCCGGAGATACCGGCCGCGTTGACGCCCGCCTCGATGGACTGGTTCGCCAGACCCGGGACGATGCCCTTCTGGAAGTAGCCGCCGCCGGCCTCCACGCGCAGCGTCTCCAGGACGTCCCAGCCCGCGCCGGCCATCACGCCGTAGAGCGTCTCCTGCTCCAGGATGAGGTCGTTGAGCACCAGGGCCGTCTTGCCGCCCAGGTACGCGTACCAGCGGTCACGCGTCAGCTGCAGCTTGGCGCCCGGCACACCCGCCGCGGTGGCGCGGTTGGTGAAGATGGGGCTGCCGCCCCAGGAGATGCGGTACGCGTACCCCAGACGGAAGCGGTCCGCGGACACCGGGAAGCCGGTGAGCGAGATGCCTTCCTTCTCACCCCAGCCCGGCGGCTGGTAGTTCAGGCGCACGTAGCTGGAGTTGTCCAGGATGTCGACACCGCCGGACGGGCGCTCCAGCACCAGCAGCGTGAGGGCCGCCTCCGTGGTGAGGCCCTCGAAGAACGCCGGCATGCGCTTGTAGAGCACGACGTTCGAGAGCGACTCGAACCCGGAGAACTTGGTGTTGAAGTTGTCGTAGAACTGCGTGTTCTGGTTACCCGCGCCAAAGCGTGCGTTGGGGCTGTTGGGAGTGGTCTCTCCCGCGCCCGCGAGCACGTTGTCGTCCGCGAAGACGAACGACAAACGGGTGTCCACGAAGTCCCCGGCCCATGCGGGCGCGGAAAGGGCTGTCAGGCCCGTCAGGGCCAGCGTCTGCAACGTTTTCAAATTCCCTCCAGGAAGCGGTCCGGGGGAGACCGCTCCTCCCTGCGCCCCGGCATTCAGCCGGGGCGCTCAATGCGACTGCTCAAAGGTGAATGGCGACTACGGGCACGGCTTGATGGGCTTCGGGCACTCCATCCCGGGCCCGGGGTAGCAGCACAGGTCGTCCTGGTCTCTCGGCAGGACGTTCCAGCGCGGACGCGCGGGACCCACGTGCTTCAGGTGGCCCACGACGTCGAAGGTGGCCGCGCGCAGCTGCTTGCACTGGAGCGCCTTCGCCGCGTCGGCGTCGTTCTCATTGCAGTCCGGGTTCAGGTCCGGCACCGCGTCCTTGATCTGCAGGCTGATGCGCGAGCGCGTGTCCGGAGACACCGTGCAGGAGGCGTTGGCCGTGGCGCCAGCGTCACGCACCAGCGCGACCGTCACCTCGGAGCCCTGCAGGGTGTACTCGAAGCGGGTGTTCGCCGGGATGAGCGTGCCCGTCTGGTCCACCGTGACGTTGTCCCCGCCGAAGCGGGCGCGCACCGGCTGGGTGCAGTGGATGTTCATCCGGTAGCCCTGCGGCATCGACTTCGAGGGCTTCACGGACGTGGTGCCCACCGTGACGGTGTTGATGCGGTTGGGGACGGACTCGTCCATGCCCAGGGCGGCGGGACCGGTGGCGTTCATCTCCACCACGAACTGGCCGAAGCTCGTGTACGTCGTCTTCTCCGCGCAGATGGTACCGGCGTACTCGCCAATGCCCAGCGTGCAGTCGATGACGCACTGGCGCTCCGGCAGGTCCGGATCATCCGGCGGCTCCGCGAAGCAGTTCTGCCAGCTGCGGGACGCGCTGCTGCCCACCGGGCAGAACATGGGCATCTCGTTGTTGCCGTTGGCGTCGCAGTTGCGGAAGACCTTGGGGAACTTCACCCGGCGCAGCTTCACCAGCGAGGACTCCAGGCTCTCCATCTTGTAGTTCTTGTAGCTGTAGCCACACAGGATGTCGTCCAGGTACGGCGACGCGCTGTAGCCACACAGCCGGCCGTTCACCTCCACCGGCGGTACATCCTTCAGGTACTTGTTCCACTGGTCCTGGGGCAGGAGGCGCACGTTCTCGCGCAGCGTCCAGGCGGGGAAGCTCATCTGCGTGGTGTTGGTGAACTCCGCCACCGTGCCGGACAGCGTCCAGAGCAGGTCGCCGGAGTCCAGCCCTTCCGGGAAGGAGTAGTTGTAGATGTAGATGCTGTTGAAGCGGCCGGGGTTGTAGCCGTCCGGCTCCGGGGTCTGGACGTTCGCGCCCGCGACGCTCTTCTCCAGCACGCGGCAGGCCGTCATGTCCGTGACGTAGAAGCCGCTGGAGTCCGTGCCCGTCACCAGCAGCTTCATCTGCTGGCCGTTGTTGGGGTCGGACGGGTCGCAGTTCTGCGTCAGCGGCTCGCCGGCCTCCGGCGCGCGGCCCACGCGCATGAACTGCTTGATGAAGACGCTCGTCTCGAAGCCGCCCTCCGGCAGGTTGATGGTGGAGAGGGCGGGCTCCTCGAACCGGATGCTCGGGGACAGGCCCGTCGCGAGCGTGCGGATGTCCGGCTCCTGGGGCAGCTGGGCCAGGTCGCCCACGACGCCGCCGTCCGCGTAGTCCAGCTCCAGGTCCTGGTCCTGCACCCAGACGTGCGTCTCGCCGTACAGGTGGGCCACGCGCACGCTGCCGGTGCCCTTGCCGTTGGTGAGCTGCGCCCAGCGCTTGCCGTATTCACCGGTGAGGTCGCCCGGGATGACCCGGAAGGACACCGGCCCGTTGAAGGACGTCATCTCCCCGCCCGTGCCGTCCAGCGCGGTGATGGACAGACCGATGTCCACGTTCGTGCGGGGCAGGGTGTAGGGGCAGTCCGTCGAGCCGCGCACCGCGGGCGGCACCGCCGCCTGGTCGTTGCCGTACTTCGCGGCGCACGCGTTCACCACCGGCAAGAGCGTGGCGGCCGAGTCCCCGGTGGTGATGGACGTCACCTCCACGCGGAACGAGGTGAGCCCGGTGGGAGCCTCGGACTCCTTCGTGTAGCAGCCGGCCGCCAGGGCCAGCGTGGACAGCAGGAAGAGTCGCTTCATTACTTCACCCTCCGCCCGATGCGGCCATCCTCGATGGCGCTCGCGATGGGCATGGCTGTGGGCTTCTCACAGAACGACCGAAGCTGGCTCGTCACGGTGCCGCAGGTGGGGTTGCCACCCGTCAGCAGGTCGCGGCAGGTGCAGCGGCCGGTGTACGGGCCCTGCGGCAGCGCGCACTCCGCCAGCGCCGCCTCCCGCGTCATGTCCGGCAGGCCGCACTGGGCCATGGCCTTGGCCTGCTCGGTGGCGTCCGTGGGCACCTTGAGCACATCCCGGCAGGAGCAGCTGCCCACCGTCCGGTCGAGCCCTTCCTCGAAGGCCTTGGACACCTTGCAGGAGTTCAACGTCTTCTCATCCACCGTCCACTGGCCGTTGACCAGCGAGCCGCAGCGCGTGCCGTTGCTGGACGTCTCCCGGCCGTTGAGCAGGTCGTCGCAGCTGCAGAAGCCCTGCATGTAGCCGATGAGCGAGTCGCGCAGGCTGATGCCCGTCTCGATGCGCGTGGTGTTGCGCTTGAGCACCGCGAAGCCGGAGCCGCCCTTGGCGATGTAGTCGTTCACCGCGACCTTGTACGTGCCGTTGGTGTCCAGCGGCCGGCCGTTGATGTTGATGTCGATGCCCGGGTGCGCCCAGCAGCGCGAACCCGCGGTGTCCTCCAGGCAGGTCCACGGCGCGTGGCCCTCGCGGCCCTCCTGGGGGCAATCCGTGGCCACCGTGGCCGGGGTGCACGCGATGCGCAGGTCGTTGAGCTGCACCTGGGCGCAGTCCATGGTGAAGCGCGCGCCGGAGATCTGCGCCTGGCTCACGCACCCGCGCTCCGCGGAGCGCTCGGTGACGAAGTCGAACATCTCCTGCATCTCCGCGCCGGACAGGTACATGATGTTGATGGTGTTCTCGAACGGGAACACGTTGAACATCGCCTCCTGCGTGACGACGCCCGCGTAGAGGTTGTCGCGGATGCCCAGCGAGTTCGTGAGCGCCATCTCCGCTTCCACGCGGTTGCGCTTGCGCATGGAGTCCGCGGCGATGTTGCCCAGGGGCGAGTCACCGCCGTTGGAGTTGTTGCGCCGCTGCACGTCGAGCGGGGCGTAGGAGAAGATGGAGGTGAGCTGCAGCTTCACGTCCATGCCCAGCAGGTACGGGATGAGCAGGTCCGTCGTCTGCGCGTCTTCCTGACGGCCGCACTCCGCGATGGCCTCGCGCACGCCCGGCGCTTCAATGAACTTGCCCGGGTCCCAGAAGATGGCGTCGTCGAAGCGGTACTTGCGCATCGCCTCGTTGCACCAGAGGCTGTCCACCGGGAACGCGTGGTAGTCCTGGCTGAGGACCTCGGCGCCGTCGAGATCGCCCTGCTGCTGGGGCATCTTCACCACCAGCTCCAGGCGGCCCACGTACTTGGCGAACGCGCCCGAGTGCGACAGCACGACCTTGCGGCCGCTGGGGTCCGTCACGAGCTGCGGCGGGTTGAGCACCACGTGCAGGTGGCCGCCCATCACCACGTCCATGCCGCTGACGCCCGCGATGTGCACGCGCACCACCGACTTGTCGTTGCCTTCCGGCCCGAACCACTCCAGCACCTTCCACTGGTCGTGCGTACGCTCGATGAAGGGCTTCGCGCGGCCGTACTCATAGTAGGCCTCGTAGCCCTGGATGAGATCCTGGTCCTCGGTGAGGCCCAGGTGGCTGACGATGACAATCAGGTCCGTCACCGGGCGCAGCAGCTCCACGTAGCCGCGCGCGGCCTCGTTCTGCTCCAGCGGGGTGACCTGCAGGCTGTTGCCACCCTCCACGATGGAGTTGAGCGAGGAGATGTTCGCCATGCCGATGATGCCCACCCGCAGGCCCTTCACCGTCCGGATGGTGTAGGGGTTGGTCACCATGGCGGCGCCGTTGTTGCCCGTCGTCTTCGGGTCGTCCCAGAAGTAGTTGGCGGCCAGCAGCGGGAAGTTGGCGAAATTGCGGGCCTTCTGGACGAAGTTGAGCGCGCCCGCGTCGAACTCGTGGTTGCCCACCACGGCGGCGTCCAGCCGGGACTCGGACAGGAAGCGGAACTCCGCCTCGCCCGTGTTCACGTTGAAGATGGGCGCGCCCTGGAAGCAGTCACCGGAGTCCAGGTGCAGGACGCGGTCGCCCTTGTTGCGCTCGCGCTTGAGGATGGACGCGATGCGCGTGGCGCCGCCGAAGGGACCGGCCTCCGGGATGAGCTCCAGGTCCTGGTCCGTCTTCAGCGGTGTGAAGTCGTACGGCACGAGCCGCGAGTGGATGTCAGAGGTATGAAGGAGGGTAAGCCGCACCTCCTGACCCTCGAGGTGGTAGTCCTGGCCTTCCAGCACAGGCATGCACGAGGCGAGAGCCAGGGCACAGGCGCAGAAGAGGCCGAGCAGTGCGCGACACATTCGTGACGGATCCGTGATTCGTAGGGAGTGACGACTTGAGGACGGCGCAACCTACGGGATCAAGGGTGCACGGGCAAGCAACGCCACCGTGGCACCTCCACCTACTTGGGCACCAGGAGAGCAGCCAGACATGCGTCCCAGCAGTTCCAATGTGACTGACATCGAGATCATCGAGGATTTCTCCGCCACGGCGCGTTGTGACGAAGGCTTCCTCCGGGTGCGTCGTCTGCGCTGCCGCAACCGGCGCGCGGACGGCTCCTCCTCTTCCGTGTACCGGGTGGATGTGGTGGACCGGCCCCGGTTGGACGCGGTGTCGGTGCTCATCTACCGCCGCGCGTCAGATGGAAACGTGGAAGTCCTGACTCGGATGAACCTGCGCCCCGCGGCGTACTTCCGCCGCGAGCAGACCGCGTCCATGACGGTGCCTGACACGGCGAGCTATCTGCGCGTGGAGGAGATCGTCGCGGGCCTGCTGGAGCCCTCCGACAAGGGCGAGGAGGGGCTCCGCCGCCGCGCGGCCGAGGAGGTGAAGGAGGAGGCGGGCTACACGGTGCGGCCGGAGGACATCCAGCTGCTGGGCGGCGCGTTCTTCCTCGCGCCGGGCATCCTGTCGGAGAAGGTCTTCCCCGCCGCGGTGGACGTCACCGGCGTGGAGCAGGGCGAGGTGGCGGGGGACGGCTCTCCCTTGGAGGAGGGCATCCACCTGCAGTGGCGGCCGCTCCTGGCGGTGCTGGACGCGTGCCGGCGCGGCGACATCGCGGACGCGAAGACGGAGGTCTCCCTCACGCGGCTGCTCGCCCGGCTTTCCTGAAAGCCGCTTGCTGTTTCCGGGGTGAGGATGGACGGGGTAGGGTGCTGCCCCGTTCCGCTTCCTCCTCCAGGCGAGGTTCGTCGCATGTCGTCCCTGCCCCCGTGGCTGGCCCAGCTGTTGCCCATCGTCATCCTGCTCGGGGCCATTGGCCTGGTGCTCTCGCGGCTCCCGAAGGTGGAGCTGGGGCACACGGATGCGTTCCGCCGCCGCCGCTTCATGAACTGGTTCCCGCTGGGGCTCACGTACGCGTTCCTCTATATGGGGCGCTACAACGTCAACGTGGCCACGAGCGCCATGGGCGCGCAGACGTCCAACGCGGACTTCGCCACCATCTTCTTCTGGGGGACGCTCACGTACGGCGCGGCCTTCCTCCTCAACGGCCCGCTGACGGACAAGCTGGGCGGCCGCTTCACCATCCTGCTGTCCGCGGGCGGCAGCGCGGTGGCGAACATCGCCATGGGCGGGCTGGTGTACGCGGTGCTGAAGAACGGCTGGGCCCCGCCGGGTGGCGTGGTGGCGTGGCTCGCGGCCCTCTACAGCGTGAACATGTACTTCCAGAGCTTTGGCGCGGTCTCCATCGTCAAGGTGAACGCGTCGTGGTTCCACGTGCGCGAGCGCGGCCAGCTGGGCGGCGTGTTCGGCATCCTCATCTCGCTGGGGCTCTACTTCGCGTTCGACTGGTGCCGCTTCATCGCGGACGCGGCGCCGGTGTGGTGGGTGTTCTTCGTGCCCGCGGCGCTGCTCGTGGCCTTCCTGGTGCTGGACTTCTTCGTCATCCGCGACACGCCGTCCCAGACGGGCCACCCGGACTTCGACACGGCGGACGCGTCCAGCGGGGAGACGGGCCCGGCGCTCAGCGTGCCGCAGCTCTTTGGCAAGCTGCTCAGCAACCGCGTCATCCTCATCATCCTGGGCGTGGAGTTCTGCAGCGGCTTCCTGCGCAACGCGGTGATGCAGTGGTACCCCAAGTACGCCAAGGCGGTGGGGGAGGCGGGCGGCTTCGTGGCCTCCAACTGGGGCATGCTGTCCTGCGTGGCGGGCATCCTGGGCGGCATGTTCGCGGGCGTCATCAGCGACCGCATCTTCGATTCGCGCCGCGGCCCCGTGTCCACGGTGCTCTACGCGGGCCTGCTCCTGGGCGCGGTGGGCGCGGTGTTCCTCCTGGGCACGGCCGGAGCCGGCTGGTCCGTGGTGTTCATGTCCCTGTGCGTCATCGGCGTGCACGGCATGCTGTCCGGCACGGCCACCATGGACTTCGGCGGCAAGAAGAACGCGGGCATCGTGGTGGGCATCATCGACGGCGCGGTGTACGCGGGCACGGCCATCCACGCGCTCGTCTACGGGAAGATCCTCCCCACGGGCGAGGCCATGAAGGACCCCGCCAACTGGAAGCCGTGGCCCCTGGCCATGCTGCCCCTGGCCGTCCTGGGCCTGGTGCTGGCGTCGCGGGTGTGGAACGCGAAGCCCCAGCCCAGGGCCGCCCCCCTGCCGGTGGGCGACGTCGTCCCGGGCGCCGTGCAGGGTGGATCGTCTCGTACGGGCACCAACGGTTGAGGCACCCGCGGAGCGCTCCGGGAGTGGCACCCCGGACGCTCCCCTGTCCCCAGGTAGGGGTGGCTCCCGTGTGACAGGCGTGTGACGTAGACTGGAGTTTGTGTCCCAGGCCCCCGAAGCGCTCCACAGCCGGTTCGACGTCCACGATCGCAAGCAATTCGAGATCAAGCTCGAGTACCAGCCCACGGGCGCGGACGAGACGCGCTACCTGGTGGAGGCCTACCTCTTCCTGCCGTCGAGCCTGAACATCGACGCGGAGACGTACCCTCGCGCGGACTTCTACGCGGACATCCACAACTACGTGCGCTTCAAGACGCCGGTGATGGAGCTGGGGGAGATCCTGTCCTCGGAGGCCTCGCCGCTGGTGAAGCTGGAGGCGTGGCAGCGCACGGGGCTGGCGCCGGAGTCGGACGTCGTCTACCAGGCGAAGCTCTTCTCGTGCGTGCTGCGCGGCGCGCTGCGCCGGTTCGCCACCACGGTGGAGACGCGCTGTGACGCCAAGCCTGGCGAGGCCGGCAAGGTGGACCTGGAGTCGGTGGTGCGCTCGGCGGGGGACTCCGTGCCCGTGGCGCTGGAGCGCTTCCGCGCGTGGCTGCGCGCCACGGGCGAGGCGAAGCTCCAGGAGAAGACGCGCGCGTCGCTGCGGCTGGTGGACGAGTACGTGAGCCTGCTGGTGGAGCAGTTCTTCCGCCGCGCGGTGGCGGACATGGACGCGCTGCCGCGCACGGGGCCGTGGCTGCCCCTGCGCAAGGGCCTCATGGAGGCCGTGCTGCGCGAGGAGTCCTACCGCAAGGAACACCGGCTGCGCTCCGTGTTGAGCCCCACGGGGGACAACGAGGAGTACATGCAGCGGCTGGGCTTCCTGAAGAAGTTCTGCATGAACGTGCTCTTCCTGTCCTCGCGCCGGCGCCAGCGGCGGCAGGGCTGGGAGGAGGTGCTGTTCGCCATCGCGGCGGGCGTGGCCATGGCCTTCGCCACGTCCGTGGCGCTCTGGGCGCAGGTCCGCTACACGCAGGTGAGCCTCAACTTCTTCCTGGTGGCCGTGGTCGGCTACATGATGAAGGACCGCATCAAGGAAGGGCTGCGGCGCATGTTCAGCCGCGTGGCCGCCACGCACCTGTACGACCGCACCACGGACCTGGTGGACCCCGTCACGGCGCGCGCCATTGGCATCTGCGAGGAGCGCGTGGACTACGGCGCGGCGGTGAAGGTGCCGCAGGCGGTGTCCGCGCTGCGGCTGCACGACGACTTCCTCACCGTGTCCCAGGGCGAACTGTCGGAAGCGGTCATCCGCTACCAGAAGCGCATCGTGCTGGACGCGCGCCTGCTGCCGCGCTCCGAGCGGGGCCTCACCGGCGTCACGGACATCCTGCGGCTGCACGTGGGGCGCTTCCTGCGCGACATGGACGAGCCGGAGTTCGCGCTGGAGTACGTGGACCTGGAGGACTTCTCCGTGGGGCACATCCGGGGCGCGAAGCGCTACCCGGTGGACCTGGTGTTCCGCTTCACGGTCATGGAGGCGGGCGTGCGCAAGGAGTCCGCGCAGCTGGTGCGCCTGGTGCTGGACCGCAACGGCATCCAGCGCATGCAGAACTTCATCCGCGCCCCCGAGGCTCCGGCCGAGGCTCCGGCCGAGGCTCCGGCGGGGTCCCCCCAGGCCTCGGAGCCCGCGGGGTCGGTGCCCATCCAGCCGGCCGCATGGCGCGCGGGCGCGTGATTTGATGGCCAGCCTTCCGCCGGGGGCATGTATCTTCCGGCGCACATGGCTTTTGAAGACCTCAAGCAACGCGTGCGGCCGGACTGGCGCGACACGCTGAAGGGCATCCTGGAGAAGGCCCGCTCGCTCGGCCCCCAGGCGGTCCTGGCGTTCGACCTGGACTCCACCCTCTTCGACAACCGGCCCCGCCAGGCCCGCATCCTCCGCGAGTACGGCGACGCGCGCTCGCTGGGCCTGCTCTCCGTGTGCGAGCCCCGCCACTGGGACACCGGCTGGGACATGCGCGCCGCCATGCGGGCGTGCGGCATGGAGGACGCGGAGGTGGAGCAGCGCTACGCGGACGCGCGCGCCTTCTGGCAGGAGCGCTTCTTCACCAGCGCCTACTGCGTCTCCGACGAGGCGATTGAAGGGGCGGCGGCCTTCACCCAGGCGGTGGCCGCCACGGGCGCGCAGGTCGTCTACCTGACGGGCCGCCACGAGGCGATGCGCGAGGGCACCATCGCGTGCCTGGCGCGCTGCGGGATGGTGACGCCCCCGGGGCCGGAGGACCGCGTCCACCTGGTGATGAAGCCCACGCTCGCGGAGAACGATGACGCGTTCAAGCGCGAGGCGCACGCGCGCCTGGGCCGCATGGGCACCGTGGTGGCGGCGTTCGACAATGAACCCACGCACGCCAATGACTACCGCCACCGCTTCCCGGAGGCGACGGTCATCCACCTGGCCACGGACCACTCGGGACGGGCCGTGGAACTGATGGATGGCATCGTGTCTGTTCCCCATTTCTCCATGGAGGACGTGACGCACCGCGCCTGAAAGAAAGGCGGGGGAGAGACGGTTTCTGAAAGGCTTTGGAAGTCCCTTGGCCGCGCGCTAAGAGGCGCACGGCGTTCGCCGCCCTTTCCCCCTCGGGTCCCCAGGGGCGGCCCAGACGGAGGCATGCCGCGGTGGCCAGCGCGTACTCGAAGGACCTGTTGTTGACGATGTACCGGAAGATGTACCTCCTGCGCCGCTTCGAGGAGCGGGCCGGCCAGCAGTACACGCTGGGGAAGATCGCCGGTTTCTGTCACCTCTACATCGGCCAGGAAGCCGTGGCGGTGGGCTGCAACGAGGCCATCCGTCCGGATGACTACATGCTGTCCGCCTACCGCGACCACGGCCAGCCGCTGGCGCGTGGCAGCGACGCCGGGATGATCATGGCGGAGCTGTTCGGCCGGGGCTCCGGCTACAGCAAGGGCAAGGGCGGCTCGATGCACATCTTCGACATCGAGCACCACTTCTACGGCGGCTACGGCATCGTCGGCGGGCAGATTCCGCTCGCGGCGGGCATGGCCTTCGCGGCGCGCTACCGCAACGAAGACCGCGTCACGGTGTGCTTCTTCGGCGACGCGGCCGCGAACCAGGGCGCGTTCCACGAAACCTTCAACATGGCGCAGAAGTGGAAGCTGCCGGTCATCTACATCTGCGAGAACAACCGCTACGGCATGGGCACGGCCATCGCGCGCACGTCCGCGGTGCCGGAGATCCACAAGCGCGCCTCCGCGTACGGCATGCGCGGTGAAGCGGTGGACGGCATGGACGTCCTCAAGATGTACGAGGCCGTGAAGGACGCCGCCGAGTACTGCCGCGCGGGCAAGGGCCCCGTGCTGATGGAGGCGAACACGTACCGCTTCCGCGGCCACTCGATGGCGGACCCGGCGAACTACCGCACCAAGCAGGAGGTGGAGGACGAGCGCAAGAACGACCCCATCCCCAAGCTGCGCGAGTTCGCGATGAAGCAGGGCTTCAAGCTCACCGACGCGGACTTCGAGGCCATCGAGGAGGAGGAGAAGCGCGCGGTGGACGCGGCGGTGAAGTTCGCCGACGAGTCCCCCGAGCCCAGCGTGGACGAGCTGTGGCGCGACACCATCGTGGAAGAGGGCGAGCAGGATGTGCGCCCGCGCGAGCGCGTGCTGGGCGTGAAGGTCACCAACTGGCCGAAGTACCCGACGGGCCAGGAGCTGAAGGTGACCTGGGACCTGGAGCCCCGCGCCGAGGCCGAGCAGGCGGACAAGAAGGCGGGCCTGAGCCGCTAGCGCTCACGCCTCCCCAAGCCACTACCCTTTCGAGATTCGAGTTCGGAGCCGACGATGCCCGAGTTGATGTATCGCGAAGCGTTGAACCAGGCGCTCGCCGAGGAGATGGAGCGCGACGCCAATGTGTTCCTCATTGGCGAGGAAGTGGGCCGCTACAACGGCGCGTTCAAGGTGTCCCAGGGCCTGCTGGACAAGTTCGGGAGCGCGCGCATCATCGACGCGCCCATCAGCGAGCTGGGCTTCACCGGCCTGAGCGTTGGCGCGGCGGCGGTGGGCCTGCGCCCCGTGGTGGAGATGATGACCTGGAACTTCGCCATCCTGGCGATGGACCAGATCGTCAACAACGCGGCCAAGCTGCGCCACATGAGCGGCGGCCAGCTGCGCTGCCCCATCGTGTTCCGCGGCCCGGGCGGCGCGGGCGGCCGGCTGTCCAGCCAGCACAGCCAGGCGCTGGAGGCCAACTACGCGCACTTCCCCGGCCTGAAGGTGATTGCCCCGGCGACCCCGGCGGACGCCAAGGGCATGCTCAAGAGCGCCATCCGGGACGAGAACCCGGTGGTCATGTTCGAGGGCGAGCGCCTCTACGCCATCAAGGGCGAGGTGCCGGAGGGCGAGCACATCGTCCCCCTGGGCAAGGCGGACGTGAAGCGTGAGGGCACGGACGTCACGCTCATCACCTGGAGCCGGATGTACTACTTCTGCATGGAGGCCGCGGAGGCCCTGGCGAAGGAAGGCATCAGCGTGGAGGTGCTGGACCTGCGCACCCTGCGGCCCCTGGACGAGGAGGCCATCCTCGCGAGCGTGCGCAAGACGAACCGCGCCGTCATCTGCGAGGAGGGCTGGGCGCTGGCCGGTATTGGCGCGTCCGTGGTGGACCTCATCCAGTCCCAGGCGTTCGACGACCTGGACGCGCCCGTCGTGCGCGTCACCGGGTTGGATGTGAACATGTCCTATGCGGCGAACCTGGAGAACGCGACCCAGCCGGACGCGCCCAAGATCATCGCGGCCATCAAGAAGGTGCTGTACCGCGAGGGAGCCTGAACGCGTATGGCGACGCCCATTCAGATGCCCAGCCTTTCCCCGACGATGAAGGAGGGGAAGATCGTCAAATGGCTGAAGAAGGTGGGAGACAAGATCTCCTCCGGAGACGCCATCGCCGAGGTGGAGACGGACAAGTCCAACCTCGAGGTGGAAGCCTTCGACGACGGCTACCTCATTGAAATCGCCGTGCCCGAGGGCGAGGTCGCCACGGTGGGTTCGCCCATCGGCTTCCTCGGCGCCAAGGGTGAGAAGGCCGGGGCCTCCGCTCCCGCGGCCCCGGCGCCCCAGAAGACCGAAGCTCCGAAGGCCGCGGCACCCGCCGCCGCCCCGAAGCCTCCCGAGCAGGTTCCGGCTCCCGCCGCCAGCGGCTCGGGTGAGGGGATTGCCATCCTGATGCCGTCCCTTTCCCCGACGATGACGGAGGGGAAGATCGTCAAGTGGCTGAAGAAGGAGGGGGACAAGGTCTCCTCCGGGGACGCCATCGCCGAGGTCGAGACGGACAAGTCCAACCTCGAGGTGGAGGCGTACGACGACGGCACGCTCGCGCGCATCACCGTGCGCGAGGGCGACATGGCCAAGGTCGGAGCGCCCATCGCGTTCCTCACGCCCAAGGGCGCCAAGGCCGGGGCCTCCGTTCCGGCGGCCGCGCCCCAGGCTCCGTCCGCCGCGAAGACGCCTGCCCAGACTCCCGCCGCCGCGGTTCCGTCCGCGCCCGCCGGGGGACAGGTCGTTCCGCCGCGCCGCGAGGCCCAGGCCTCTGGCGCTGGCGGCCGGCTGCGCGCCAGCCCGCTGGCGAAGCGCATGGCCCAGGACCGCGGGCTGGACATCACCCAGGTGCGCGGCACGGGCCCGCTGGGCCGCGTGGTGAAGCGCGACGTGGAGCAGGCGCTGGGCCAGGGTCTGGCGAAGGCCCCCGCGCAGGCGCCGGCGGCGAAGAAGGCCGGCGCGCAGCCGGAAGTCCGCGCCTTCGGCACGCGTCCGGAGCCGCAGGCGGTGCCCATGTCCTCCATGCGCAAGGTCATTGGCCAGCGCATGTCGGAAGTGAAGCCCGGCGTGCCGCACTTCTACCTCACGGTGGAGGTGGAGATGGACGCCGCGGTGAAGATCCGCGAGGAGGCCAAGGCGCTGGACCTCAAGGTGTCCGTCAACGACATCATCGTGAAGGCGGCGGCCATCGCGCTGCGCCGTTCACCGAAGATGAACGTGTCGCTCCAGGGCGATCAGGTGCTGCACTTCGGCACCGTGGACGTGGGCATCGCGGTCGCCATCGAGGACGGGCTCATCACCCCCATCATCCGCGACGCGGACCTCAAGGGCCTGCAGGCCATCTCCGCCGAGTCCCGCGACATGGCGGAGCGCGCCCGCAAGCGCTCCCTGAAGCCCGCCGAGTACACGGGCGGCTCGCTCACGGTGAGCAACCTGGGCATGTACGGCATCGACCAGTTCATCGCCGTCATCAACCCGCCCCAGTCCGCCATCATCGCGGTGGGCGCCGTGGCGGAGAAGGCCGTGGTGCGTGACGGCCAGCTGGCGGTGCGCAAGATGATGACGGTGACGCTGTCGGGTGACCACCGCGTCATCGACGGGGCCACCGGCGCGGAGTACCTCCGCGAGCTGAAGGGCCTCCTGGAGCACCCCTCGCGGTTGCTGTTCTAGCGGTCGAGCGGTCCGCCGCCTTCGCCCCCGTGCGACACGCACGGGGGCGAAAGCACGGCGGGGACTACTCCCGCGTCGGCTCGTCCGACTCGACTTCCTTCTCCAGCTTGCGCTGCGCCTCGGTGACGTCCGCCTGGTCCGCGCGCTTCGTGCCCGTCTCCAGGTCCTCCTCGTGCTCCTGGGAGCGGCCCTGGATGCCGGGCCAGGGCTCCGGGCGCGTGGCTTCGACGTGCTTCACGGGCTTCACATCCTCGTTCTTCTTGTTCGCCATGGTGCGTCACTCCTCCCCGGAAACGGGGGCGTGGATGGAACTTCCGTGGCGGTACGGTGGGATGCCCACACCCGAGTGGCCACCCGGTGGGATGGAGGCGCAGAGCGCTTGCCTGCCTGACTCCCTTCGGACGGCGAAAAAAGGTCGGCAGGCGACGCGGTTCGCTGCTTAACTTCTCACTCAATGAACGACGACATGACTCGTGAGCGCCTGGGACTTGGACTGCGGGAGGTGGAGCCTTCACCGGCCCCCCTGACTCCGGTGGTGTCCCTGGCGCAGTCGCTTCAGCAGGCGCTTCGCGGCGCGGTGTATCCGCTCACCGCGGAGCAGTTGGTCTGGGTGGCGCGTGAGAACGAAGCGCCGCCGCACGTGGTGTCGCTGCTGGGCACGCTGCCCCGGGGCCGTTTCCCCTCGGTGGACACGGTGTCCCTCGCGCTCGAGAACGCCTCCGTCTGAGGCGGAGTGCTGTTTGCGACGTTCGTCTCCGGCCTGGGTACAAGGTACCCCCAGGCGCGCAGTCGGATGTGCGCGTTATGTTCGGCGCGACCAGCCTGTCTTCCGGATGAGGAAGCCACGGTCTGGAGGAGCTCCATGAACGCCTCGGACCTGCCCGCCGTGCTGTACGTGGACGACGACGCCCTCAACCTGAGGGTGTTCGACGCCAACTTCGGGCAACGGTTTCGCATCTTCCGGTCCTCGTCCCCCAACGAGGCCCTGGCGCTGCTGGAGCAGCGGCGCGGGGAGATTGGCGTGGTGCTGTCCGACCAGCGCATGCCGGGGATGACGGGCGTGGAGCTGCTGGAGAAGGCCCGCACCATCGCGCCGGACGCCAAGCGCATGCTGGTGACGGCGTACGCGGACATGCAGGCCGTCATCGACGCGGTGAACCGCGGCCAGGTGACGCGCTACTTCGTCAAGCCGTGGGACCGCGCGGAGCTCCTGGCGGCGCTGGAGGACGCGCTCAAGATTGCCCGGCTGGAGCTGCGCATCCGCGAAGTGGAAGGCCGGATGATGAAGTCCGAGCGTCTGGCCACGCTGGGGCAGGTGACCGCGGGCATCGCGCACGAGCTCATGGGCCCGGTGGGCTACCTCACGCAGAACGTGTCGTCCCTCGAGCGCGACATGCACCGCGTGGTGCAGTACGTGTCGCGCCACCTGGCGACGGATCCGGACGCGGAGGTGTCCTCCACCATCGAGGACCTGCCGGCGCTCATCAAGGACCTGTCCGAGGGCGCCAGCCACCTGCGCGGGGTGGCGCTGGGCCTGCGCGCGCAGGCGCGCGGCGAGGACATGGAGGCCACCGCGGACGTGGCGGAAGTCGTCTCCTTCGCGGTGAAGCTGGCGCGGGCGGAGGTGCGCGACCGGGCACGGCTCACCAGCACCGGCGAGCCCATCCGCATCGTCTTCGGGCCGGTGAAGCTGTGCCAGGTGCTGCTCAACCTCATCGTCAACGCGGCGCAGGCCATGGAGGGCACGGGCCGGCCGGGCCGCATCGACGTGCGGTGGGGGGCGCGCGACGAGGACGTGGTGCTGTCCGTGGTGGACAACGGGTGCGGCATCCCCGCGGCGCTCCAGGAGCGCGTGTTCCAGCCGCTGTTCACCACGAAGCCCGTGGGCATTGGAACGGGCCTGGGCCTGTCCATCTGCCGGGAGCTGGTGACGCAGTTTGGAGGTCAGCTCCGCCTGTCGTCCACGCCGGGCGAGGGCACCGAAATCGAGCTCACCTTCAAGCGAGCCCCGCTCCCTTGAGCCCGAAGGCGTTGTGCAAGAGCCGCCACACCCGGTAGAGGGTGTCGCTCTCCTGCGGCCGCACGTCCCGCACCAGGAGTGCGCGCCGGGGCGCGGATTCCGGGCCGTACTCCACCACCAGTGCGTATCCGCCCTTCGGAGGCTGGAGGATGTGCACGGCGCGCACGTCGTCGAAGGGGAACGTCTCCGTGCGAGCCGCTCCCGGGGCCCAGGCGAGCGTCTCCAGCCGCAGGGACTCCGTCTTGAAGTGCAGCACGAAGCGCCGCCGCCGCAGCCGGGCCTCCAGCAACAGCGCGCCGCCCACCATCGCCCCCGCCAGCACCAGCAGCAGGGTCGCGGTGCCCGGGGTCCGGGCCGTGTCCAGCACGAGCAGGAAGAGCCCCACCCCCGTGCACACGGCGGCCAGGGCCACGAGCAGCGTGGGTAAAAGCCGCAGCGTCCAGGGCGGCGGCAGGGACTCACCCACCAGCCGGCCCCCGTCGTAGAAAAGCCGTACGTCGCCCAGCCGCGGCGGCACCCGGTTCTCCCGGAGCGCGTCTTCGAAGCTCACTCGGCGAGCATAGTGGGCGCGCCTGTTTCCCACCCTCGAAGTTGGACGTGAGCTGTGCGATCCTCCCAATTCATGGATCTCCCGTTCGAGACCGGCGAAGGTGAAGGGGAAGGGCGGGGGACGCTCGCCTCGAAGGTGCTGCTGGTGGATGACGAGCCGGTGGTGCTCGACATCTGCGTGCGCCTGTTGGCGCGGGAAGCGGACCTCATCGTGTCCCCCGTGGGCAGCGCGGAGGAGGCGCTCGTCCTGTTGAAGGACCAGCGCTTCGACGTGCTGGTGACGGACAAGAACCTGCCCGGCATGGGCGGGGTGGAGCTCATCGCCGAGGCGCGGCGGATGCAGCCCGCGCTGGAGGCGGTGATGATCACCGCCTACGCCAGCTCCGAGTCCGTCATCGCCGCGTTCGCCGCCGGCGCCAGCGACTACATCGTGAAGCCCTTCGATGACTTGCGCGTGCTGCGGGCCAAGGTGCGCGCCGCGCTGGAGCGCCGCTCGGAGCGGGTGCGCACGCGCGACGGCGCCCGGGAGATGGCCCGGCAGGCCGCGGTGCTGCTGGACGCGGGCCGCGACGCCCCGGAGCCCGCGCACGAGGCGCTGGAGACGGAGCTGCGCAACTACGAGCAGGCCGTGCGCATGGGCCACACCGGCAACGTCGCGGTGGTGGGCAGCGCGGAAGCCGTGAAGGTGCTGCGCGACGCGGAGTTCGAGGTGGTGGAACTGCCGCCGTACTCGCCCCAGCTGGAGAGCGCGGACGTGGTGGTGGTGGAGACCGGCGACCCGCAGTGGCACACGCTGGCGGAGCGGCTCCAGGGGCGCTCGCCGGACGTGGTGCTCCTGGCCGGAGCGGACGCGGACCTGAGCGACCTGCTGGAGGCCATCACCCTGCGCATGGACCTGGTGGGCTACGGCCAGTCCAACGCCGCCCGCGTCCTGCCGGAGAAGGTGCGCATGCTGCTGATGCGCCGGGGCATCCAGCGCGCCCAGCAGCGGCTCACCGCCGCGCTGGACACCTTCCGCCAGAGCATCGCGACGCCAAACTGAAGGGGAGTCCCCGGACCGCGCCCAGCAGCACGGGCGCGGCGTCTCCGGAGCCGGAGGAGGAGGAGGAACGGGGAGGGCGAAGCCCGCAAAGCGAAACGCCCACCTTCGTTTCCGAAGGTGGGCGTCTCAGTGTGACCCTGCCGGGATTCGAACCCGAGTTTGAGCCGTGAGAGGGCTCCGTCCTAACCACTAGACGACAGGGCCGGCTTGCTTCCCTACAATCACTGCGTTTCTGCTGCTGCTTCCTACATTCTCCGTTCTGACCAGTCAACCGGAGATTTTCAGCTGGGGAACTAGGATTCGAACCTAGATAAGCAGAGTCAGAGTCTGCTGTCCTGCCGTTAGACGATTCCCCAAGGCGCTGCGTGCTGCGGCTGCGTGTTGCGGGCGCTTCTACTACCGGCTTCTGCTGCTGACTTCAACTACTTCGTTTTCCTGACCGGCTTGCCTTCGGACTTCTTCGCCGGCTTCGCCGCCCCCTGCAGCGGGACGACATAGATGCGAACCTCTTCATTCGCTTCGTAAATATTCAGCCCCTCGAAGTTCTTCCCGGAGGGGTTGGAGATGTGCACGGCCTTGACGCCCGGCTGGTTGACCACGGACCGCCTCGGGTAGCTCGAGGTCGGGTACACGTTCTTGTAGTAGTCGAGCGTCGCTTCAAAGTCGCGCGAAGCCCGGTACCGGTTCTCGCCCACCTTCTGGGCACCATCCGGAATCTGGGCGCCGTTCACCAGCTCGGCGCCAGCGGCCGTTGCCCAGAGGGCCAACAGCACCGCCCCGAGCGGGCGCGCCTTATAGAAATGCGGTCTCAGGCTGTCAAGCGGTCGCGTCATCGCCGGCCAAGATAGGGCCCGGCGATGCCCGCGTCCACCGCCAATCTCACGTCCCGCGAGCCAGCGCCGCGTCGATGCGCTTGAGGGCTTCCTCGCGCCCTACGAGCAGCAGCGTCTCGCCAATGCCGGGGCTGGTGGTGTTGCCGGTGATGGCCACGCGCAGGGGCTGGGCCACCTTGCCCATGCCCACCTGGGCGGCCTCGCTCACGGTCTTCACCACGCCGTCCAGCGGCTCCACGGTCCAGGCGGGCAGGGCGGCCAGCTGCTCGCGGGCCTGGCGCAGCAGGTTGAGCGAGTCCCCGCTCAGGTGCTTGGCGGCAGCCTTCTCATCCAGGGTGACGCCGCTCTTGAAGTAGATGGACGCGGTGTTCGCCATCTCGTCCAGGGTGCGCGAGCGCTCACGCAGCGCGAGCACCAGCGGCTCCAGGCGCGCGTCGCCCTTCGCCTGGAAGCCTCGGGCCTCCAGGAAGGGCACCAGCCGCTCCGCGACCACGGCCGGGGGCAGCAGCTTGAACCACTGCTGGTTGAGCCACTGGAGCTTCTCCGGGTTCCACACGCCGGACGTGCTGCCCACGCCGTCGAAGTCGAACCACTCCACCATCTGCTCGCGGGTGATGACCTCGTCGTTGCCGTGGCTCCAGCCCAGGCGGATGACGAAGTTGAGCAGCGCCTCCGGCATGATGCCCGTGCGCTTGTGCAGCATCACGTCCGCTTCCGGGTGCTTGCGCTTGGAGAGCTTCTCCCGGTCCGGCCCCAGGATGAGCGGCAGGTGCGCGAACGCCGGCGGCGTCCAGCCCAGCGCCTGGTAGAGCATCAGCTGCGGGAAGGTGGAGTTGACGTGCTCCTGGCCGCGCGCCACCAGGTCGATCTCCATCAGGTGGTCGTCGATGACGCAGCCGTAGTTGTAGAGCGGGATGCCGTCCGCGCGCATCATCACCCAGTCATCCAGGTCCGAGTGCGCCTTGGTGATGACGCCCAGCACCTTGTCGTCGAAGGACACGGTGCCCTCGCCCGCGGGCATGCGGAAGCGGATGACGGCGTCCTCCAGCTTCTTGCCGGGGGGCGGGCCCTTCAGGTCGTGGCAGGTGCCCTCGTACCGGTAGCTGCCCTGACCCTTCGCCTTCTCCACCGCCTCGCGGCGCTGGGTGATCTCCTCGCGGGTGCAGTAGCACCGGAAGGCCTTCCCTTGCGCGATGAGCTGGTCGGCGTGCTTGCGGTACGTGTCCAACCGTTGGGTCTGGAAGTAGGGACCGTACTTCGGGTCCTCCTTGCCGGGGCCTTCATCCCAGTCCAGGCCCAGCCAGTTCAGTCCGTCGAGGATGGCCTTCACGGACTCCGGCGTGGAGCGCTCCTGGTCCGTATCTTCCATGCGCAGGACGAAGGTGCCGCCGTAGCGCTTCGCGTAGAGGTAGTTGAAGAGCGCCGTCCGGGCGCCTCCGATGTGGAGGTATCCAGTAGGTGACGGAGCGAAGCGGACGCGGGGTTTTGACGGAGCCATGGGCAGGCGCGCGATAGCAGGACGGGTGCACGAGGGTCAACGCAAGCCGCCCGCTTGGGGTTAGGCTGCGCGGCCAAGGAGACTTTCCATGTCGATTCGACACGCGGTTCGCACGGTGGTGCTGGCCACCCTGCTCGGAGGGCTGCCGGTGGGGGCCACCACGATGCTGCGGGCGGACCTGCCCCAGATGGCGCAGACGTCCGACACGGTGGTGCAGGGCGTCGTCCGGCGCGTGCAGAGCCGCTGGAGCGGGGACAATCAGCGCATCGTCACCGACGTGGAGATTCAAGTGACGGAGGCCCTCAAGGGCCAGCCTGGCGGCACGGTGCTCGTCACGCAGCCGGGAGGCCGGGTGGGGGACATTGGCCAGGTGGTGAGCGGCCTGGCGTCATTCTCCGAGGGCGAGGAGGTCGTCGTCTTCCTGGAGAAGCGCGGCGCGGCCGCGTTCCAGCTGGCCGGCATGGCGCAGGGCAAGTACCAGGTCCAGCGCACCGGTCCGGGCGCGAAGGCGGTGCCTGCGTCCACCGGGGACGCGGTGCTGATTGATCCGAAGACGCGCCAGGAGACGGTGTCCAACGCGAAGACGGTGACGCTGGAGGAGCTGAAGGCCTCCGTGCGCGCGGCGGTCCAGGCCCAGCAGGCGGCGCCCGCGAAGAAGGGGGCGAAGTGATGGGCGCGCTCGCGTCGTGGGTGGTGCTGGCGGCGGTGATGGGACAGAGCTCCGCGCCGTACGTGCGCAGCCGGGTGTCCCCCGGGGACGAGGCCACGCAGTGCCTGTACTGGACGCAGACGCGCGTCAACTGGCAGCAGAGCACCGTGGGCAACCCGAACGTGACGAACCACACGGAGTTCGACGCCATCTCCCGCTCGTTCCAGAGCTGGCAGGACATCTTCAGCAGCTGCGGCAACCTGTCGCTGGTGGAGGGCTCGCGCGTGAACTCCCGGACGGTGGGCTACAACCGCTCCGGCGACAACATCAACCTCATCCTCTTCCGGGGCCGTGCCTGCCGCGAGGTCGTGGACTCCAGCGACACCTGCTTCACCCAGGACACGTGCGCGAACAAGTACGACTGCTGGGATGACAGCGACGGCACCATCGCCATCACGCTCACCACGTACGACGAGCGCACGGGCGTCGTGTACGACTCGGACATCTCCTTCAACGCCGCGCGCTTCAACTTCACCACCGGCAACGGCGGGCCGTGCGGCATCGTGGCGGCCCCGGACTGCGTGGACACGGACGTGCAGAACACGGCCACCCACGAGGTGGGCCACTTCGTGGGCCTGGACCACACGCTGGCGACGGGCTCCACCATGAACCCCAGCGCGCCGCCGGGTGAGACGTCCAAGCGCAACATCGACTCCGGCTCGCGCAGCTTCGTGTGCGCCGCGTATCCCAAGGGCAGCGCCAGCCAGCCGTGTTTCCCGGTGCCGGGTGGGAGTGGCAATGGGGACGGTGACGGCGATGGGGACGGGGACGACGATGACGGTTGCTCCGCGGCATCCGGGGGGCTGGCCGTGCTGCCGCTGCTGGCCGCCGCCTCGCTGCTCGCACGCCGCCGGAGGGGGGCGCGGTGAGCCGTCGCCTGCTGCTCCTGGGAGTGCTGCTGTGCGCGGGAGCGGCGGGCGCGCAGCAGGACTACAAGCGCACGCTGGTGCCGGGCCGGCCGCTGTGTCTGGTGTGGCCGGGGCGTGACTACGTCTACCACCTGGACGTGGCCGGCAGCACCCGCACGCCCGGGGACTCGGAGATCACCGCCATCGAGGCGGCGTTCGATGCGTGGCGGGCGCTGTCCTCGACGTGCAGCGACTTCCGCTTCATCCGGGGCGAGGACTGGTCGCGCTCCGTCGCGGTCGGCTACGACGAGGAACACCCCTTCGACAACTACAACGTCGTCACCTTCCGCGAGCGCAACTGCCAGGACGTCGCCCCGCCGGACGATGCGTGCTGGGCGGAGGAGACGTGCGGCAACGTCTACCAGTGCTGGGCGCACGGGGGCGCGACCATCGGGCTCACCACGTCGTCGTTCAGCTTCAAGGACGGCTTCGTGGTGGATTCCGACATCGAGCTCAACGCGGCGGAGACGGACTACGGCCCCAGCTTCCTGTTCACCACCGGGAACGGCCCGCCGTGCTCGGGCACTCCGTCCACCGACTGCGTCGCCACGGACGTGCAGAACACGATGACGCACGAGATTGGCCACGTCGTCGGGCTGGACCATGTCTTCTCCGCGGGCTCCACCATGGAGGCCACCGCTTCGCAGGGCGAGACATCCAAGCGCGTCATCGACGCGGGCTCCGCGGCCGGCTTCTGCTCCGCCTATCCTCGCGGCCTGCCGCCCACCCAGTGCCGCATCCCGGAGGACCCGGGCCTGAAGCTCGTGGCGGACGGGAAGGGCTCCGGCTGCGGCGCTTCCGCGGGAGGTCCGGGCCTGGCCGCCGTGCTGCTCTGGGGCGTGGCGCTGCTGCGCAGGGGCAGGCGGTCAGCGGCCCCGCTGGACGGTCCCCCAGGTGCTGCCCCGGGCGGGCCGCGCGGTTAGACTGTGGCCGTGGCCGTCGCCTTCTTCGACCTGGACAGGACGTTGCTCGCCGCCAACTCCGCGTCGCTGTGGGTGCGCCGCGAGCTGGCCCTGGGCCACATCTCCCGCTGGGATGCCCTGCGCGCCAGCCTGCTGCTGGCCCGCTACCACCTGGGCTTCGTGGCCATGCAGGACGTGCTCCTGCGCGCCACGGCGCTGCTCACGGGCTCCGACGCGAAGGACCTGGAGGCGCGCTCCGCGGCCTTCTACGCGGAGGCCGTGCGCGGGCAGTACCGGCCCGGCGCGCTGGCCGCGCTGGAGGCCCACCGCGAGGCCGGAGACCGGCTGGTGCTGCTGACGTCGTCCTCGGGCTATCTGTCCGACCTGGTGGCGCGCGAGCTGCGCCTGGACGGCGTGCTGTGCAACCGCTTCGAGGTGGACGCGGCGGGGCTGCACACCGGGCGCACGCTGGGCGAGGTCTGCTTCGGCGAGGGCAAGCGGTTCTACGCGGAGGCCACCGCGAAGGAGGCCGGGGTGCCGCTGTCCGCGTGCGCCTTCTACACGGACTCGTATTCGGACCTGCCGGTGCTGGAGGTGGTGGGGCGCCCGGTGGTGGTGAACCCGGACCACCGCCTGCGCCGCGAGGCCCGGCGGCGGGGCTGGCCGGTGGTGGACTGGGGCGTGCCTCCCGGAGGCGCCACCCCGTCCGTCCCGCCGTCGCCGCCGCTCGTGCCCTCCACCGGCCCCTGAAAGGACGCGGTGGAGGCGCATGGCGCGCTCGCTTCTAGCGGCGCGGGGACACGAGCCGCATGGTGAAGGTGTAGTCCACGTTCACCGGACGGCCCTGGTACTGGATGGGCTTGTAGACGCGGGACTGGAGCGAGTCGAGCACCGCCCGGTCCATGTGCTGCACCATCTTCAGGACGCGGCAGTTCTCCACGCGGCCCTTGTTGGTGATGGTGCAGCGCACCGCCACGAGCCCCTCCGCCTTGATGGCGAGCGCCTCGCGCGTGTAGGCGATGTCGCGGCCCTCTTCCAACAGCGTCGGCCGCTCCATGGCGTCGTTGAAGGGGATGACGGCGTTCGGGTTGACGGGCGCGAGCGCGCCGGTCGTCAGCGACGGCACCGCCAGGCTGCCCGCCGCGCTCACCGGCGCCGCGGCCGACGAGCCCAACGCGCCCAGCGCCCTGTCCGTCGTCGTGGCGGGGACCACCGCGGCGGCCGTCGGGTTCGCCTGCATCATCACCGGCGCCGCGAGTCCGCCCGGCGTCGCCGGAGCCACGTTCTCGAAGTCCTCGGGGGTGGATGCGCTGGCCAGATCCACGCGGCTCGGGCGCTCGCCGCCGCCCCGGCGCTTGGTCAGCTTCTGGGACAGCACGACCTCGCCGGAGCCGCCCGTGATGATGGTCTCCGTCTGGTAGCCCTCCAGCGCGAAGGTCAGCTCCGCGGTGATGCTGCCCTCGCTGCCCAGCGGCAGCTCCATCAGGAAGGGCGTCACGCCCTTCTCCTTGCCCTTGTAGTAGACGCGGGCGCCGGACGGCTGGCTCATCAGCCGGAAGCGCACCTTGCCCGGCGCGGGCGCGGCCGTGGGCGCTTCCGCCACCGGCGCCGTCGGGGTGGAGGCCGTGGCCTGGGCCACCGGCTGCGCGGACTTCTCCTCCGGGCTGCCGCCGCGCAGGAAGAACAGCGTGATGCCCACGAGCCCCGCCACCATCACGCCGCCCAGCGCGCCCATCATCAGCGTGCGCTGGCGGGCGCGCTGCACGTCCGGCGGCACGTCCACGCTGATGTCCACCGCGAGCCCACCGTCCGCGGGCTCCGCGTTGCCCACGTTGGCGAACAGCGGGGACGCATAGGGGCCCGTCGTCGGCGGAGAGGGGTAGGGCCCCGTGGTCGACGCGCCGCCCAGCCGGCGGAACACGCCGCTGTTGCCGCCCGCGGCCATGTGCGCCTCGCGCAGGCCCTCCAGCAGCTCGTCCATCGTCTGGAAGCGCCGCGCCGGATCCTTCTCCATGCAGCGGCGCACCACCATTTCGATTTCCGGCGGCACCGCGAGGTCCGGGCGCACGGACTGGAAGGTGGGAGGCGGCTCCTTGTAGTGGGCGAAGATGAGCTCGATGTGGTCGCGCGCGATGAAGGGCGGCCGTCCCATCAGCATCTGGAACAGCATGATGCCCAGCGAGTACACGTCGCTGCGCGCGTCCGCCACGTTGCGCGCCTGCTCCGGCGCCATGTACTGCGGCGAGCCCAGGAACGTGCCGTTCTGGGTGATTTCAGGGCTGACCGGCCCCTCCTGCGGCGCCACGGACTTCACGAGGCCGAAGTCCAGGACCTTCACCAGGTCCTGATCCGCCTCATTGAGGATCATGATGTTCGCGGGCTTCAGGTCGCGGTGGATGATGCCCAGCGCGTGCGCCTCGCGCAGCGAGCGGCACACCTGCTGCGCCACCGACACCGCGCGCGCCCAGGGCAGCGGACCCGCCTGGCCCAGCACCTGCTGGAGCGTGCGCCCCTCCAGGTACTCCATCGCGATGTAATAGATGCCGTCGTCCGTCTGCCCGTAGTCGATGATGGTGACGGTGTTCGGGTGCCGCAGCTTCGACGTCAGCGACGCTTCCCGCAGAAAGCGCTTCTGGAAGCCGGGGTCGCGGCTGCTGGGGAAGTTGGGGTTGAGCACCTTGAGCGCGACCACGCGCTCCAGGGGTGCCTGCAGGGCGCGGTACACCTTGCCCATTCCACCCACGCCCAGGGGCTCTAGAATGCTGAAGCGGCCGTTCAACGTCCGGCCGATGAGCGGATCCGTTCCCGGGGCCTCAGGGCTCGGGGAATCGCTCTTGATCATTCGTGTCCCCTAGAAGCGACGTGAAGCATGGTTTCTCCGGCAAAAGCAGCGGATCCGTATCCAAGCACAACTCGCCGGTGCGGCGCACCCCAAGGGGGTCTGGAATCCACCACGTCGGGGCAAGCACGACCCCGGTCGCAGGGGGGGATGTGAGTCGCGACCTTCGGGTAAGCCCGCATTGCTTTGGACGTGCCTCCCGGATTACGGTTTTTATTCCTGCCTGCCATGCGGCGGGTGGAGTTCTCCTTCGATGGCCGAAACCCCCAGAGTCCCCGTTCCTCCGCAGGTGCGCCGGGTCTCCGTGCAACAGCGCCTGAGCGCGCTGGAGGCGGAGCAGGTGAAGTTGCGCCAGGAGCTTGTCTCCTTGCAGGGCGAGGTCCGCCTGCCCGGTCTCTACCTGACCGTGGAGGCAGGCAACACGACCGCGCTCGTTCCCGCGAAGCAGGTACAGGAGGTCGTGCGGCTGGTGGCGTTGGATCCGCTGCCCGGCGCGCCGGTGCACGTGGCCGGTTCCTTCGTGTACCGCGGCAGTCCGGCGGTGGTGGTGGACGTGGCGCGCATGCTGGGCGTCAAGCGCACGCCGGATCTGGACTCGCTGCTGGTGGTGGTGGACGCGGGCCGCATGGTGGCGCTGCTGGTGGACCGGGTGAAGGACCTGGTGGAGACGCCGGTGATGGTGGACGGCACGCCGGGCGGTGAGGAGAAGATGCCGTGGGACGGCACCGGGCTGATGGCCGGGCTGTGCCGCACGCCGGAGGGGCTGCGTCCGCTCCTGCGCACGAGCGCGCTCCTGAATGGAACGGAGGGGCTGTGAGCGAAGGGCTGCTCGACGACGCAACGCTCGCGAAGGTCGAGGAGGTGCTCCGGGGCGCCTGCGGCCTGACGCTGGCGAGCAGCCTGCGCCGCTCGTTGGAGCCCGCGCTGTCCCGCGCCGCGCTGTCCCGCAACCTGTCCGAGACGACCTTCCTGCGTCAGCTGCTGATGCGCGAGCCGACGGCGGTGGAGGCGTTCATCGAGCAGGCCGTCATCGGAGAGACCTACTTCTTCCGTCACCCGGAGCACCTGCGCGCGCTGGCCGCGCGGGCCCGGCTGCACGAGGGCGGCCCGTTCCACGTCTGGAGCGCGGGCTGCGCCAGCGGCGAGGAGCCCTACAGCATCGCCATGGCGCTGATGGCCGCGGGGCTGGGCAACGGCGGGCGCTTCCGCGTGCTGGCGACGGACGTGTCCGGCCGGGCCCTGCTGCGCGCGAAGTCCGCGGTGTACAGCCCCTGGTCGCTGCGGCGCATCGAGCCGGATCTGGAGAAGCGCTTCCTCGTGCCGCACCCGGGCGTGTCGGGACAGGACGTGCAGCACACCGTGGCTCAGGAGGTCGTGCGCACGGTGGACTTCCGCCGCCACAACCTGGCCACGGACGCGGTGCCGTCCATGGGCTTCCACGCCATCTTCTGCCGCAACGTCCTCATCTACTTCACGCCGGAGCTGGTGCGCGCGGTGCTGAGCCGGCTGGTGGGCGCGCTCGCCCCGGGCGGACTGCTCTTCGTGTCGCCCGCGGAGGTGCCGCTCACCAACGGCATGGGCCTGGAGACGCTGGACGTGGACGGCACCCCCGTCCTGCGCATGCCCCTGGAGCCCTGGACCGCCGGAGAGGCCGCGGTCGCGTCTCCTCGGCGCGACACGCAGGGCGCCTTGGCCGCCGCCTCGCTGCGCCGGGACACGCCGGTGCCGGGCAGCGTGCGGCTGGAGCCGCGCCGGCCCACGCCCGCGCCCATGCCGGCCTATGCGGCGCGGACGGCCCGGCCAACGCCGGTCCCGGAGACGCCTCGTGCCCCGGCCTCCTCCACGCCGGCGGCGCGCGCGGCCCAGGACGCGGGCCTGCTGACGCGGGCGCTGGAGGCGGCGCACGCGGGCCACTTCGAGGAGGCAGAGGCGCTGGCGCGCGAGGCGGCGCGGGCGCTGTCCCCGGAGGCGTATCTGCTGCTGGCGATGGTGGCCGAGTCGCGCAACGACCTGTACGCGGCGGTGGATGCGGTGCGCAAGGCGCTGTATCTGGAGCCGCAGCTGGCGCTGGGACATGCGACGCTGGTGGCGCTCTACAGCCGCCTGGACCGGCGCGAGGACGCGGAGCGCGCGCGGCAGAACGCGCTGCGTGCGCTGGATGGACTGGATGACGAGCACCCGCTGCGAGGCGTGGAGACGACGATGACGGCGGGGGGGCTCAGGCAGGCGCTGGCCCCCCGGCCTTCGCAGATGGGCTGGCAGGGCGCGCGCTGAGCCGTGGGGCGCGCCGGTACACGTGAGGTAGGGACAACGTGGAAGCGAAAGGTTTGAAGATGACGTCGCCTGCAGGGGCGGATTCGACCAGGCTCAGCCTGCGGACGAAGATCCTCGGGGGCACGGGCATCTTCGGCATCGTGCTGGTCGGCATCCTGACGTTCGCGTTCTGGATGCAGATGCGCGACGGCCTGCTGGATGAGCTCACCAAGCGCTCGCGCGCGGTGGGCATCGGCATGGCGTTCGCCGTGGGCGCGTCCGCGGCGGCGAACGACGCGGCCATGCTCCAGGCGGGCGCCGACGCGGCCCTCAAGAGCGTGCCGGACATCGCGTACATCGTGATCCGCGACGCGAACGGCAACGTGCTGGCGCGCTCCGCGGACGAGCAGTTCGCGACCGCCGCGACCGTGGAGCCCGCGGACGGCGAGGGGGTGGTGGACCGCCTGCTGACGGCCGGCAAGCTGCCCATCGTGGAGACGACGGCGCCCATCCTCTTCGGCCCGCCGGGCGGCACGCTCAAGCGCGTGGGCACCGTGCAGCTGGCGCTGGACCGCGAGGCGCTGTCGGAGTCGCTGTCCTCCAGCACCTGGCGCACCGCCGGGCTGGGACTGCTGGTGCTGGTGCTGGGCGTGCTCGCGGCGGCCGGCATGGCCAGCCTCTTCATCGTGCCGCTGGAGCGGCTGGCCCGCGCGGCGGTGGGAATCGCGGCGGGGGACCTGCGCCAGCAGATCGACACCAACGGCACGGACGAGATTGGCGAACTGGCGCGCAGCTTCGCCACCATGGCGGACGCGCTGGTGCACCTGCTGCACGACCTGCGCGGCGCGGCCACGGACCTGGAGCACGAGGCCGCGGGCGTGCTGGCCACGTCCACGCAGCAGTCCGCCATGGCGCACCAGCAGGCGTCCGCCATCAACGAGACGAGCACCACGGTGGCGGAGATCGCCCAGACCTCCAAGCAGGCCACGTCCTACGCGGACGCGGTCATCGCGCAGACGCAGAAGTCGGAGTCGCTGAGCGCGCAGGGCCAGAAGGTCGTCACGGAGAGCGTGGAGGGCATGGAGAAGCTGGGGGAACAGGTGAAGGCCATTGCCCTGGCCATCACCGACCTGAACGAGCGCACGCTGCAGATCAGCGACATCATCGGACAGGTGAAGGACGTGGCGGAGCAGTCCAACCTGCTGGCCCTCAACGCCTCCATCGAGGCGGCGAAGGCGGGCGAGCACGGACGCGGCTTCGCGGTGGTGGCCACGGAGATGCGCACGCTGGCGGAGCAGTCGCGCATGGCGGCCGACCAGGTGCGCGTGCTGCTGGGTGAAGTGCAGAAGGGCACGCGCGTGGCCGTGACGACCACGGACGAGGGCAGCCGGCGCGCACAGGCGGCGATGGAGCTGGCGCGCGGCGCGGGCTCCACCATCCTGGGCCTGTCGGAGGTCATCCGCGAGTCGTCCGGGGCGGCGCGGCAGATCGCGGGCAACACGCGGCAGCAGACCATTGGCGTGGAGCAGATCGCCACGGCGATGGGCGAATTGACGTCCGCCATGAGTGATTCAGTGGAGGGGACGCGGCGCATCGAGCAGGTGGCCGGCAACCTCTCCATCTTGTCGAAGCGCTTCTCTGAACTTGTAGGCAGGTACCAGCTATGAACAGCAACGTGACGGGTGGGGCACGCAAGGCGGCGAAGGTGCTCATCGTGGAGGACACGAAGACCATCACCAACCTCCTGCAGGTCTACCTGATGGGGTGGGGGCTGGACTTCCTGGACGCGCCCAACGGCGCGGTGGGACTCAAGCGGGCGCGCGAGCAGAAGCCGGACCTCATCATCTCCGACGTGCAGATGCCGGAGATGGACGGCTTCGCGCTGTGCGCGGCCATCCGGGCGGACTCGAAGCTGCACGACACGCCCTTCATGCTGCTCACGTCGCTGAAGGACGACGCGAGCCGCCAGAAGGGAAAGCTCGTGGGCGCGAGCGCGTTCCTCAACAAGCCGGTATCCGTGGACGACCTGCGCTCCAAGGTGCGGGACATCCTCAAGCTGCCGGCCACGAAGTACTGATACGCCCGCCCATGCCTACCGACGACCGCAAGCTGCTGCCCATCGACTTCGACGAGCTGAAGGCCTCGCTCGACGCGGCCCAGATGCTGCTCGAAGGCGCCACGGTGGTGAGCGCCCACAGGCGGCGCGAGGTGCTGCACCAGCGCGCGGTGGCGCTGGCCAACTCGCGCCATGAGACGCGCCAGGAGGTCGTCACCGTCCTCGCCTTCCAGGTGGGCGGTGAGCGCTACGCGGTGAAGATCGACTTCGTGGACCACGTGCTGGAGTCGCGCGGGATGTGCTCGCTGCCGGGAGCGCCGCGCCACGTGCTGGGGGCGCTGCTGTCGCGCTCGCGCATCGTGCCGGTGCTGGACCTGCGGCAGTTGCTGGGGTTGGAGGGCGGGGGCATGGCCGACCTGAGCAAGGTCGTGGTGGTGGAAGTGGAGGACGAGGCGTTCGGGCTGGCGGCGGAGGTCGTGGACGGAAGGCTGGAGTTGCCGCGCGCGGAGCTGTCCCAGCCGCCGCCGGGCCCGTTCCTGTTCCTGACGCCGGACCGGCTCACGGTGCTGGACCTCACACAGCTGGGCAACCCGGCGGCCGCACGGCGCGGCTAGAGGGGACTGAGGCTTCATGGATCCGCAGTTGCTGCGCAGCATCTGGCCGGTGTTCGCCGCGGAGACGCGCGAGCAGATTCAGGCCATCGGGTCGAAGGTGCTGGGGCTGGAGCAGCCGGCCGCCGCGCGCGAGCCGGACCTGATGCCGTCCCTCAAGCGCGTGGTGCACAGCCTCAAGGGCTCCGCGGCGAGCCTGGGGCTGGACGACATCGAACGCATCGTCCACGCCATCGAGGACGGGCTGTCCCACGTCGGCGGGGACGAGCCCATCTCGCGCGGCGCCGTGGAGGCGATGCTGCGGGGGCTGTCCGCCATCGAGAACGCCCTCAACCGGGGCGACGCGGGTGAACAGCCCGTGGTGGACGGCGTGGCCGCGCTGCTCAAGGCCCTGGGCCACGAGGAGCAGGCCGCCCCCGTCTCCGAAGACGCCGTGAGCGCGGGCCCGCTGGGCGAGGACGGAGCGAAGGCGCTGGCCGCGCTGGAGGCGGCGCTGGGCCAGCTGGTGTCCCCCAAGGTGGAGGACCGGGCGGGCGCGGTGCGCGCGGCGGTGGACCAGGCGCATGCCCTGCGCCACATCGCGGAGGCCGTCCAGGCGGATGCGGTGGCCGCGCTGGCGGAGGCCGCGGCGCTGGGCTTCACGCGCATGGAGGAGGGCGGGGACGCGGCGGGGCTGGCGGCGTCGGAGGTGGCGGGCGCGCTGGTGGACCTGCGCATGGCGCTGGGCGTGACGGAGGACGCCGGCGCGGCCGGGGAGCCCGAGCCCTCGAAGCCCGCACCGGCCCCGGCGGCGAAGCCCGCGGCGCGCGCGACGGCCTCGGCCCCGGAAGGCCGCGGCGGGGCGGTGGACCGCGCGGTGCGCGTGTCGGTGAAGACGCTGGACTCGCTGGCGCTCCAGGTGGAGCACCTGGTGTCGGGGCGGTCGCAGCAGGGACGGCGCACGGAGGGCTTCCGCTCGCTGACGGATCAGGCGCATGAGGTGCTGCTGCACCTGGAGCGCGCCGCGTCGCAGCTGGCCATGTCCGGCGGCGGGCCCGCACTGGAGCCGCTGCGCACGGGCGTGGGCCTGATGCGCATGATGCAGAAGCGGCTCCTGGAGCAGGCGAAGGAGGCGCACCGCGACGGCGAGCAGCAGTCGCTGGTGGCGCAGGTCATCCGCGACGACCTGCGGGACCTGCGCATGGTGCCGGCCTCTCAGGTGCTGGAGCCCCTGCGGCGGACGGTGCGCGAGACGGCGTCCCGGCTGGGCAAGGAGGTGACGCTGGATCTGGGCGGCACCGACGTGCGCCTGGACCGGCGCATCGTGGACGCGCTGAAGGACCCGCTGGTGCACCTGGTGCGCAACGCCATCGACCACGGGCTGGAGATGCCCGAGGCGCGCAGGGCGGCGGGCAAGTCGGAGACGGGGCGGCTGGCGGTGCGGGTGGAGGCGCGGGGCACGCGCGTCGGCGTCATCGTGGAGGACGACGGCGGGGGCCTGGACCCCATGCGTGTGCGCGCGACGGCGGTGCGCCGGGGCCTGATGAACCAGGAGGCGGCGGACAAGCTGTCGGACGCGCAGGCCGCGCGGCTCATCTTCCAGCCGGGCTTCTCCACGCGCGATGAAGTCACCTCCACGTCCGGTCGTGGAGTCGGCCTGGACGTCGTGCTGGCCACCGCGCAGCGGCTGCAGGGCAGCGTGGACGTGGAGTTCACGCCGGGCAAGGGCACGCGCTTCATCGTGGACCTGCCGCTGACGCTGGCCGCGGCGCTGGGCCTGCTGGTGCGCACCGGTACCTCCATCACCGCGATTCCCTCCGACACCGTGAAGCGCGTGCTGCGGCTGGACGCGGACGACGTGGGCACGGTGGCGGGGCGCGTGGTGGCGCGGCTGGACGGCGAGCAGCTCACGTTCCTGTCGCTCGCGGAGGCCATTGGCCTGCCGCGCATGCCGCTCGCGCTGGAGTCGGGCCGGCGGCAGACCGCGGTGCTGCTGTCGCTGGGCGAGGAGCGCGTGCTGTACGCCATCGACGAGGTGGTGGGGCAGCAGGAGCTGGTGGTCCGCTCGCTGGGCAAGCACCTGCGGGACGTCACGCACCTGGCGGGCGCTGCGGTGCTGGACGACGGGCGCGTGGTGCCGGTGCTCAACGCGCCGGAGCTGCTGCGCGCCGCCAAGCCGGACACGCGCACCGCCGCGAGCGAATCCAAGATGCCGCGCATCCTGGTGTGCGACGACTCGCTCACCACGCGCTTCGCGATGAAGTCCCTGCTGGAGATCGCCGGCTACCCGGTGGTGACGGCGTCGGACGGCGAGGAGGCGTGGCAGGTGCTGGAGCGCGTGCACTGCCACCTGGTGGTCAGCGACTGGCAGATGCCCCGGCTGGACGGCGTGGGCCTGGCGCGCAGAATCAAGGGCCACCCCATGTTCCGGCGCACGCCCATCATCCTGGTGACGTCGCTGGACAGCAACGAGGACCGCGCCGCGGGTCTGGAGGCGGGCGCGGACGGCTACCTCGTCAAGCGCGAGGTGGAGCGCGGCAAGCTCCTGGAGCTCGTGCGCCAGCTGCTCCCCAGCTACGCGGGCTGAAAGCAGGGCAGAGGCCCGGAAACGACGACGCCCCGTCCTTCCGCCTTGAAGCGAGGGACAGGGCGTCTGCTTTTTCAGCCGGAGTGCGTTTCCGCGCTCTAGCGCGGGCGGACCCACGCCTTGGGCCAGTCGTCGAACTCGGTGACCTCCTGGTCGTCGACGAGCAGCGTGTACATGGACTCCTCGGGGAAGTCGCCGATGCGCAGGCGCAGCTCCTTGCCCTCCGCCTTGGTGCGCAGCGGGTGGAGCGGATCCGACGTCTTCACCCACTCCAGCTTCTGCTTCAGCAGTTGATCACCGGTCATAGCTTTGCCTGCGGCTTGGCGTAGATGTTGTCCACGGCCTGGTTGGTGCGCTGCGAGCTGTTGATGATCTTGTCGTACGCCTGCGCCTCGCTCAAGCCACTCTTCTTGGCCTCACCGACGAGCTGGTCGAACGAGGGGCCGTCCAGCCGGCCGTACTTGAAGAAGTCGCGCGCCTTGAGCATCGCGGATTCAAACGTGCCCATGAACTCACGCGCGCCCACGCGGGCCTCGTGACGGATGGCATGCGCGGCCTTCGCGCGCTCCGCCAGCGACGCCCCCTGCGCCTGGAGCTTCGCGTCGTTCGCGGGGATGCCGGCGATCTGCTGCTTGTACCAGGCGCGGATCTCCGTGTTCGTCGTGGGCTTCTTCGCGCCGCTCGCCTGCGCGTTGTTCACGCTCGCGGCCCCTTCCGGGTTGCGCGGGCGGGTGCGCGACGGGCTCCCCGTGGACATGTCGCTGGGAGGCCGCTGGGCCGTCGAAGGCGCCGAGTTCGTCCGCGTGGGCTTCGCCGGCGTCGCGGACGAGGTCGTCGTGTTGGGCTTCGAATCCACGGAGTTGCTGCGGCGCGGCGGCTGCGGCGTGCTGGGCAGCGCCGAGTCGGACTTCGTGGAGCGCACGCTCGAGCTTCGGTTGAGCTTCATGGGGGAGGCCTTCGGGGGAGGAAGGAAAACCGCTTTCCCTTTTATCGCATCGGTGGGTAGGTGAGTTGCGACCTCCACCTACCTTTCGCGCGCTACCCCGACGCCTCCTGCTTTCTCATACCCTCAAGGGTGGGAGGGTACGGGGAAGGCGTCATCCCCCGGCAGCACCAGGGTGATTTCCAGCCGGGGCTCCACGGCCACGGCCAGGGTGCCTCCCAGCCGTCCCGCGAGCTGCCGGAGCATGGCTTCCGTCCGGGCCGTCAGGGCCGCGCCAGGGCAGGCCCGGACGCGCAGCAGCCAGTGGGAGGCCTCCGGGGCCGGGCCCAGGTGGACGTCCACGGCCACGGCGCCGGTGGTGCCCTTCGCCAGCGTGCGCGCCAGCAGCTCCCAGTCCGCCCGGGCGCCCTGCACCGGCACGGTCCGCTCCCCCGGCAGCATCAGCGTGGGGGTGGCCCGTCCCTTCACGGGAGCGAAGGCGTGCTCCAGCACGGGACGCAGGTCGTCCAGGCCCGGCACGGAGGGCGCCAGGCGCCGGTCGATGAGGTCCTTCTGATCCGCGGCGACCTTGGCGATCCGCTCCAGGTAGCGCTGCGCCTGCGCGCCCAGCGGTCCCCCGGTGCCCTTGATCATCATGTCCACGTAGCCCCTGATGACCATCAGGGGCGTGCGCAGGTCGTGCGCCGCGCGTGAGCGCCGCTTGTCCTGCGCCGCGACGGTGCGCTCCAGCCGCTGCTTCGCTTCCAGCAGCCGGGCCTGCCGGGCGCCCTGGGCCACCTCGCGCGCGTGCGCGGCGAGCAGCGCCGGGGCGAACGCACTGAAGCGCGCCACCACACTGCGCTGCGACGTCGTCAGCGGCGCGGGCCACACCTCCAGGACGGAGGGGCGCTGCGTGGACTTCCTGTCCTTGATGTTCGCGGCGCGACGGGCGGGGACGTTGCCCACCTTCATCACGCACACGCGTCCTTCATAGAGGGCCGCGCCGGTCGCGCCGGTCAGCCGCAAGGACGCCTTCAACAGAGCCTCCAGGCCCGCGCGCGTTCCACCGCGCAGCGCCTGCTCGGCCACCGCCGTCAGCGTCGTTTCCATCCTGGCATCGAGGTCGTCCTCGATGCGCCGCCCCATCCAAGCCCCAGCCCGCACGCGCCAAGGAATGGTCATGCCTTCATGGAGGCGCAACGGCTCCAACGCGGAGCACTTCCTTTCCACGTCAGGCAGCAATCCTTTACCCCCCATGATCGGGTCGAGCGGACATTTTTACCGCCGGAAGGGCAGGTGCCTCGCGCCAAACCCTTGCTCTCACTGGGAAAAGGTTTTGGCCAGCCGCTTGCTATCACCTGCCCACGTCAGGCAGGGCGGGAAGGGGCGGATGGGTACTCTCGATTACTACGCGACGATGGCTCGGATGGCGCCTGGGGCGCTCGCGAAGAGCGCGGTCCGCCGGGTCCAGGGCGTCGCACGCAAGGCGCTCTACAGCCGCCGCGAGCAGGTGGACGAGGCGCAGCTGCTGGAGTCCTTCGGCGCCACCCGCGCCGAGGAGCTGGTGACGCTGGCGCTGGATCACCGCACCTCGCGCGCCTGGTGTGAGCTGTCGCAGCGCGAGTCCGCTCGCGCCGCCATCGAGAAGCTTCCGGGCGCGAAGGCGCGCACGCTGGAGCGCGCCACGCGGGCGCTCCGTCAGGAGTGGGACCTCTTCGGCACGCCGGTCTCCTTCGGTGAAGGCAAGCCGGTGGACTGGTCCCTGGAGCCGGTGAGCGGCCGGCACTATCCCGTGGACCCCGTGGAGCGCATGCCGCTGCACGTGACGGGCATGGATCCGAAGTACCCGTGGGTGATGGGCCGGCTGGACAGCGTGGTGGCCCTGGCCCAGGGCGCGTGGGTGGCGGAGACGGAAGCGGAGCGCTCGCGCTTCGCCACGGCCTTCGTCGCGCAGACGCTGGACTTCCTGCAGGCGAACCCCGTGGGCATGGGCGTCCACTGGACCTGCTCCATGGAGATTGCCCTGCGCGCGGCGAACCTCGCGCAGGCGCTGGTGATGTTCGCGGACCGGCCGGAGGTGCGCCGTCCGGAGTTCCTGGTGCCCGTGCTGGGCGCGCTCGCGGAGCACTGCGCGTGGGTGGAGGCCCACCTGGAGGACACCAGCGCGGTGCCCAACAACCACCTGGTCTCCAACTACGTGGGGCTCGTGGTGGTGGGCTCGCTCTTCCCGGAGCTGCCCGGTGCGCCGCGGCAGGTGGCGCTCGCGGCCAACGGCCTGCGCACGCAGATGGAGGCGCAGGTCCACCCCGAGGGCACGTCCTTCGAGGGCTCCATTCCCTACCACCGCCTGTCGGTGGAGCTGTTCACGCTGGCCTTCCTCGTCGCTCGCGGCGCGGGCGTGTCGCTGGGGCCCGCGTATGAAGCGCGTCTGCGACTGATGTTCGTCGCGGCCCGCGCCTGGTCTTCGGAGTCCGGTCTGGCGCCGCAGATTGGCGACAACGACAGCGGCCGCGTGTTCCCGTTCCAGGAGCGCGCGGACGGTGATCACAGCTACCTGGCGGGGCTGGGCGCGGCGCTCTTCAACGACGCGGGCCTGGGCGGCGGCGTGTTTCCGGACGAGGCGGCGTGGCTGCTGGGCGGCGCGGGCCTCGTGCGTTTCAACGCGCTGCCCGTGGCTCCGGCGCCGGTGTCTGTAAGCTTTGCGGAAGGTGGCTTTCACATCTTGCGCGGTGAGGGTGTCGTGCTCACCGTCTCGGCCGGAAAACAGGGGCAGCGGGGCGTCGGAGGACACAGCCACAACGACAAGCTTTCCTTCGAGCTTCACCTCAATGGCCGTCCCGTCATCGTCGACCCCGGCACGGGTTCGTACACGCGGGATCCGGCCCTGCGCAACGCGATGCGGAGCACCGCGGCGCACAACACGCTTCAGGTGGATGGGGCGGAGCAGGCCCCGTTGGATCCGGCGCGGCTCTTCGCGCTGCCGGAGGATGCCCGGGCTCGCGTCGTGGCCTTCCAGCCCGGCGCGAAGCATGACCGGCTGGTGGTGCGCCACGACGGCTACCGCCACCTGCCGGCCCCGGTAGGGATTGAGAGGACTTTCTTCCTCGACCGGCACGTGCGTGCGCTGGCCGTGGGGGACCGGCTCGTCGGAACGGGCCGTCATGAGGTGGTCGGACGTTTGCATCTGCCCGATGGGCAGGCGCGGTGGTGCAAGCCCGCGGCGGAAGTCATGGCGCGGGCGGGGCGTGTGCAGGAAGGGCCGGAAGCCTTCGATGCACGGGCCCTGGAGATTGGACCGGCGGAGGCGCCCGAGGGTTGGGTGCTCTTCGGGCAGGGGTTGGAGACCCTGCTCGTGCCGTCTCGCTACTCGCCCGGGTATGGGCGCGTGGTGCCGGCGGTGTCGGTGGAGTTCCGGAGGCAGCTGACGCCTCCGGCATGGCTGGGGTGGGTGTTCGTCTTCAGGTGATTGGTGTGGGTCGGGACGTGTGAGCCGGCGAGGCCTCACGTCAACTGCTGGGGAGTAACGACAATGCGCGTGATGGTTGGCAACCCGTTGCTGGGTCGGATTCAGAATCGGGAAGCGAAGGTGGGCGTGGTGGGTCTCGGGTACGTCGGTCTTCCGCTGGGCATGGCCTTCGCGGAAGCGGGCTTCCCGGTCACGGGGCTGGACGTGGACCAGCGCAAGATCGACAAGATCGCCAAGGGTGAGAGCTACATCAAGCACATCCCCAGCGCGCCGCTGGCGGAGCTCACCAACGCTGGCAAGCTCAAGGCGACCAACGACTTCGCGAAGTCCCGCGAGCTCGACTGCGTCATCATCTGCGTCCCCACGCCGCTGACCGCGTCGCGTGAGCCGGACATGACCTTCATCATCCAGACGGGCGAGGCCCTGGCGCCGTACGTGCGCCCCGGTCAGCTCTTCATCCTGGAGTCCACCACCTACCCGGGCACCACCGAGGAGATCCTCAAGCCCCTGCTGGAGAAGGGCGGCCTCAAGGCTGGCGTGGACTTCTTCCTGGCCTTCAGCCCCGAGCGCGAGGACCCGGGCAACAAGGGCTTCAACACCAAGACGATTCCGAAGGTCGTGGGCGGCTACTCGCCCGCGTGCCTCGAGGTGGCGGTCGCCCTCTACGGCAGCGCCCTGAAGGAAGTGGTGCCGGTGTCCTCCACGCGCGTCGCGGAGCTCTCCAAGCTGCTGGAGAACATCTACCGCTGCGTGAACATCGCGATGGTCAACGAGATGAAGATGCTCTGCGACCGCATGAACGTGGACGTCTGGGAGGTCATCCAGGCCGCCAGCACCAAGCCCTTCGGCTTCCAGCCGTTTTTCCCCGGCCCCGGCCTGGGCGGGCACTGCATCCCCATCGACCCGTTCTACCTGACGTGGAAGGCGCGCGAGTTCGAGTTCCACACCAAGTTCATCGAGCTGGCCGGTGAGGTGAACTGGCAGATGCCCTACTACGTGGTGCAGCGCACGATGGAGGCGCTCAACCAGAACAAGCGCGTCCTCAACGGCGCGAAGGTCCTCTGCATCGGCGCGGCCTACAAGAAGGACATCGACGACCACCGCGAGTCCCCGTCGCTGCGCGTGATGACGCTGCTCAAGGAGAAGGGCGCGGACATCGCCTACCACGACCCGTTCGTGAAGGAGCTGCACAAGGGCCACGGCTTCAACATGGAGATGAAGTCCGTCCCGCTCGATCCGGAGACCCTGAACCAGTACGACGTGGTGATGATCCTCACCGACCACTCGCACATCGACTACAACGAGCTGGTCCAGCGCTCGAACATCGTCGTCGACACGCGCAACGCGACCAAGGCCGTCACCCAGGGCCGCGAGAAGATCATCAAGGCCTAAGGCCTGTAGCGAACAGGGCATGCGGGCAGGAGGGTCCTCGCTTCACGCTTCGTGCGTGAGGGGAGGGCCCTCGCCTGTTTTTCGCTACAGTGCGCGGCCGTGCCTGGCGAATCCCATCCCCTGTTCCCGCTGTTCATGGCCGCGTCCCTCCTGATGGGCGCGGCGCCTGCGTCCGACCCCCGCGTCCCGTTGCTGGACGCGATGGGCGCGGAGCTCACGCGCAATCAACAACAGCTCAAGGTGACCGGCCATGAAGCGCCGTACTTCCTGAGCTATGGCGTGAAGGACTACCAGTCGCGGTTGCTCATCGCGCGCTACGGGGCGCTGTTCCAGGACGACGACTACCGCGAGCGCAAGCTGGGCGTGGACGTGCGCGTGGGCAGCTACGACTACGACAGCTCCGTGGCGGACTCGCTCGACTTCGGCTTCAGCACCAGCAAGGGCTCCAGCTTCACGTCGCGCAAGGACGGGCCGCTGGATGACTCGCCGCTCGCGCTGCGCACGGCGCTGTGGCTCGTCACGGATGAGAAGTACAAGGCCGCGCTCTTCCAGTACCTGAAGAAGAAGGGCGAGGACGTCTACACGGTGGAGGACCCCAAGCGCCCCGCGTCCTTCTCCAAGGAGACGCCGGCCTCCTTCGTTCAGCCGCCGGTGGCGTTCCCGTTTGATCGCGAGAAGTGGCGCCGCGTGGCGCGCGAGGTGTCCGCGCGCTTCAACGCGCACCCGGAGCTGTTCGACTCCGAGGTCCGCATCACCGCGGACAAGGCCACGCGGCTGTTCGTGTCGTCGGAGGGCACGCGCCTCATCACGGAGGAGACGCTTTACGCGTTCCACGTCTCCGCGGTGACGCGCGCGCCGGACGGGCAGCTGTTGGACAACTCGCGCAGCTTCTACCTGCCCACGGAAGCGGGCATGCCTGACGAGGCCCGGGTCCACGCGGCGGCCCAGAAGGTCATCGACGAGCTGCTCGCGCTGCGGCAGGCGCCGGCCATCACCCCGTACGCGGGCCCGGCCATCCTGGCGCCGGAGGCCGCGGGCGTGCTCTTCCACGAGACGCTGGGCCACCGGCTGGAGGCGGACCGGCAGGACGGCGACACCGACGGCAAGACGTTCAAGGGACAGGAGGGCAAGCAGATCCTCCCGGCCTTCCTGTCGCTGCGGGATGATCCGTCCAAGCGCGAGGTGAACGGCGAGCCGCTCAACGGCTACTACCTCTACGACGAAGAGGGCGTGAAGGGGCAGCCGGTGAGCCTGGTGGAGAAGGGCGTGCTCAAGGGCTACCTGATGAGCCGTCACCCGGTGGAGGGCTTCCCCAAATCCAACGGCCACGGGCGCGGGCAGGGCACGCTCCAGCCGGTGGCGCGCATGGCCAACCTCCTGGTGGACAGCACGAAGCAGGTGAGCGACGCGGAGTTGAAGAAGCTGCTGATCGCGGAGGCAAAGCGGCAGGGCAAGCCCTACGGGCTCATCATCCGCGACATCACCGGCGGCAACACCAACACGTCCAGCTACGGCTACCAGGCCTTCAAGGGCGTGCCGCGCATGGTGTACCGCGTGGACGTGAAGACAGGGGAGGAGACGCTGGTGCGCGGCGTGGAGATTGTCGGCACGCCGCTGTCGTCGGTGAACCGCATCCTCGCCACGGGCCAGCGGCTGGGCGTGTTCAACGGCTTCTGCGGCGCGGAGAGCGGCAACGTGCCCGTGTCCACCGTGGCGCCCGCGGTGCTGCTCCAGGAGTTGGAGCTGCAGCGCACCATGGAGGGCAAGGACCGGCCGCCCCTGCTGCCCAGTCCGGCCGCCCCTGCGAAGGCGGCGGCCGGCCCGGACGTGAAGCGCTAGCCGACCTTCTTCAGCACCACGTAGCCGGCGGCGGGGATGTTCACCGGGGTGTTCCCGCCGTTCAGCGTGGCGCCGTAGTTGCCGAAGTTGCCGCCGCCGTACGCCGCGGCGTCGCTGTTCAGCACTTCCTTCCACTGGCCCGGGGGCAGCGGCAGCGAGTAGCCCTCCAGGTTCTTCTTGTTGAGGCTGCCCACCACGAGGAACTCCTCGTTGCCCGACTTGCGCGTGAAGGCCATCACGCTGTCGTCGTTGTGGGTGTAGACGCGCTTGACCTCCGCCGCCGCGCTGAAGGCGTTGCTGCTGTTCCGCAGCCCGATGGAGTCCTTGTAGAAGCTGAAGGACTGCCGGCGCGTGACGTCCAGCATCGCGTCCTTGCGCTCGGAGGCGGGCAGGGCGGCCACCTCCGCGAACAGCTTCTTGTCGTCCGCGGAGAAGGCCTTGTACGCGCTGTCCTTCGCGCGCGCGTCCGGGGAGAGGCTGAAGAGCCGCTCGTAGGTGGCCTTGGTGGTGTCGTTGAACGTCACCTTGCCGAAGTCCACGCCCTTGCCCACGTCCTGCCAGCTCCAGTCGCTGTCCCAGGTGGACGGGTTGCCCCACTTGAAGGGGTTCTGGGCGCCGAACTCGTCACCCTGGAAGAACATGGGGATGCCGGGTCCGGCCATGCCGATGCCGGCGGCGAAGCGGGCGGCGCCGCGCGACCAGTTGTCCGGGAAGTCGGTGGGGTTCGCGCCCTCCGCGGTGTCCAGGGTGCGCTCCGCGTTCCCCACTTCGTCGTGGTTGCTGATGATGGACAGCGCGTGCTTCCAGCCGTCCAGGCCGCGCGGGTTCGTCAGCAGGTTCACGAACGCGTCCACGTCCGTCTTCATCCCGCGCGCGGCGGCCTGCACCAGGCCCGGCTTGCTGTTGTCGCGCACCAGCCGGTGCTGGAACTCCGTGTACCACTGGGCGTCGAAGCCGCCGCCCGTGCCGTCCGGCTTCGCCGGGCGCGAGATGTCCGGCTCGTAGTCGAACTGCTCCGCCACGGTCCACACGTCCGGGTTGAGGAAGTGCACCTGGCGGTTGATCTCCCGGAGCATCTCCCAGCCGTCCTTGCCGCCCGTGCCCTTGATGGGCTCCGTGAAGTCGAAGCGCAGGCCGTCGAACTTCAGCTCCGCCACCTGCTGCACGGCGTGGTCGACGAAGAGCTGCTTCACCTGCGGCGTGTTGTACGCGGGCACGGCGCCCCACGGCGTGTCGCGCTGCTCGAACTGGCCGGGCTCCTTGGCCCAGTTGAAGTACGGGTTGCTGGGGCCGCCCACGTTCCACAGGCCGTTGTGGTCGCCGAAGACGTGGTTGTAGACGACGTCCGACACCACGTTGAGGCCCTTGCCGTGGGCCGCGTCGATGAAGCGCTTGAGGGCCTCATCGCCCTCCACCCACTGGCCCGTCTCGTCCTCGAAGCCCAGCGAGCTCTCCGCGGCCAGGCTGTTGACGCCCAGGTAGCCCCAGTTGCGCGGGCCCTCCACCTCGTTCGTGGGCAGGAGCTCCAGCGTGGTGACGCCCAGCTCCTTGAAGTAATCCAGCTTCTTGATCAGGTCCTCCATGGTGGAGCGGTTGGAGTTGCCCGCCTGCCCCAGGAAGCTGCCCGCGTGCAGCTGGTACACCACCCACTTCGACGGGTCCTTCTCACGCGGGACGTTGTCGTTCTTGAACTGGAACGCCGTGGGGTCGGTGAGCACGGAGCCGCGGAAGGACACGCCGCTGCCCGTGGTGATCAGGTCGCTCCAGGGGTCGTTCTCCGACGACGCCAGGCGCTCCGTGTCGGAGAGCTTGCCGTCGTTGTTCACGTCGTCGCGCAGGTGCAGCTTGCCCGCCGCGTCCTTGTCGAAGACCTGGAACTCGTAGCGCAGGCCCGCGAGCTTGTCCGGGTCGTTGACGAGCGTGGTCCACGCGCCGCCCTGGTTCGTCATCTTGATGCGGCCGTCGTCGGTGACGTTGCGCGACCAGAAGTCGTTGGACTTCCCGCCGCGCAGCTTGTCGATGAGGGTGTCGTCGAACGTGCCCAGGCGCTCCTGGAGCTGCTTCTTGTTGAGCGGGTTGCCGTCGCCGTCCTTGAGGACCAGGTACGCGCTGTCCGCGTCCTCGGCGTCGTCCACGTCGAAGCGCATCAGGCCGGTGGCGCCGGTGAAGTAGCGGTCCACCTCCTTGCCGCGCGTGGGGTCCAGGTAGAGCCGGTCGATGCCGCGCTGCTCGCCCATCATCCGGCGCGCGTAGGGGTCCGGCCGGTCGCTCACGGCGCCCGTGGAGTCCACGACCTCGTAGACGTAGGCCTTGCCCTCCATCTGCGCCCACGCGCCCTTGGCCTGCGCGGTCCAGTTGCCGCCCTCGTCGCGCGCCATGGGGATGCGCTGCTCGCGGCCCTGCTTGTCCGTCACCTTCACCTGCACGGCCCGCGCGTCCGGCGCCCAGAACTTGAAGTTCACGTCCTGGCCAGACTTCTGCGCACCCATCGTGTGGTACGTCGTCGGCGAATAGGACGCGGTGGGCTTGGACAGGTCCAGCTTGAGGTTGCCCTCGCCCATCACCGCCCACTGGTCCTTGCCGGACGGGCCGTCCACGCTGACGCCCCACTCCCAGTTGCGCGCCAGGCCGTCGTCCGCCACCTTCACCGTGGCCTCGTACTTGCCGTTGCCCAGCGACTTCATGGGGATGCCGCCGGAGGCCCACTGCGCGCTGAAGCGGCCGTCCGCGTCCCAGCTGCCCTTGAGCTTCGGGTTGCTGAGCGCCGCGTGCGGGCCCGCGTCGTAGGTGAACGTGATGGTGCGCGTGGTGGGGTTCGCCACCGTCGCGTTCGACTTCACCGCGGACGTGGGCGCGGCGCCCAGGAGCGCGCTCGCGTTGGCGGAGCGGGCCAGGTTGCCGGTGCCGGCCACGGGAGTCCGCGTGCCCGTGGCAGGGGCGGACTCGAAGCCGGACTGGTTGCGCTTCGCGGCGGCGGCCTTCGCGGCGGCAGCCTTCTGCTGCGCGGCCAGCTTCGCGGCATCAACGGAGGAGGAGCCCGTGGTGGGGGACACGGTGGTTTTCGGGCGGTTGATTTTCGAATCGGTCACGGGGGAGACCTCCGGCGGCCCACGCATAGCGGGCTTGCTCAACTTGTCGGGCTTGGGGCCTCCGGAGTTGTGTCCGGTGGCGTGGAAGTGGGCGAATGTGGTTCAGGTGACGCTGGGAGCTTTGAATTCCCAGGAATTCCGCGCCCTTCCGGGCGTGGATGGAGCCGCGGTGGGGTCAGCCGGCCCCCCTTGAAGCCGCGGAGGAAGACGTAGCGGCGGAAGTCGCGGAGGAAGGCGTCCACGGGCAGGCCGATGGCCTCCTGGAAGCCGCCGGTGAAGTCCTGGCCCCGGCGCATGGCGGTGAGGACGCCCCGGACGCGCGTCTCTCCGTAGCGCTCCATGAGGAAGGTGAAGGCGTGGTGGGCGGCGCCGTAGACGGTGGCGTTCTCCGTCTCGTAGAGGGACTCGGCGCGGGCGAGCGGATCCGCCTGGGGGTAGTCGTGGAGGAAGCGGGACAGGTCCTCCAGGCTAGGGACGCGGTAGCCCTGGCCGGCGGTGTACGAGGCCATGCCCTCGCTGAACCACAGGGGAATGCCCTTCTTCGTCCAGTCCGACACGGTGGCGGACGCCTGCCACATGAGGCTGTGGGTGAGCTCGTGCAGGAGCAGCTCGTCCACCTGCTTCTGGGTGGCGCCGTTGCTCGTCCACGTGCGGGGGCTCTGGACCTCCACCTGTTCGTAGCGGGCCCAGGCGCGCAGGAAGTCGTAGCCGGAGCGGTGGGCGGCGCGCTCCAGGGCGGCGTGGTTGGGGTGGATGACCAGGGTGACGGGCTCCTGGAAGGCGCCCCAGCGGGCCAGGCGCGGCCCTGCGTTTTCGACCGCGCGGCGGATCATCTCCGCGGCGGGAGCGTCCTTCGTGGCGTGCGCGAAGAGGAACTCACCGCCGGGCAGCGTCAGCGTGGCGGTGGGGTTGACGGACTGCTTGGGGACGGAGGCGCACGCGGAAAGGAGGGCCGTCGTCGCGAGCAGGGCGGGCAGCAGGCTCCATCGTCCGGTACCGCCCACCCGCATCCCACGTCCCTTCAGTCGGCGCCGAGCCAGCGCACCACCGCGCGGCCCACGTCCGCGACGGTGGAGAACGAAACTACCTCCGGCGCGGAGGGGCCGAAGTAGAGCATGGGCACGGCGTGCACGGTGTGTCCTCGAACCGACAGGTCCTCCACGTTGCCGTGGTCACTGCACACCAACACCCGTGCCTCTGCGGGCCGGGTGGCGGCCACGGCGCGCAGGAAGGCGTCGAAGGTGTCGAGCGCCAGGCGGGCGGCCGTGAAGTCCTGGGCGTGGCCGGCCTCGTCGGCGAGGTAGTGCTCGAAGAAGGTGAAGTCCGCCTGCCCGGCGATGCGCCAGAAGAGGGCCGCGGCTTCGCCCGGTGTGCGGAGGGGCACGTCCAATCCGTACGCGCGTGCGTTGGCGCCGGTGATGTCGTGGGTGAGGCCGTCGTCCGCCCGCGCGTCGTCCAGCGTGCGCAGCGGTTCTCCGCCCGCGGCGAAGGCGAGCTTCGCGGCGGAGGGGCGCACCTTGCGCGCGGCGCGCTCCGACAGGGCGAACTCCGGCGGGGACGTGGACGGGCGCCGGGGAACACCGAGCGCGTCCAGGTACGGCGCGGGGTACGCGTTGGCGAAGGTGGCGGTGCGGCCCGCGGCCTTGAGGCGCCGCACGATGGAGCGCTCCGCGAGCAATTCCCGCAGGGCGGTGTTGGGGTAGCCCAGCACGTGGCCGCCCACGAGGACGGGGGCGGGGTCGCCGGTGAGGATGGCCGTCTGGTTGGAGGCGGACTGGGGCCGGCCGGGCACGCCGAAGGTGGGG
>NZ_RAWK01000139.1 GCF_003612165.1 Corallococcus aberystwythensis | reverse complement strand
GGGCGGGAGGTGGTCCACCGGGAGGTCCGGGGGCCTGGAGACTGGAGCGCCTGGACCTGGTGCCTTGGCCTCATGCTCAGCCCTGGCCCAAAGGGTGCATCCGCACCGCACACAACAACTCCGCCACACGCTCCGGCGCCGGAGGCACCGGGCCCACCTTCGCGAGCTTCCCCGCCGCGAAGGCCGTGCTCCTCCGGGCGCAGGTCTCCAGGCCGTGGCCGTCCAGCCTCGCCGCCAGCACTCCCGCCACCAGCGCATCGCCCGCGCCCACGGTGCTCGCCACCTCCACGGGGGGCGGCAGGGCTCGCCATGCGCCGTCGTCCGAGACGAACAGCGCTCCGTCCGCTCCCATCGATACCACCACCAGCCCGATGCCTCCCGCGTGCAGCTCCCTCGCGGCTCGCGCCACTTCGCCCGCGTTCGTCAGGGGGCGTGCGACCAGCTCACTCAATTCGTGCGCGTTCGGCTTCACGAAGTCCGGCTTCGCCGCCACCGCGTGGCGCAGCGGCTCTCCGCTCGTGTCCACCGCCACCACCGCGCCCTTCGCGCGCAGGCGCTCCGTCAGCGTGGCGTAGATGTTCGCGGGCACTCCCGCCGGCACGCTGCCCGACAACACGAAGCAGCCGTTCTCCTCCGCCAGCGCATCGAGTGTTTTCATCAGCGCGTCCAACGCTTCCTCCGGGACTCGCAGGCCCGGCAGGTTCAGGTCCGTCACCGCTCCGCTCGTGCGGTCCACGACCTTGATGTTCACTCGGCTGGAGCCCGGCAGCCGGAGGCAGCGGTCCTGGATGCCTCGCTCGCGGAACAGCGCCTCGAACAGCGGCGCCGAGTCCTCTCCCAGGAAGCCCGCCGCTGTCACAGGCCTCGTGCCTCCCGCGAGGAACGCCGCCACGTTGATGCCCTTGCCCCCTGGCGTGCGCGTCTCCGCCACCACGCGGTTCACCGCGCCCGCCGTGAACCCCGGACACTCCAGCGTCTGGTCGATGGCCGCGTTCAACGTGACCGTCACCACGCCCGGCTTCCTCGGCCTCACGCCTTCGCTCCCTTCCGGGCCAGCATGCCTCGCACCAGACCGCGCACCTCGGCGGCGTTGCCGCACTCCAACGCGAGCCGGGCCACCCCTTCCGCGTCCGCCATGGAGATGCCTCGCAGCAGCGCCTTCACCGCCGGGATGCTGGGGATGGCCACGCTCAGCTCCGTGACGCCCAGGCCGGACAGCACCACCGCGCCGGACGGGTCGCCCGCGATGCCGCCGCACGCGCCCACCCAGATGCCTGCCCGCCTCGCCGCCTTCACCGTGAGGTCCACCATGCGCAACACCGCCGGATGCAGCCCGTCCGCCTGGGGCGCGAGCACCGGATGCTGCCGGTCCATCGCCAGCACGTACTGCGTCAGGTCGTTGGTCCCGATGGAGAAGAACGACACGTCGCGCGCCAGCCGCTCCGCCATCATCACCGCCGAGGGCACCTCGATCATGATGCCCGTCTCCACCGGCTCCGCGCCGACCTCGCGGCGCACGGACTCGGTGATGGCGCTGGCCTTCGCCAGCTCCTCGGGCATCGCCACCATCGGATACATGATGCGGACCGGGCCCTCCTTCGACGCGCGCAGCATGGCGCGCAGCTGCGTGCGGAACAGGTCCTCCCGTTCGAAGCACAGCCGGATGCCGCGCACGCCGAGGAACGGGTTCTCCTCCGCGGGCAGCGACAGGTACGGCACGCGCTTGTCCCCGCCGATGTCCAGCGTGCGCAGGATGAGCGGCAGGCCGTTCAGCGCCTGCACCATGGTGCGGTACGCGTGGAACTGCTCCTCCTCGCCGGGCGGATCATCCCGCTTGAGGAAGAGGAACTCCGTGCGCATCAGCCCCACGCCCTCGCCACCCGCGTCCACGGCCTTGCGCGCCTCCTCGGCCTCGCTGATGTTCGCGGCCACCTCCACGCGCTTGCCGTCCAGCGTGATGGCGGGCCGGTAGCGCTCCAGCTTCTGCTCCTCGCGCTTCGTGCGGATCCGCTCGCGCTGGTGCGCGGCCTTCGTCTGGTCCCGTTCGGACGGCCCCACGACGAGCACGCCCGCGTCCCCGTCCAGGATGCAGTGCTGTCCATCGCGCAGGTCCAGCACCGACGGCCCCACCGCCACCACCGCCGGCAGGTCCAGCGAGCGCGCGATGATGGCCGTGTGCGACGTGGTGCCGCCGCCGGCCGTGCACAGGCCCAGCACCATCGCGGGGTCCAGCTTCGCGGTGTCCGACGGCGCCAGGTCCTCCGCCAGCAGCACCACGGGGTGGTCCGGAAAGGTGGGCTCGTCCTCCAGCACCCGGGCCAGGGGCCGCAGCACGCGCCGGCCCACGTCCCGCAGGTCGGCGGCCCGCGCGGCGAGCATCGGCGCGTCCAGCCCGGCCAGCGCCTCCGCGCGGTTTTCGAAGACGCGGCGCCACGCCGCGCCCGCGCTCAGGCCGGTGTCGATGAGGCCGTGGGACTCCGACAGCATCTCCGGGTCGTCCAGCAGCTCCAGGTGCGCCTTGAAGATGGCGGCCCGCTGCGCTCCGGCCTTCAGCAAGAAGCCCTCGTGCAACTGGCGCAGCTCCGCCGCCGCTCCGGCCAGGGCCTCCTCCAGCAGCAGGTGCTCCCGTGCGGCGTCGACGGCCCACTCGTCCACCTCCAGCCGTTCGCGCTGGAAGGCCCAGACCGGCCCGGCCGCGATGCCCGGCGACGCGGACAGGCCCGCGACCAGGGTCCCCTCGTAGTCGAGCACGACGGTGGCCGGAGGCGACGGCGTGGAGGCGGTGGGGGCCCCTTCGCCCAGGCCTGCCTCGAAGGCATCGCGCAGCGCGAGGAGCACCGCGTCCGCGTCGTCCCCCGCGGAGGTGAGCGTCAGCGTCGTGCCGCCCCCGGCGCCCAGGCGCAGCAGCGACAGGAGGCTGCGGGCGTTCGCCTGCCGCCCTTCATGGTGGACGGTGACGTCCGCGCGGAAGCGGCGCACCACCTCCACCAGCACGGTGGCGGGACGCGCATGCAGCCCGTACGGTGAAGGGGACAGGACCTGGAGTGAGCGGCCGTCGAGCACGGGCGCGACAGGTGACTCCCAGTCCGGTTCGACGACCGGGGCGTTGAGTGCCTGGATGATGTCGGCCGTGCTCAGGGTGGAGGCCAGGGCCACGGCCTGGACCTCGTCGTCCAGCACGCCGGTGAGGTTGGCGAGCACCTGGAGGTGCTCATCGGACTTCGCCGCGATGCCCACCACGAGGTGCGCATGGCCGTCCTCGCTCCAGACGACTCCGGCGGGGAACTGCACCACGACGACGCCGGTCTGGAGCACCAGGTCGCGCGCTTCCGGCAGGCCGTGTGGAATGGCGATGCCGTGGCCCAGGAATGTGGCGGACACCTGCTCGCGCTGGAGCATGCTGTCGACGTAGCCGGGCGAGATGAAGCCAGACTCCACCATCACCTGTCCGACCAGGCGGATGGCCTCCGCCTTGTTCGCGGCGGCCCATCCCAGGCGGACCTGCGATGGCGTCAGCGTCAACATCAGGGCTCCTTGCTTCAGGTGCGCGTGCGCTTCACGCGGGGAACGACGGTGCATCCTGCCCGGGGTCCGCCCATGCCCGCGCGGGCTTCCCGAGTCCCGTCTTCCTGGTAACAGCTCACAGAGAGGAAGACCTCCCGCCACGGACATGACGGACAGGCGACGTCCGCCATCCGCGCGCGTGACGGCCCGCATGGGGGTGTTAAAGGGGAAGCCGTCATGTCTGACAGCGTCCTGGACTTCTACGAAGGGCTGGCCGAGGAGTACCACCTGCTCTTCGCGGACTGGGAGCAGTCGGTGGACCGGCAGGGCGCGGTGTTGGACGCGTTGTTGCGCCGTTCAGGAGCGCCGCCGCCGCGCCGGGTGTTGGACTGCGCGTGCGGCATCGGCACGCAGGCGCTGGGGCTGGCGGCGCGGGGCTACGCGGTGCACGCCACGGACCTGAGTCCTTCCGCGGTGGCTCGCGCGGAGCGGGAAGCCCGGGCCATGCACGTGAGCATCACCACCGGTGTGGCGGACATGCGGATGCTGGACTGGCAGGTGCCGGGCACCTTCCACGTGGTGATGTCGTGCGACAACGCGGTGGCGCACCTGCTGGAGGACTCGGACCTGGAGGACGCCGCGAACGCGATGGCGTCGCGCCTGGTGCCCGGGGGCCTGCTGGTGGCGAGCCTGCGCGACCACTCCGCGCTCCTGGAGAAGCGTCCGCGCTTCACCGCCGAGCGCGTGCTGGACACGCCGCTGGGCCGCCGCGTGCTCTTCCAGGTCTGGGATTGGGCGGTGGACGAGCGGCAGTACACGGTGCGCCAGTTCATCCTGCGCCAGGAGTCCGGCATCTGGCACACCACCGAGCACACCGGCGTCTACCGGCTGCTGCAACCCGTGGAGCTGGAGCAGGCGCTCACGAAGGCCGGGCTGGTGGATCCGCGCTGGTACACGCCGGAGGAGACGGGCTTCAACCAGCCGCTCATCACCGCGCGGAAGCCGTGAGCGCGGCGGGAAGCAGCAGCGGCGCCGCGTGACGGCGCACGGTGTCTGCGGCCTTCCACCAGACGCGTGCCGTGTGGACCCCGGCCTGCAACGACTCCGCCAGGTGCAGGGAGGGCATCAGCGCGAGGAAGAGGAGCAGGGCCAACAGCCAGCCCAGTCCTTCCCGGACGAACGACGGGACTTCGGCTCCAGGTTTGTCCACGGCACCCCTCCTGACGACAGTTGTAGTCAGAAGCGATATGCCATGGCTACAGTTGTAGTCAAGAGGCAGTTTGGGTGGTGCCGACCATGTCCAGCGGCGAAACTGGGCTCTTATGGCCCCGCAGTCCGGCCGCGTCCGCATGGTGCAGAAGGTGTGGAGCCTGCATGTCGCGCCCTTCGCTCTGTTACGAACGCCGTTGCGTAGGCAGATGCACGGTAGATGGCGCGGGCCGTATGCGGGAGAAGCTCTCCGCGTGAAGCCGCGTGCATCACTCCCGTGTCCCTTCAGTTTCTACTGGGAACTATCGGGTCCTGGCGTAGACCACGGAGTGTTCGCTCGCAGCGCTTTACTGTACGTCCAGACGACAGCGGGCATGATGCAGAAACGGGAGCGCTGCGCGGAGCAGTAACTGCGCGCGAGGTGTCTGAGGGCGCCTCGCAGTTATTGAAGCGCGGAGGACAAGACACGTGGTTCGCAACGCAGTGATGACCGTTCGGGAGTTCATGCCGTGAGCTACGCGGTCAAGGAACTCTTCTACACGCTGCAGGGAGAAGGTGCTCAAGCGGGTCGTGCGGCGGTATTCCTCCGCTTCGCGGGCTGCAACCTGTGGAGTGGCCTCGAAAGGGACCGCGAACGTGGCCCGGGTGGCTGCTCTCGATGGTGCGACACCCAATTCGTGGGGACAAATGGCGCAGGCGGAGGGCGCTTCACATCCGCGGAGTTGCTAGCCGAGGCGGTCGCACTGACGTGGCCGCAGGAACAATCGAGCGCGCAGCGCATGGTCGTCTGCACGGGCGGAGAACCCCTCCTCCAGCTCGACACCCCCCTGGTTGATGCCATGCATGCCCGAGGGTTCCTCGTGGCGGTGGAAACCAACGGAACAAGGCCTGTGCCCCAAGGAATTGACTGGGTCTGTGTCAGTCCGAAGGCGGGCAGTGAGTTGGTGCAACGCACGGGCAACGAACTGAAGCTCGTCTTCCCCCAGGCCGGCTTCGAGCCAGACCGCTTCGAGGCACTGGGGTTCACTCATTTCATTCTTCAGCCCATGGACGGCCCGGACCGCGTGCGGAACACGCAGGTTGCCCTGGAGTACTGCCTGGAGCACCCTCAGTGGCGGTTGGGGATCCAGATGCACAAGGTCCTGGGAATTCCCTAAGGGACGCCTCCATGGGGAAGGTGCTTCACATCATCGCGAGTTGCACTGATCGGAAGCACCTCCCGGTGCCCGAAGCACTCCGGTTGCGTTGCATCCGAGGGGCGGAAACCGAAGCCCGCGCGAACACTTGGTGGCAGCGGCTTACGTCCCATAAGCACCCGCAAGGCCCAGCGCACCAGCTCTACGCAGGTGAGCATTGGAGTGTTGTTCTTGGCCTTTCCGAGGCCGCGCGTGAAAACGGCTTCAACTCCAGCCTATGGATTGCTTCCGCAGGGTACGGACTGATTCCGCAAGAGGCCCAGGTTCGGCCCTACTCCGCGACCTTTGCTCGGGGCCAGCCGGATTCCGTCGTGCGCGGTTCCGAAAACAAGGATACGAGCGAACAACTCCAACGCTGGTGGAAGACGTTGTCGAGCCACGCCGGACCGGCGCATGGCCCACCACGCACCCTTCACCAATTGGCCTGCGCGCAGCCGCAAGCGAACATCCTGATTGTGGCTTCCCCTCTGTACGTTGCCGCGATCGCGGACGACCTCGAATTCGCGGCCAAGGACCTCCAGCATCCAGAACGGTTACTGGTCGTGTCTTCACCTGCCTCCCTGTCGAAGGGAACGCTTGCACCGCATTGGATTCCATCAAGCGCCCATCACCAGCAGCGGTTGGGTGGATCTCGACTGGGACTTCATGCACGGGTCGCGCGCGAGATTCTTCAGGGAGCACGAGGGAGTTACTTGAACGCCACTGAAGTTCAAGTGCGCTACCAGAAGCTCATCAAGAAGAGCGGCCCGCTTCGACAGTATAACCGTCAATTGATGACGGATGATGAGGTTCGAGGGTTCATCCGGCAGGTGATGGACGAGGGCACGAAATCATGGAGCGCGGCTTTGAAGCAGTTGAGAGCACGCCAGTTCGCGTGTGAACAACATCGCTTCAAGAGTCTATTTGTCCAGATCCAGGAGAACCCATGAAAAGGCCAACGCGTAAGGTTATCGAGCGACGCGCTATTCGGGTCATCCAGACGCCAGAACATCCGCTTTTCATGTTTGCGCTGAGCGCGAAGGAACTGCAGGCGGTCGCTGAAGTCTCCCGAGTATCACGGGACTCAGAGGGAAAGCTCCTCGGGTATCAACGTCCCAAGGTGAAGCAGCACGTTCGTAACATTACGGAGTACCTCAATGGGGAAGAGGTCATCTTCCCCAACTCCATCATTCTCGCACTCTCCTCCGCGGTTGTTTTCAAAAAGGTCCGGGGGCCACGCGTGGATGATGGCTGGGCTGAGGCTGGGACGCTCCACATTCCATTGCCGAAGCCCGGCCAGCCCCGGCCTGCCTGGATTGTAGACGGTCAACAGCGTGCGTTAGCCCTGGCGCAATGCCAACGTCAGGACTTGCTCGTTCCCGTCAACGCCTTCATCGCGGATGAAGTGGACCTACAAAGAGATCAATTCTTGAGGGTCAATAGCACCAAGCCACTTCCGCGAGGACTCATTACAGAGTTGCTGCCTGAAGTCGGGACCTTGCTGCCGCCAAACCTGGCGGTCCGGAGAGCTCCAGCCGCGCTCTGTGACTTGCTGAATCGGGACCCTGCGTCGCCTTTCAAGGGACTCATCCGCCGCAATTCGATGGATGCAGAGGCTCGGCGTAGCGCCATCGTCACGGATTCGGCTGTGGTCACGATGATCAAGGACAGCTTGGGTAACTTGACGGGCTGCCTGTTTCCTTATCGGAATGTGGTTACCCAGGAAACCGATTTTGATTCAATCCGGAAGATGCTGATCCTGTTCTGGACTGCTGTGAAAGAAGTCTTCCCAGAATCATGGGGGCGTCAACCTTCACGGAGTCGGTTGATGCATGGAGCCGGGATCTGTGCGATGGGACATTTGATGGACAAGGTCATGAGCAACATTGACATCAATGGGGCACATGCCTTGCGGTTGGTGAAGACGGAGCTTCTCCGGGTCCAACCCGTGTGCCGGTGGACCGAGGGACACTGGGAGGAGTCAGGGTTGGCCTGGAACCAGATTCAAAATACATCTCAACACATTCGGCTTCTCTCGAACGTTCTGATTCGGGCGTACACGAGTAGCCGCCGGACGGCCGCATGAAGTTCTTCTTTCCGGACAGCCAGGATCTCATCGATCCCAGTTTCGATTTTGAGCGGGAGCGACGCTCGGCAACGCGAAAACGCCAGCGGGATGACCTCTACGCCCATGAGGTCTTCACGGCGACTCCGTTTGACGGATTCCTGGTTTCGAAGGGAATCGTGGATGGCTACGGAGCATTGGGAAGTCGATACACGCTTGCGCAGCGACACCGATTGCTGCGCTTGGGGGCGCCAGAGTTCTTTCGCCTCGACCAAGCGCCCCGGCAGCTCTCCATCATGGGGGACTGCGGTGCGTTTACGTACGTGAAGGAAGAGGTGCCGCCTTATTCTGTCGAGGAGGTCCTGGAGTTCTACGGGAACTGCCAGTTTGATTTCGGCATTTCCCTCGACCACATCATCCTCCTGTTCAAGCCCGAGGCAGATGAGCGAGGTGCCTCCCAGGATCTCGTTCCAAAAGAGTTGCGCGAAAGGCGGGAACTGACGCTGCAGTTGGCAAAGGAGTTTCGTCAAAAGCACAAGGCTGGCGGCTATACCTTTGAGCCCGTGGGCGTTGCGCAGGGCTGGAGTCCCTTGTCCTACGCGGATTCAGTCAAAGCGCTCCAGCGAATGGGATATCGCTCAATCGCCTTGGGGGGGATGGTTCCGCTCAGATCAAGCGAGATTATATCCTGCCTGAAGGCTATCGATGGGGTCCGAACCCCGGGAGTTCAAATTCACTTGTTAGGGGTCACCCGAACCGAGCATTTGAAGACGTTCTCCCGGCTAGGAATCACGTCTTTTGATAGCACCTCGCCTTTGAGGCAGGCCTTCAAGGACGACAAGGACAACTACTACACCCCTGGACGAAACTATACAGCGATCCGCATCCCTCAAGTGGAAGGCAACCCGTCTCTACAACGGAAGATTTCCTCCGGTGAGGTTTCGCAGGACATTGCCAGAAAGCTTGAGAAGGCTTGCCTTGAGGCCATGAAGCTTTTTGATTCGGGCCGTAAGACAGTAGAGCAGGCTCTGTCTGTACTTATGGAATACGAGCGCTTTTATGACCCGGATTCCAAGAAGAACCATGAGGCTGCGTACCGGCAAACGCTGACGGATGCGCCGTGGCAACAGTGTCCCTGCGAAGTCTGTCGAGAGTTGCGGTATCACGTCGTGCTCTTTCGCGGTGCCGAACGCAATCGCCGACGGGGATTTCACAATATTTGGATTTTCCACAAGCAGCTCGAGAAGGAGCTTGGGCTCGGGCAGGGGAGCGCGGCCTGAGGACTTCGGCCCGGTAAAGACATATGCCAAAAGAGCTGAAGCTTCCTGCGATCGAGGTCAAGCAGTCCCGCGGCAGGACGCTCTACACCTTTGCTGTTGATGGGAAGCTGGTTCCTCAGTTCGCGACGATCTCACGCGTGCGCCGTAAGGAAGATGGAGCCCTTTCGGGTTACCAGCGACCTGAGGTTCTTTCTCACATTGATGAGATTCGGTCCTACCTAGAGTCAGATTCACCCATGGTGCCGAATGCACTCGTGGTGGCATTCGATTCGCGGGTCAAGTTCCATCCAGACTCCAAGGCCGTTACGTCTGAATATTCGCGCTCTGGTGTACTCACCATTCCGTTTGAACCGGAAATGGAAGATGACCGAAAGCCGGGCTTCATTGTCGATGGACAGCAGCGGCTTGCTGCGATCCGTGATGCCAATATTGAGCGGTTTCCCGTGTGCATGACGGCGTTCATCACGGATGACGTTGGTCAACAGACCGAACAGTTCATCCTGGTCAATTCGACGAAACCTCTACCCAAGGGACTCATCTACGAACTCCTTCCAGGAACGAGCGCGCGACTTCCGTCCTTGCTGGGCAAGCGCCGGTTGCCAGCTCAGTTGCTAGAAAGAATGAACCTGGAAGAGGGGTCTCCGCTTCACAAGATGATTCAGACGGCTACCAATCCTGGCGGGCTCGTCAAGGACAACTCAATCCTGCGGATGTTGGAGAACAGTCTTAATGATGGAGTGCTATATCGCTTCAACGCTGCGGAGGAAGCGAATGCAGACACAGAGCAGATGATCAATGTGATCTATGCGTATTGGACAGCGGTCAAGGAGGTCTTCAAGGCGGCATGGGGATTACCACCTAAGAAGTCTCGTCTTATGCACGGCGCGGGCATTATCAGTATGGGACTCATCATGGATGCGATCAGCGATCGCTACCGGGACCGCCCTTATCCCACCGCAGCCCAGTTTGCGACAGATCTGATGGGACTAAAGGAATTCTGCCGCTGGACAGCGGGGTTTTGGGACTTCGGTCCTGGGCTGCAACGTAAGTGGAATGAAGTCCAGAATACATCAAAGGATATTGAGGTGCTGACGAATTATCTGATGATTCAATACAAGAGCAAGGTGTGGTCCGCACCGGTTGCGGCAATTGGTTCACCCAAAAAGGAAGCGTCCGGAGCAAGTAAGAGTTCACGTGCGGCGGCAAAGAGATAAGTCTGCCGGCTGCTGACACAGTTCCCGGTGCGCATGACGCCTGCGCTGCGAGCCTCGTACGCGCTGACGCCCACTGCAGGCCGAGGATGCAGCACAGCGCGCCTGTCCTCGCTGTGCTGCGCGCCTGGCTGGGAAAACAGGCCCCGCTGCACTCACCAGGAACTCGCTGGGCCAGGCCTTCTCATACGCGCTGAAGCAGTGGGAGGCCCTTACTCGCTTCGTGGAAAATGAGCGCCTTCCTCTGGACAGTCGCTCGGAATTGGCGCTGCGCAAGGTCGCCCTGAGCCGTAATAACTCTCTCTTCGTCGGCCACGAGGCCGCAAGTGAAAACCTCGCGGGTCTTTACGCACGAGTGGCCACCTGCGAGGCCAACGGCGTCAATCCCGAAGCCTACCTCGCGGACGACTACTGCGCGTCCAGACGCATCGGAATGCGCATCGGTGAACTACTGCCTCACGAGTGGATGCGGCTTCGCGCCGCAGACTCATCCTGATCCCACCCGCTCACGGCACCTCGCCCTGCTGGAACTCCCGGCGCTTGCTGAGCACTGCCCGCCGTGGCCTATCTTCAAGCCCTCCGACGCGTCATTTGCCAGACAGTTACGTCCCACCGGCGCACCTCGCGCCGTCGCGGACCGCCAATTCCGGTACACCTGCGACTGCAACGTGCTCAGCCGCACGTCCCGCGTTAACGTAAACACCCGCTGCGTCTGCCCGCTGGCCTCGAAGGCTTTCTCGATGCGCGCCCACTCTGGCCTCTGCACCTGCTTTGTCATGCCATGAAGCGTCCGCTGCGCACCGCGCCCCCAGCAATCCCTCACCGCACGTCGTTGGCCGGACGGTTACGCGGCGGCAGCGGCAGGAAGGTCTCGAAGTCATCATCACCGTGTGGAATGCGCTGGTGGTGGCGCAGTGAGGGCAGCAGGACTTGCTTCCCGACCGCTACCGAAAGCTGGAAGCATTGCCCCGGCCGGGCCGCACGGCGATGGACGCCCTCGTTGAGCGCCAGCGCCAGCGCTTCCACGGCGACCTGCGCACGGTGGACCGCTGGGAGTTGCACATGACGGTGGACGGCGAGTTCTCCCTCATGGCCGAGGCTCGCGGCCAGTCGCGCTGAGCCGACTCCGCCAGCCAGCGGTCGCCGAGTTTCTCTGTCAATGGGTATCTCCACGGACTCGGGCGAGGACTTACGAGAAAACGCGGAACTTCAGCCGACACGTGGGTGCGGGTGCCGACCAAGGAGCATAGAATCCAATGGCGATGAAGCTCGAAATCCGCGCCTCCGGCGTGAAGTCGTGGTTCCAGTACCGTTGCGAGCGAAAGCTTGTGTACGACTCGATGCCAACCGACTCGAAGCAGGGCATCCCCATTGAGAGGAACCTGACGGCCGCATCGTGGTCTGACTTTGGGAACGAGTTTGAGAACCGGGTGATCGAATCACTGAAGCGACGCCATCCCGGCCAGATTCTTGGCCCTGCGGGTGGAGAGGATGGCGTTTCGGATCAACTGACGCTTGCCTTCCTTGGGCGTACCCGCACAGAAGGATTCATTCACCAAGCATCGCTCAAGGAGACGCCCCGCCTTCGCGCGCTGTTGAACCTTCCTCCCGAGGTTGCCATCCGACCCGCACGGCCGGACTTGGTGGAGTTCTCCGCTTCGGATGGCCGCCCCACGTTCTCCATCATCGACGTGAAGGCCACGCAGGTTTCCACGGTGTTCCACAAGGCGCAGGTCGCGTTCTACTCGCTGATGCTGCGGTGCATGTTGCAGGAGCGCGGTCTCGCCGGTGAGATGTCCCTGGAGGGGCGTATCTGGCACATGCCGCCGGCAGGGCAGGAGGAACCGTGGGTAGAAAAACCTTTCCCCGCTCGTGGCTACGAGGCCTTTGTCATCGATTTCTTCCGGCGGACCGTTCCCCGCCTGCGCGAGCGGCACGTCGAGCGCGAACGGGACGACACCTTCTTCCACATCTATTTCAAGTGTGAGCAATGCGAGTACCTACCGCACTGTGAGCGCTCGATCTCCGACGCGCGGCCGTCCGAGCAGTGGGACACTTCCGCTGTGCCAGGGCTGTCGCATGAGTCCAAGCGGGCCATCTTGAACCTGGGCGTGCGGACGGTCGGGCAACTTGCGAGTGTCCGGAACCTCGCCGCCAACCCTGGGGCTTCCACCTGGGCGCTCAAGGCTCGCGGGCAGATGCTGGTGGCGCGGGCACAGGCGCTGCGGGAGCGCGCCGTATATCGCCTCCCGGATCGGCACTCCTGGCTCATGCCGCCGCGCGTAGACGTCGCCATCCACCTCGTCGCGGACCGGGACCCGGTGGAGGGAAACCTCGTCGCGCTCGGCTGCCTCATCGTGCGCGATGGCCGCACGGAACCCACGGTTGCCATTATCCGCCGCGGCGAGGACGAACTGCCCGCACTGCGGGAGGTGCTGGGCCGGGTCATCCAGGTCCTCACCGAAGTGGACGATTGGAACGCCCGGCACGCCGAGGCCCAGGGCCTCCATTCCCACCTTTTTCTTTATGAGCCCTCGGAAGGGAGCGATCTCCAGGATGCGCTCGGGCGCCACCTGTCGGACCCTGCCATCCGCACCGGGCTCCTCCACCTCATCCGGATGTTCCCTCCGGACGAGGTGAGGGCAGTGGAGCCCGAATACCGCGGCATCCATCATCTGCCCGCCACGGCGCTGAGGAGCGTTCTGGAGCAGTTGTACGCGCTGCCGGTGAAGGTGGCCTACGAGCTCGCTGGCGTGACGAGCGCGCTCGAGGAGGCGACGCCCCCTCTCGCCACGCCCTATCGCCCAGCCCCCGGCTTCCAGCGCCGCTTCTCGTCGCGGCTCTCCGTGGATGTGGTCCGCGCGCTCCGCCAGGGGGAAAGGGACGCCAGGGACGTTCGGAAGGACGTGGAAGCCCGGCTCGCCGCCATGGACTCCCTCATGCGCTGGATCCTCCGGGAGAACGAAGCGGCCGGTGAGCCGTTCCTCCGGCTCCGCAAGAAGCCGTTCCGGTTCCAGGCGCAGTTCGACCCGCTCGCCGCAACGGATCTGGAGGTCCTCATGGCGCACGAGATGCTGGAGAACCGCGCCGCCCTCCTGGGCACCCTGACGGAACTGGCGCGGCCCGCCGATGAGCGCCGCGACCGCTTTCGCTGCCTCGCCAACCTCCAACTCCTCGGGACCTACCCGGACGGCGGGTTCTATCGGATGCGGTTCTTCGTCCCACCCGAGAGCCGGCAGGCCGAGCTCTCCTCTTCCTCGATGGGCCTCATCCTCACCGATGACGATCCGGACCTCCGGCTGGATCCGCAGCGCTGGCGCGAGGTGTCGGTGCGCATCTCCTCGGACCTGGAGAGCGGCCAGCACATGGAGGTGCGGATCGGCCGCAAGCAGCACGATGCCCCCGGCTTCGAGGCCCTACGCCGCCGGGCGAGTACGGATGGATGGTTCCTGGATGCCATCCACGTTGACTACAACACCGAGCGGGCGGTGCGGTTCCTCCGTTCGCTAGCGGACGCGAGGCCCTGATGCCCAGAGAGGATGTGCTTCAGTTCTTCCGTGAGCCCCGCCGCTTCGCCGAAGCCGGGGCGGACGGCACGGCTTCCCTGTGGCGGGCGGCCCTCGAAGAGGTTGCCGTTCCCGCCGTCTCCGCAGAGGCGTTCCGGCCGGCACAGCAGGCCGCGTGGCGCGGCATCGCCGATCACCGGGCGGCGCTCGTACTCGGACCACCGGGGACGGGGAAGACGTTCGTCCTCGCCTGGATGGCCCTGGGCTACCTGGAACTCCGCCGCCGCCGCGGGCTGCCCTGCCGCATTCTGCTGACGGGCTTCACCCGCAACTCCATCGCCAACCTGCTCGGCGCCATGCACGAGAAGGCGGAGAAGCACGGCTTCAGCGGCGCCACCTTCTGCTGGGTGGGCTCAGAGCCGCCGCAGGAGATGCCGGCGGACATCCAGGTGCTCGAACCCGCGGATGCAGTGTCGCTGCTGGACCAGCCTCACCTGGTGATGGGGACCACGTCGTGGAGCTTGTACAAGCTGCTCGAAAAGGCGCGTCACCCGGCCGCCGACGGGCTGACGGCCCCCCTCTTCGACCTCGTCTGCATCGATGAGGCGTCGCAGATGGTGGTGAGCCAAGGACTGATGTGCTTGGCGGGTCTGGCTCACGGTGGGCGCGTACTGGTGGCGGGGGATGATCGACAACTGCCGCCGGTGCGCCAGGTACACGAACACGAGGTGGATGGCCGCCAAATCGGCGGCTCCCTGTATGCCTTCCTCCGCGAGGCGCGGGTCGCCGAGTTCCGCCTGGATGAGACATTCCGGCTCAATGCTCCCCTGGCGAGCTTCCCGTCAGAGCATTTCTACGAGGGTCTGTACCGCTCGGTGAATCCGGAGGCCCGGCTGCGGCTGCGCGAGGGGTGGGAGGAGGGGCTCTCCGACTGGGAGCGCGAAGCCCTGGACCCGGCGCGGCCGGTCTGCATCCTGATGCACGAGGGGCCCGCGGCAGGGACGCACAATCCCTTCGAGGTCAGCCTGGTGGCGCGGCTGACGCAGCTTCTCCGGGAGCGCCTGCCTCCTGAAGAAGGGGCGGCGGAGCTCTCTTTCGGGACGTTCTGGAACGAGCGCCTCGCCGTCGTCTCGCCACACCGCGCGCAGAATGCGGCCATCCGGGACGCTTTGCGAGCACGCAAGCTGGGCGACGAGTGTGTGGTGGAGACGGTGGACCGCATCCAGGGCCGCGAGCGCGACGCCATCATCGCCAGTTACACCGTGTCGGACCCCGAGTTCGCCCGGTCTGAGGCGGAATTTATCTTCAGCGCCGAGCGCTTCAACGTCACCATCACAAGGGCGAGGACAAAGCTGATACTGGTCGCCGCCCGCCGACTGCTGGACGTCATCCCAGAGGACGAGGAGGTCTTCGACGCCGCGCAGGCGATGCGCGAGTTTGTCTATTCCAGCGAGGATCGCGGCCGGGTGCGGGTTCGCGGCCCGGACGGAGTGGAGTGGCCGGTCGATGTGCGGGTGCGGAGCTTCGACGACACGGAAGCCCTTCCCCGGCTGGAGCCACGACCGGACGACCGCCCCACGACTGAACTCGCCCCGGAACTCACTCCAGAATTGCGGGAACTGTTCGAGCACATCCAAAACGTCGCTTTGAAGAATCCATACGGGACCGCAGCTGACTTCAGCGTCGAAAAGAGCTTCGGCCGAAAGCCGACACTTGAGGAACTCCGCGCCCTCTCCAGGCTGGGCTTCGTCGCGCTGGAGCTTAGGACCACAAAGAAAGGAGCGACGTTCTGGGTCGCATGCCCGCGCGTCCCACCACGATGCCCCTTTGCAGTGAATCCGGACACGGTTCGCCTGCGCATCGAAGAGGTCATCGAAGCCACGCGCTCAAAGGGGCGGTTCGCGGCCTCCTACGAGAAGGTCCGGGAGCGCTTCGAGTGGGTGGGACCAAAGGGAGAGGACCTGTTCGAGCCCGTCCTGAATGCCCTCCAACAGGAGGGCGTCGTCCGGTCTGACGTGAACCAATGGGGGCAGCGGACGATCGACCTGGTGGAGGCCGTGACCGTGGTGGAGGGCCCCCTTCCTCCCGCTGAGGCGATCGAGGACGGCGACTTCGAGCTGTTGAACCGCCTGGAGGAATTGGAGGCCCGGCGGATCAACTTCGGAGTCTTCGAGCAGTGGACTACCCCTCGGGACCTGATTCGAGCGTTAAACTGGGAAGAGGCGCGAGTGAGTGCTGCGTTGCGCCGGCTTGCCGACCATGGTTGGGTGTTACTGACCGAGGCGGGGCGCGTCCGGAGCCGCGCCGCGGAGATCGCCCGAGAGGTGCGGTACGTCAAACAGCGCTTCCGCCAGGGAGACACATCCCGGCGGCCATTTCTCGTGCGGGCGCTCAAACTGGAGTTGAAGGATCGCGACAAGCCGGTGCGCGACCGGCCGCTCTCGGGCATCGAGACCTCGCTCATCGAGCAGTTGAAGGGGCATCCGGAGGCGCAGCGTGCCGTCGCAGGGGTGGCCGCCATGCTGCGGGCACGCTTCAACAAACCGGATCCGGAGTTGGCCGGTTTCCAGGAGCGGGCGCTCGGGAGCATGGTCCCCGCGTGGCTTGGGCTCTCCACGGATGACGCCTTCGTCATCACCGCGGAGACCGGCACCGGCAAGACGGAGGCGGGCGTCTTGCCGCTCATGGTGGGCGTGGCCACGGACGCGCTGCGTGGCGTACGTGGGGCGCGCGCGGTGTTGGTGTACCCGCGCATCCGCCTCGCGGCCAACCAGGCGCAACGGATCGCCGGCTATCTCGCGGCGCTCGCCCGCGTCCCGGGCATGCCACTCCTGACCCTAGGCCTGCAGAACAAAGACGTCCTCAGCCACTTCAGGGCTCCGGACGAGGAGAAGGGTTGGCGTCGGGGACCGAGCGGCGCCTTCTCCTTCCCGTTCTTCGCGTGCCCGGAGGGGGAGTGCAAAGGCGACCTGTGGCTCCAGCCGGGCGGCGGCGCGAACGAGGCGGACCTGCTGCGATGTCTCCGCTGCGGTTGGGAGTACGGCGGGTGGGTGGGCTCGAAGAAAGGCGTCGTTGAGCGACCGCCGCATTTCTTCCTGCCGGTGACGGAGTCGCTCCATCAGTGGATGTTCACTCCCGAGCGCGGGCGCCTCTTCGGAGATGAGCCGCTCTATGCCGCACCCCGGGCTGTCCTCGCGGACGAGATCCACCTGTACTCGCACCTTCACGGTGCCCAGGTGAGCCATGCGCTTCGGCGGCTCATCACCCGAACCGAATTGAACCGGCGCGAGCACGAAGGCAGCCCCGTGCGCACCCTGGCCATCGGGATGAGCGCCACGCTTGGCCGGCCCGACGAGGTCTGGGGCATCCTGTGCGGACGCGCTCGCGTGACCATCATCCGCCCTGAAGACAGAGAGCGCAGGCCCAACCCGCGGGGCCGCGAGTACTTCTTCTTCGTGCAGCCCGAGGTGGAGTCCCGTGGGCACGACATCGCCGGGGCGTCTACCTCCATCCAGACGCTCATGTGTCTGGCGCACGGCATGCGCAGGCGCTCGGGGGACGATGGTGGATTCCGAGGTATCGTCTTCCTCGACTCCATCGACAAGCTCAAGCGCCTGCACTCGGACTACGCGGACGCGGAGCAAGGCAACCGGCTGGCGCGGCTGCGCACCCGTCTGTTCGATGACGACGCGCACACGGGTCTTCCTCGCCGTGAGTGCTGCGGCGCGCCCGACGCCTGTGACCGTTTCCGCCAGGGCGAGTGCTGGTACTTCGCCGCCCGGGACCGTCGCCAGCGGACGGTGCGCGGCCCGTACATTCCCGGCCGTGCCCTCGATGTCTGCGCGAAGCCCATCTTCTCGAAGACGGGGGGGCGCGCCGACGAAATAATCCAGAAGAGTGACCTCGTCTTCTCCACGTCGTCCCTTGAGGTCGGCTTCGACGATCCGGAAATGATGCTCGTCTACCAGCATTACGCGCCGCTCAACCTTGCGTCCTTCATCCAGCGAAAGGGGCGCGGTGGGCGAGGGGCCGACGACCGGCCGGTCACCGGAGTGACTCTCTCCGCGTACTCTCCGCGCGACTCCTGGTTCTTCCGGCGTCCTAGGAAGATGTTGGACGCGAGTGGTTTCGAGGTTCCGCTCAACGTTGAGAACTATTTCGTCGTCCGTGGGCAGGTGGTCTCCCTAATCTTGGATCTTGCCGCACGGGAGCAGTTGCGCCTGGGCGCCGCGTCGGGAGTGGACCCCCGCTTCCTGGCCGAGGTGGATGCCGTGGTCCGGACCACTTTCGGCAATGATGTGTACAAGCGGCTAGAGGTTGGCTCGCTGGAGCGGTTGTGGCGAGAGGCCACCACTGGTGTGGCCCTGGCGTCGGGTGGAGGTCCTCGCAAGTGGGCGGAGGTCCTTCCATGGGTTCCAATGCTCCTATTCCAGTCGATCAACCTGCCACTGCTCGTGGTGGGTTACGAGAACGACATGGGTGAAGCGAAACAGGACTCGGAGGACATCACGCTCGCTCTCTCCGAGTGCGCCCCGGGCAATGTGACGCGGCGGTTCGGCTTCCGGGTGGCGCACTGGATCCCGCCGAGGCCCGGCCGCCAGCCGTTGTGGAGACCCCTGGGCCACTCCGGGGCATGGCCGGAGTTCAGCTTGGCGGGCAGCGCGCCCCTGATGGAAGCGCTTCCCCGGGAGGCCCGCCTGCTCGTCGGGACGAGGCTGCATCCCCAGGTGGTGCGGCCGACATCGCTGCAGATGGCGAGCGGAGGCAGGTTCGCTGGGACTGAATGGCAGGGGGACTGGGTCTACGATGCTGCCCGGCGGGAAGTCCTCCTTTCCAAGGAGCTATCGAGGTTGCCGCGTGTGAATCCCAAGAGCCAGGGCAAGTTGCGTGGCTTCCTGTCCGTCGAGGCAGAGTTGGGGTTCGCCGAGCGACGGCGGGTCCATCTCCTGGGCGTCCTGGCCTCTGAGGTGGAGGTCTTTCGCGGGACGTCCGCCCGCGGGAAACGCACCGGGTTGAAGGTGGCCCGTGTGTTCTGGGGCGCTGACGCGCGGCTCGTGCTGGAGACGGCCGACCACAAGCGCGAAGAGGCCTATGTCAGCCAGGTATTCGTCCACCCAGACGACGAGAACCTCCCGAGGGAGGCTGATCGCCGGACCCTCCTCCATGGCTACGAGTTGGAGACGGAGGGCGTCCGTGTTCGGCTGGATGGAACCGTGTTGGGCGACTTCGTCCGGGCGGAGAGAGCGCGGCTCGACGCGGAGCCCACTGAGTCGAAGTGGTTCCATGGTCAGTTCCTCCGCTACCTGCTGATGAGTCGGGGAGCCTCCGCAGGGATCAACCCGTACCAAATACGCCAAATTGCTGATCTGATGGTGACGGCCGCCGCGTTCGAGGGCTTCAACAAGGAGCTCCAGAAGTTGCTGCGGCGCTGGAATGCCGAACAGTTCACGAAGCTGCTCAAGGGCATCTTCCAGGGACACCTGCGACAGCACCCAATGTTGACGGCGCAGCGTCTCGAACGCCTGGGGGAAGTGATCGCCTCCAACGCGTTCCATTTGCTCATCGAACAGGCTTGGCGCGACGTGCGTTCGCACGAGGCCTTCGCCGGTTACCTGCGTTCGGTGATCGTGCATGGGCTGGCTATCCGCATGGAGCAGGCGTTCGTCCGACACGGGCGGGGCGACGAGCGGCGCGTCCTTTTTCACGTCAAGTTGCCCGTGCAGTTCGAAGGGGGAACGGAGGACATCATCACCGTGGCGGAGGACGGAAACCATGGGGATGGCACCACGCGCACCTTCGTGGCCCACCTGGACGAGGCGGCGGCGGACCTGGCACCGGAACTGTTGGCGGACTGCCCGAACGCGAGGGAGGACCGCTTCGTGGCGGCGCTCGCTGTCCGCCCGGCGGCAGACGTCGCCCGTTGGCGCTCGTGGGATCCGCGCGACGAGCGACGTGTCCTGGAGCTCGCCCGCGAACTGGGCGCGGACCTCGGCATGGATGCCGGGCCCTTCCAGGGCGTGCTCCGCCTCCTCTACGGCGCGGAGGAGGTGGGCGGTGACCGATTCGAGTTGTTCACGCTCTACGAGGAACTCCAGGCAATCAGCAGCTCTCTGGCGCATGAGATGGGGCGCGCCCCCTCTGCCTGGGAGTTGGTGGGGACACTGGTGGCCCGTGTGGAGAGCGGGGATGCCCGTGCGACAGAGTGGCGCCGGCTGCTAGAACGCTACCGGGCAGTGGAGGACGCGGTGCAGGAGGAGTCGCTCAGCGCGGAGGCGCGGCTCGCGGACCAAGCGTACCGAATCAGTGCCCGACTGTGCGTAGACGGCTGCCAAGCGTGCCTGCACACCGGCAGCAGCCTCATGGATGGGGATATGGCGGAGGTGGTGGTAAGCCGCCGCCTGCTGGAGCGGCTCGGTGTATTCCTCCGCGGCCGCGTTACTCCAATTTGAGCTTGAACAGGCCGAGCGCGTTCTGCTCGGACAGCCACTTCTGGAGGTCCGGCGTAAGATCAGCGAGCGTTGCCCTCCCGTCGTTCACCCGGATGAGGAACTGGACCTTATCCGAGTCCGTCCCCACGCCCGCCAAATCGCGCTCCTGGGCTTGGCGTTCGGCGCAGCGGCGCTCGAACTCTTCCCGCGCCGTCTGCGCGGGGAAGCGCTGCTCCAGCGCGAGACCGGCTTGGGAGGTCTGCGCCATTCGCCGGGCGAGTTCCGCCTGACCGGGGAGGCGCTGGAGCGCCATTGCCAGCTTCGTGGAGGGTTCGAACTCCTCTCGGACGCGGAGGCTCCAGGCGGCCCGGAGGCGGCCCTTCACCTGGTCCACGCGCAGGACCAACGTCTGCATCTCCACCCGGATGTGCTGGAGCGCCTCCCGAGTGGGGTTCTCGCGGGCGAGGTTTCCGGCGATGGCTTCCAGTGCGTCCAACGCGGTCCGCACCTCCGCCACCTCCGTTGGCGCCAGCTTCTTCGCGATCAGGGGCACCCAGCCCGCCAGTTGCTCCATCGTGGTCAGCGACTCGGCTTTTTCCCGCAGAGCACCCACCGCGTGCCCCAGTGCGTCGCCGAACTGCTCGGCCTGCACCGCACGTTGGAAATCTCCAGTGTCCAGGGCTTGCTCCAGCGCGCTCAAGGAATCCAGGGAGGACTCTCCGCCTGCCACTTCGGCCGTGAGCTCAGACATGCTCGCCTCCCGTAGGAAGGAGCGCTTGGCGGATGTCCTGAACCGCGATCCTCAGCCGAGCCCCCGCCTCGCGCACCGTGTGCAATGTGCCGTTGCTGGAGTCCCCCGCCTTCTCTATGAGTGCGCCAACGTGGCGGCGTAATTGTGTTAGCGCCTCGTTCGCCACCTGTAGGCGGTCTACCATGAAAAACAGGTCCGCTGCGGGCGCGCTGGTGGCGAATGCGAGCGCCTCCGGTGGAGCGAAGCCCTCCACCGTTTCTGGTTCTATGTTTGAGAGAAACTCCTCCAGCCTGTGCATGTCCGGATCGCTGGCTTCCAACAACTTGCGGCCGCGGAGCTTGGTGTAAACTTCGTTCCACCGTTGAACGTGTTGGTTGGGGACGTGTCCATCGAGTTCCCGGAGCCGCGCGACGACGTTGTTCGCGCTCTTCAGCCAGTCGGGGAGTGCGCGCCGGTGGGTGATGTCGTCTAGTTTCCCCACGTTTCGTAAGATCCGGTTCCGCTCCCCCGTTGCGGCGGACTTCAGCCGCTCGCGGACGTACGGTGCATCCTGGGTGAGTTTTTCGAGGAGATCCGAAATCTTCGGATCCTCGGCGGGCGACGGATCCAGTTCCAGTGTGCGAGCCAGTCGGATCAGGGCCGGAGCCACCTCTCCTGCAGCGGCGAAGAACTGTGATCCCCCTTTCTTTCCCTGCGGCAGGCTGGCGAGTTCCCTCAATGCATTGCGTACGTCCGAGTTGGTCCGGCCGACCTTCGACACGATGTCTCCCCATCCCTGGATGCGGTGGTCGCCGCTCGCTCCCGCATCTGGATCGTTCGAATCCAGTAGTGTATTCCACTGGATGTGGAGGGGATCCTGGGGGCGATGCACGCCGCGCAGCCACGCGCGGGCGAGCAGGAGTTGCGCGGCCGTGGCCATGGGGGACCATCGTTGGCCTGCCTCCGTGATCGGCACGCGCCGGTTCACATGGGCGCGCGCGAACTCGGCCAGCTTCCGCAACATGTGCGCGTACATCCGCTGGTAGCCTTCGCGGTCTGCCTTGGCGAGTTCCTCGCCCCGCGTGCGTAGCGCGAGGAAGGACTCCAGCCCGAGCTTGACCCAGCGCTCGCGTGGGAGCACGAAGTGCTTGAGGGTCGGCTTGCGCGCGCCATCAAGCACCACCGTCTCCTTGGTGAAGAGCTTATCTTCGAGATGAGGATCCAATCCCAGTGTTCGCCATGGGAGGTCTTCAAGGATGATGGCCACCTGCTCGCTCCAGAAACCCTGGTCTTCGAGCCGTTCTCCCTCTATCCACGCGATGAGTTGCTCCGAGCGCATCTGGAATTGCTGCGAATTGACTGTGGCCGCCCGCAGCGGCTTCGGGCCGCGGGAAGGCTTCGGGGGATTGGTGGTCGGCTTCTTCACCTCCTCCTCAGGGCCGGAGGGAGACGCCTCAGGAGCGCGGGGGGCGGCGGGCTCGGGCCAGGGCTCGCCCCGTACGGACTGCGGCTCCGCCACCGGAGACGCCTCCGACAAGGCGTGTCCAGCGTCTGGTGTCGCGGCCTCCGGCTCGTCTACCGCGCTGGGCGTGCCGAGCCAGGGCAGTTCGAAGGTTTCGAAGATGCCCTGGGCAATGCCGGCGAAGGTCGTAACGCCGTCTTCTCCACGCTGCGTGGATGCATTGTCGCGCTGCCCCCACCAAGCGATCAGCCGGCGCAGGCGTTCGGCCGTGTCGCGCTCCGGAACCTTCGCCGCGACGATCTGACCCAGGCGTCCGAGCAGATTGCGCTCATGCTTCGGGAGGTTCTCGCTCTCCACCAGGGGCGCCGGGAACTCGCCTCTGGTGATGCTCTGGGGAGCCAGCAGCACCGGTCCGAGCACGCTCTGGATCATTCCTCGCGGCGTGTGCAGTTCCTCGGTGCCTCTCGGATGCGTGAGCTCGACGTACATGCGATCTAGAGCAGCCTGGGTGAACGGGTACAGCCCCACGCCCTGGTGCGCGCCGAACCGTGGGTGGCAGGTCGGTCGGTGCGGGCACTGCTCGCAGCGGTTGTAGACGTCCGTCCAATCCTGAGGCTGTCGTTGGTCAATCCGCGCTACCCCTGCCCGCGTCGCACGCAGGTAGCGCGCCGCGAAACTGACGCGCTCTTCCGGTGTCCTCAACGCCATTCCCTGGAAGGTCTTCTCCCTCTTCTCTCCGAACTGGACGTGGAAGGTGATGCGCTGGCGCAGGTTGGCAACGTCGAAGAGCTTCTGGAAGAAGTGCGGCGTCACGCCCGCTACCGTGATCAGGTCGCACAGCGAGCGGTTCGTCTCCGTCTCGCTGCTGGCGATCATCACGTTCATCATCTGGTCTTCGACGCCCTGCATGCTGGTGATGTCCTCGAGCAACAGCACCAGTCGCTTGCTGCGCAGCGCCAACTCCTGCCGCAGCCGCATGAACGCGTTCTTCAGGGCCTGCCCGCTCACGCCGAGCAGGTCCTGGACGGCATGGTTCATGCGGGCGCGAAGGGCGGCGAGGAGGCGGCTGGTGTGCTCGGCCTTCGCGCCCAGTTCCTCCACGACCAGCTCGAGTTCGCGGCCATCCGACCGAGCCCGTTCGATCTCGTCTGCTTCCTTGAGGAGCTGGAACTTCGCTCGGACGGCGATGGGGCTCAGACCCTTGACGGCCCTGAGGAGCGAGGCTAGGTCGAGCACGTCGGAGACGGTGAACTCGGCTACCTGAGAATTCCGCTCGCCCCCCAAACCGCTCAGCGTTTCCAGGATGCGCCGTGGCGCCTTCCACTGTCCACGGGTTGCCGGCGCATCCATCAGTTCGTGGTAATTCCACGCGTCCGCCCAGTCCGCGTGGATGGGAGCCTCCGTCTCAAAATACTCCTTCCTCAAGCTGTGGGCGAGCTTGCTCTGGAAGTCGAGTGCCCGTCCTGCCAGTGACGTCTTCCGCGCTTGTCCCAGCCCTGCGAAGAAACCCCGGAGGTCCTCCGGCAGTTTCTCTCGCAAGCCGCTCAGGGCTTCCTCAAGGCTGCCCTGGCTCCTGGGAATCAGCACCAGGATGTCCTTGTCCGTCCTGGGCCAATTGAAGAAGAGCCAGCGGATCAGGTGCGACTTGCCCGAACCCGGCTCACCCTCCACCACACAGAGCGCGTGTTGGAGCTCGGGGCGGGTGAGCGCCTTCTGCAGGCCCTCGTCAGAATGGCGTTCGACCCATGCCTCCCTGTTCCCGCTCACCGAGAAACCCTCCAGTGGCGCGTGGACGGCCATGAAGAGCGAACGGCTTCCCGCCAACGCCTCGGTCCTGAGGACTTCGTTCGCGTCCTTCGCATCCCAGCAGGCATAGCGATGCAACGTCATGCCTGACCTCCGATGAGCTCTACGGCGCTGATGGCTTGGATTTCATGGGTGGGATCCGGGGCGAGCCGGGTGGCGCCCACTGTGTCGCCGTGCACGTGAAGCCGGAGCCGGCCGTCGTCGTGTAACTCCCGAAGCACGTCGCTGAGGACGACCGTCAGCCGTTGAGTGGTGCGCCGCCAGCGGGCTCGGCGCATGGCCTCCTCGAAAACCGCCCCACCATCCAGATAGGGCATGCGACGGGCGAGCGCCTGAAGGAAGTCATTGGGGGCGAGTTCGCGCCCGACACCCAGTTCCCGACCGAGCCCCGGGAGTTCCCGTTCCAGCCGGACGGTGGGGTGGGGGAAGAAGGTTGGTAGGACGAGCCCCTCCCACCCCAATCCCAGGTAGACCATCCAGGGCCGCCACGCGGTACTGTACTTATCTTTGTTGAAGACCTTCTGCTGCTGGGGCTCGTCGGTTGGTCGCGGCAGGGCGATGTCGATGAGGTCGGCCAGGCCCTCGACGGTCCTCTCCTCGATCCAGGAGGTTCCCTCTTCGCGATCCGTCAGCACGACGAACAGGGCGTAGACCTCCAGCATCACGCGGTCCTTCTCCGAGGGATTGTCCCGCAGCCGCGCGTGAACGAGATCGGCGAAGGCGGGAGGATCGGAAGGGACTGAGGGATCATCCAGCAGGAGGATGTCGCCTTCATCGCGGATGACCCCCAGGCTGCGCGCGCTGCCGATTGTCTGCTTGGCCGCGTCCGTGGAGTTCTTCTCTCCACGGAGGATCGGGGGCTGGAGCCAGGCGACGGTCTCGTCGTAGCCGAGCTGTCCCCCGTGGGCCTCCAGAAGCTTCAGTAGGGTGTAGACACGCTCGGGGCGCCCCGTGGTGTCAGTGAGTAAGCTCATCGCGTCTCAGTCCTTCCACTCATCCAGTTGCGCCTCCGCCAGCGGCGCGCGATTGGAAACCACCTGGCCGACTGTGCGGCCTCCCATGCGGAGCCCCGGCTCCGCCACGACGAACAGCCCGGGGCCATCCAGTTGCTCCCGAAGGGCGATTCGGAGCGCCTCCTCGTTGCTCCTCAGCTCTGACCCGCCCTGCCGCATGATCAGCGCGGTCCGGACCCGGGCCGGTCGCCACCTGCCGTCTTGGATGCTCCCGCTGAGATAGGGGATCTCAAGCACCAAGCCTTCGAGGCCCTCGAATGCCGACAGTACGCGCGCGAATGTGGGGCCGGTTCCAGCGGGCACCAGGAATTGGCGCACGCGCGCGTGCAGAAGACGCCGGACCAACGTGCCCACCTGCGCGAAGTCCGGAGAGTCGGCGTGAACGAGGATGCAGCCGGTATGCCTGTCCTGCGCGGTGTCGGGCCACAGGGCGTCCAGGCCGCGGAATTCGAAGTGGCTCGGAGGTGGGGCGCTCTCCGCCCGACAATTCGGGCAACGGCCACACGGGAAGAGCGGCGGCGGGTCGGATTCCACCAACTCGAAGATGGCGCACAGCATGCACCCTTCGTCCCGATTCTCTAGCGTCTGGCGGAACCTACGGTGTCGCTGCTGCGCCTGTGTCACCTCCTGGGGCCGCTCGGCGAGGAATTCCAGCAGCCGCGTTCGAGCCTCTTCTCCGGCGTCGAGGAGGACACCCTCTTTCACGTCGAGCGTCCATTGGTCGCGGTTGTCCTCAATGGAGAGCACCTCTACTGCGCCCCTGCCGTACCGCTGCAGTTGGTTGATCAGCGACGCATTCCATTGTCGGTTGTAGGAGCCCGCGCCACTTCCGGGCCGGGGGAGGGTGATGTCCACGGTCATCCGCGTGTATCCGGTGTCCGGAGCTGTGCTGAGGCGGTCATTACTTCGTGCGTCCGCGACGAGTGCCCACCAACGCTGTTCTGCCTTCTCGTTCTGCATCAACTGGCCCAAGGACATGCTTCTTGCGCGGTTCTCATCTTCCTGATTCCACAGCAGCAGCGCGAGCGACTGGTGCCCATCCCGGCC
>NZ_RAWK01000138.1 GCF_003612165.1 Corallococcus aberystwythensis | reverse complement strand
TGCCGAGGAATGGGGGGTTGGCCTCGGAGCGGAAGATGGCGCGCCGCTTTGGGGTATGCCGGGGCACGGTGCGCGAGGCCTTGCGGCGGCTGGCGGCGCGGGGCCTGGTGGTGCTGCGTCCCGGGCGGCAGGCGCGCGCGGTGGCGCTGGACGAGTCGCTGACGCTGGAGAACCTGGGGCTGGCGCTGCATGACACGCGCTCCGAGGAGTCCCGGCGCCTTCTGGAGGGCTTCTTCAGCCTCAAGCGGCAGGTGCTGGTGGAGCTGCTTTCCGACTGCTGCGCGAATGCCTCCGCCGTGGCCCTGGGGCCACTGGAGAGCACCTGCTACGCGCTCCAGGACGCGGCGCGCTGGTACCACCCCAAGGAGCGCTGCGCGCAGTTGGAGTTTGAGTTGCTGCGGCTTTCTGCCCAGGTGGCTTCACGGCCCGGGCACCTGCTCCTCATCCAGTCGCTGCAGCGGGCCTTCCGGGGCATCGCGGACCGGCTGCTGCCCTTCATGGGTGGCGATGCGATGCGCCAGTGGGTCATCTGCGCGTTGGATGCGCTGTATGCGCGCGACGTGCAGGCGCTTCAGCACCAGCTGCCGGCGCTGATGAAGACGTACGACGAGCTTGTGCTCGACCAATTCGCCCCTGTCACTCGGGAGCAGACGTCCCCCGAAGCCCCTCATGCCCAGGAGGGCCATCACTGCGCTCTCGCGTCAGGCTCCGCGCAGGACGATGCGCCCCCGGCACGATCCTGCGGTGAGGGGCTGGAGCTTGGCAGCCTCGAACCAGCCACCGAAGACAGAGCGGCGTCCGGAGTTGCCTCATGTCCCCATGGGCAGGCCTTCCCCTTGGAGCCCGACAGCGGGGCGCTGCTGCTTCCAGTCGCCCCAGCGCCTGCCTCCAGCGGGCCCGGTGGGGAGTGCACCGGAGGGTCCGTGCCGGGCACGGTCTTGGGCAACGTTCCCGACTGTCGGACAGGTTCGGACACTTCGTCTCCGGATGGAGGCATTCAACCCGGGCCTCCACCTGTCGGCTCTCTCGGACACACCCACGGGGTGGTGCGCGAAGAGGATGGCCCGCTTCACGGCACCACGGCGCCATTCCGCTCCCAAACCGGTGGGCCGTGCGCCTCTGGCTCCTCCATGGCCCTCGTTACAGGCCCGCCTGATTCGTGAGCGGCGACAGTCCTTCGCGTCCTCTGGCGCTCATGAAGCCTCGCACTGCGGCGATTGACCTCGGAGGCATCCTCCCGGGTCGTGCTTCCGCGCTGGAGGCGTCAACGAACTCCTGGTGATCTGCTCAGGGGCCGGCCCGCTGGGGGACGGGCGCGAAGGCCTCTCGCAGCACCTTCGCCTCCAGCGACCGGTAGATGTTGGCGTGACGCAGGTCGGGACAGGGTTCGTACTTCCACTTCAGCCCGACGGGTGCTTTCGCGCGGAGCACTTCCGCCAACTGCCCTGCCTGCTCCGCGACGTCGTCACCGGCCGACGCCAGGTAGAGCGTGGCCTTCAGCCCTGGCCTCGCCTTGATCCGGTCGTCGGCCCTGCGCACCCATTCGTCGTCGTTCCACCAGAGGCTGGGGCTCAGTGCGATGGAGGTGCCGAACATCCCGGGCTGCAGGAAGAACGTCTCCACGATGAACAGCCCCGCGAGCGACTCGCCGATGATGGCGGTTTCGTCCGTGACGCGGTACTTGCGGCGCACGTGGGGCATCAGCTCGTCACGGAGGAAGGCGCGGAACGCGGCGGAGCCTCCCACGCGCGGGGCGATCTCCTTGTCCGACGCGACCTGCGTGGGCCCGGTCATGTCGCGGCGCCGTTCGGTGTTCTCGATGCCGACCAGGATGACGGGCCGCATCTCTCCGGAGCGGATGGCGGTGTCCACGGTGGTGGCGACGTGCGGGAAGTCCTCCTGCTCGCCGCCGTCGGGCATGTAGAGGACGGGGTAGCGCAAGCTCTTCGCCGTGCCGTAGCCGGGCGGCGTGTAGACGTTGATGCGCCGCGCTTCCCGGAGCGCCTTCGACGGGAGCGTGAACGTCACGTGCGGAGGCATCGGCTCCGCCTCCGTGGTGTGGCCCACACCGCTGACGAGGACGACGGCGAGCAGGAACAGACGGACGCATCGCATGGGCTGCCACCTCTGGATGGGAAGAATGCCTGCTCGCTTCAGCGCCGCGACGGCGGCCGGGACGACGACGGTGACTTCGCCTTGGACGCGCGCCGGGCGACGAAGAGGGTGTGACGCGTTCCCTTGGTGCCGTGCGCGGTGGGGTGGAGGAGCTGGACGGAGAAGCCCACTTCTTCCAGGCGCTTCACGAACGCGAGCGAGGGCCCTGCGCTCCACACCACCAGCGTTCCGTTGGAGCGCAGGGAGTTGAAGGCGTGAGACACGCCGGCGATGTCGTAGAGGCTGTCGTTGTCGGGGTGGGTGAGGGCGGTGGGGCCGTTGTCCACGTCGAGCAGGATGGCGTCGAAGGCGCCCTGCTGCCTGCGCATCACCTTCCCCACGTCACCCTCCACCACGGTGACGCGCGGGTCCTCCAGCGGCGCCTTCGCCAGCGGCGCGAGCACGCCCCGGTTCCACTCCACCACCGGGGAAATCAGCTCCGCGACCACGATGCGGGACCCCGGTCCCAGGCGGTCGAGCACCGCGCGCACCGTGAAGCCGAAGCCCAGCCCGCCCACGAGCACCCGGGCAGGCGCGTCCGCCGCGAGGTTCGCGCAGCCGGCCTCGGCCATGGCCCTCTCCGAGCCGTGCTGGCGGCTGGACATCAAGGTCTGGCCGCGTACGCGCAGCACGTACTCTTCATCCCGCCGGGCGAGCACGACCTCGCCCACGTCCGGCACCTCTGCTCGCTCCACTGTTTCCCAGGGCTTCATGCCAGCGCTCTTCGCGCGACCGGGCTCCCGGGTCAAGTCGCCGCCTTGACACCCCGGGACGTGCCTGCGAAATGCCGGACGACCGCCCCCAACCCCATGGAACGCAACGGACGACAGGCGTGGCCCCCGGAGCTGTCCGAGCCCTTGCGCGAGGTGGACCGCCTGCGCCGGGGCGGCCGCTACACGTCGGCGCTCGCGCTGGCGCGGACGCTGGCGGAGGCACACCCGACGCAGGTGCGGGTGCTGGTGGAGGTGGGGCTGACGCTGGGCGTGTGGGGCGGACAGCCGGCGGAGGCGCTCCCCTGGTTCGACCGCGTGCTGGAGCTGGCGCCGGGCCACGTGGCCACGCGCTACCACCGGGCGCTCACGCTCGCGCGGCTGGGACGGCACTCGGAGGCGGTGGAGGGCTTCACGCAGGTGGAGGCGGCGGGCTTCCGCAAGGCGCTGGTGCTGCACATGAAGCGCGCGGAGTCGCTCGAAGCGCTGGGGCGGCTGACGGAGGCCGACTCCGACTGGACGGCGGCGCTGGCGGAGGACCGGGGCAACCCGTGGCTGCTCCAGCAGCGGGCCCGGAGCCGTGCTCGCGCGGGGCGGACCGACGCCGCGGAAGCGGACCTCACGGCCGCGCTCACGTCCCAGGAGGGCGAAGCCGTGGACCCCGAGCTGCTGTACGAGCGGGGCGTGCTCCGGCTCCAGCGCGGAGAGGTCACGGGCGCGCGCGCCGACTTCGAAGCGGGGCTCCAGGCCTTCCGCGTGGGCGACCCTCCGTCACTCCTGGATGCGCTCCGGCGCGGGCTCCAGGACGCGGCGGCCCGGGACGGTGAGGCCCGCTGAGCGGCCTCCTCCCAGCCGGAATCCCGCGCCGCCTGTCCCTGGCTACGCGTGCCCGGCGCGTGCAGGCGCGGGACGGTTTCCGCCACGGTTCGCGATGGCGAAGAGCGCCGCTCCCACCAGGGTGAGCGCGACGGCGGCCCACGCCGGCGCCAGGTAGCCCCGCCCCTGCGCGATGACCCAGCCGCCCACCCACGCGCCCGCGGCGTTGGCGATGTTCAGGGCGGAGTGGGACATCGACGCGGCCAGGGACGGGGCGCCGGGGGAGGCCTCCATGAGCCGCACCTGCACCGCGGGCGCGAGGAACTGCGCCGAGATGCCGATGAGGAACACGAGCGGGACCGCCGCCCAGAGTGACGTGGCCGTGAGCGCGAACAGGCCCATCACCAGCGTCGTCGCGCCAAACCCCACCCACATCGCGAGCGTCACGGAATGGTCCGTGAGGCGGCCCCCCAGCATCGCCCCCACCGTCATGCCCACGCCAAAGAGGGCGAGCACCCAGGGCAGCGCCGGCTCGGGCAGCCCGGACACGAGCGTCAGCGTCGGCGCGATGTAGCTGTAGACCGCGAACAGCCCCCCGAAGCCCACCGCGCCCACCAGCGACGTCCACCACACCTGCGGCTGCCGCAGCGCGGACAGCTCCTGACGGATGCTGCTGCCGCCCAGCGAGGCCACGTGCGGCACCCACAGCCAGAGGGCCGCGAGCGTCACCAGCCCGATGGCACCCACCAGCAGGAACGTGCTCCGCCAGCCCAGTTGCTGCCCGAGGAACGTCGCCGCCGGGACTCCGATGATATTGGCGACGGTGAGCCCCGCCATGAGCAGCGCCACGGCGCGCCCCTTTCGCCCGGGCCCGAGCAACTCGGCGCCCACGACGGAGCCCACTCCGAAGTAGGCCCCGTGCGGCAGCCCCGCGATGAACCGGGCCACGATGAGCGTGTCGAGCGTGGGGGCCAGCGCCGAGGCCGTGTTGCCCACGGTGAACGCCGCCATCAACAGGAGCAGCAGCGCCCGGCGCGACATCCGCGCCGTCACGATGGCGACCAGCGGTGCGCCCACCACGACGCCCAGCGCATAGGCGGCGATGACGTGACCGCTCCGGGGAATCGTCGCCCCCAGCCCGCTCGCGATCTGCGGGAGGATGCCCATCGTGGCGAACTCGGTCGTCCCGATGCCGAAGCCTCCCAGGGACAGCGCCAGGAGCGCCCTGCCTACGTCTTGCGTCTTCACGGGCCTCCAGTACCAGACCGGAGAACCCCTGTCGCTTCGCGGGCTCAGCTCTCGCGCGGGATGGGCTCGAACTCGACCGTCTGCCCCTTGGCGCGCACGTAGAAGAGGTGGATGCGCAGGTGGGGATAGGCCGTCTGGAGCTCCTTCGCGCCGAAGTGGAGGTCCTTCAGCTGCTGCTCCACGGCGATGTCCGGCCCGAGCGCGCTGTGCTTCGCGTGGTAGTAGCCGCAGCCCGCGTGCGCCAGCAGCAGCACGTCCTCGATGTGGTGGCCTTCAATGAGGAAGCTCGCGGCCTTCGTGAAGCCCGCGCTCTCCAGGTAGTCCGAGGCCCAGCGGTTGAGCAGCGCCGGGCCTCCAGGGATGGTCATCGTGTCGATGCGCGGGTGGCCCAGGTGATGGGCCAGGTCCTCCACGGCCTCCGTGAAGCGCCCGTCCGAGCAGTACACGGCCAGGGTCTTCGGGTGGACGGACTCGAAGGAGACGCGGGAGACGTAGGGCGCGGGAGCGGACATGCGCCCCAGGTTAATGCCTCCCCACCCCCACGAAAGCGCCTTCGAGCCGTCCGGTGAGATTCGGTGACGCTCCCGGTGTCAGTTGTGTTCCGGGAACGCCGCGGGCTGCCCCGTGCCGCCGTTGCCCTCGGGCTTCGGGCCGGCGTGCCGGTCCGCCTCGGACTCGCGCCCGCCGCCCTTGTGGCGCAGGTTCTCGTCCTCGCTCATGCCCTGGTGCTGGACCTGCTTCTCGTCTGGCTTCTTCTTCTCCATCTCGAGCCCCCTGTCGTTGGAAGAAAGTCCTTCGAGGTCCTCCAAAGATGGGGGCGGCGGGGAGAATTGCCATGCCCATCGCCCGCTCGGCCGGCTGCTCAGCTTCGCGGTGAGCCAGGGATGCAAGTCCGTGCCGGGGCTTCCGGCCCAGCGGGGCACCATGACGAGCGAGCGGGTCGCGGGTCATGGGCTCAGCCCTCCCGGAGGGCCCGGGCCTCCAGCGCGGCGCGGGCCCGCTCCGCGAGCCGCAGGCTGTCCGGAAGCTCGCGGCCTGACAGGCGGGGCACGCCCACGGCCAGCGCCACCGCGTTGCTGTAGAAACACGCCTGCGCCCGGGACAGGTCCGCCACCGGCAGCGCCCGCTCCACCACCGGGAGCCCTTCCAGGGAGGCCATGGCCAGCAGCACCGCGCGCGCGATTCCCGGCAGGCACGGCGCCCCGAGCGGCGGGGTGACGAGCGCCCCGTCGAGCTGCACGAAGAGGTTGGCGGTGGGCAGTTCGCAGACCTCCGCCGCCTCGTTGGTGAGCACGGGCAGGCGCGGCAGGAGCGCGTGCTGGCGGAAGTACGCGAGCCCCTTGTGGTTCACCGTGCGCTCCGCGCGCCGGTAGGCCCCGGGCTCCACGCCGTCCAGTTCCCGCCCCTCCCGGTGCAGCGCTTCCAGCCCCTCGGGCAGCGGACGGAAGGTGCACAGCACGTGGCCGTCGCTGACCGCGAGCTTGCCCACGCCGGTGAAGCGGGGGCCCAGGACCGCGTCCGCCGCGAGGCAGCGGCGCAGGGTGTCCCGCACGGCGTCCTCGTGGAGGAGCGCGGACGCGGGCGCGCGCACGGCGGTGGGGAACGCGTCCAGGCTTCCACGCAGGCGGGCCAGGTGCCGCGCGAGGAACCGGGGCTGGCCCGCGTCGATGCGGAACGTGGTGAAGAAGCCCGCGCCAAAGAAGAAGCCCTGGGCGAAGTCCTGGAGGCGCAGGTCCTCCCAGCGCTGGACGACGCCATCGACGGAGACGGTGGAGGACATGATCAGCCTTGGAGGACGGACGGCCGCGGGGACATGGCGCCAGTGTAGATGCTCGCCCGCGCCCGTTGAACGCCGCGTCAGGGGCTGGCCTCTCCGGCGCCGTGCGCGAGGCTCGCGACGGCCCCCGGCAGGGTGGGCAGCGTGAAGGAGAACGCGGCGCCGTGCCCCGGCGGGCTCTCCACCCAGACGCGGCCGCCGTGGGCCTCCACCAGCCCCTTGACGATGGCGAGCCCCAGGCCCGCGCCCGCCTTGCGCGTGTGGATGGCCTGCCAGAAGCGGTCGAACACGTGGGGCAGCGACTGCGCGTCGATGCCCGGCCCCGAGTCCTCCACGTGGAAGCACACCTGGTCGCCCCGGCGCTCCGCCTTCAGGAGGATGTGGCCCCCGGGCGGGGTGAAGTGGATGGCGTTGCCCAGCAGATTCTGGAAGACGCGCACCAGCCGCGCCCGGTCCGCGCGCACCGGGGGGAGGTCCGGCTCGAGCACCACCTCCAGGCGCAGCGCCTTGTCCGCCACCAGCAGCTCGTTCAGGGCCTGCACCTGGGAGAGCAGCCGGGGCACGTCCAGCGGCTCCACGTCCAGCGCCGCGCGCCCCGACTCCACGCGCGCCACCTCCAGCAGGTCGTCGATGAGCCGGTCCATGTTGCCCACCACGAGGCGGATCTTCCGCAGCGCCTCCGTGGCCGCCGCCCCTTCCTGATGGGCCACGCTTCGCTCCGCGCCCCGGGACAGCAGGGAGATGGTGTTGAGCGGCGCGCGCAGGTCGTGGGAGACGATGCCCAGCGTCTCGTCGCGCGCGGCGACGGCCTGCCGCGCCGTGCGGTACAGCCGCGCGTTCTCCAGGGCCAGCGCGGTCCGCCTCGCCAGCTCCGCCAACAGGGGGAGGCTGTCCGTGCCGTATCTCAGGGCCGGGCGCGTGGACACCAGCAGCAGCACCCCCAGCGCGCGGTCCTGGAGGGTCAGCGGCACCGCCACCGCGGACTCCACGCCGGGACTGTCCGGGGAGGGCTCCCGCAGGAGCACCCCGGACCCCGTGCGCACCGCCTGCGCCACGAGCCGCCCCAGCGCGCCCCCGGCTCCAGGGCGGCACGCCGCGCGCATCGCGGTCCCCAGGCAGGGAGCCCCGGCGGCGACCTCGAGCGTGGCCTCCTCGCCGGTGCAGCCGGCCTGCGTCGCGATGGCGCAGCCGTCCGCGAGCGTGGGCACCGCGAGCGTCACCACGCTGCGCACGATGTCCCCACAGTCCAGGGAGCGCGTGCTGGCGGCGCCCATGTCGGAGAGGAAGCGGCTCCACAGCTGGACGCGCCGCTGTTCGGTGATGTCGCGGAAGTAGACGGAGAGTCCCTCCGCTGACGGGTACGCCACGACGCGCTGCCAGCGGTTGTCCACGACCGAGCGCTGCTCCTCCTCCACGGGGATCTGCGTCGCCGTCGCCTGGTACAGCAGGGCCGCCATGGCCTGGCCCTGGGTGCCGTGGAAGACCTCCTCCAGCCGCCGGCCCAGCAGGGCTTCCCGCTTGCGGCCGAAGTGCACCTCCGCGGGGCGGTTCACGTAGGTGAAGCGGCCGTCCCGGTCGAACGCGGCGAAGCCGTCGGTGATGCGATCGAGCACCGCGTTCATCCGCTCGCGCGCCCCTTCCGCCTCCTCGCGAGCGGCCTCCTCCCGCGCCAGCTGGTGCCGCGCCTCGTCGGCTTCGTGGCGGCCGGTGATGTCCTCGTGGGCCACCACCACGCGCAGGGGGCCAGGGCCCGCGAAGCGCGTGGCTCGCAAGAGGAACCAGCGCGACCGGCCTCCGGGCTCATGACAGGGGTACTCCAGCAGGAACTGCTCGGCGCGTCCGGCGACGATGTCGCGGATGCCCGCCGCCACGGATGGCGCCTCCTGCGAGTATTCGCCCTGCGCCGAGTCCGTCACGCCCAGGTAGTTCGCGCCCACGCCGCACGGGCCGTCCTCCTCCGGGCAGCCGTTCTCACGCGCGAAGCCCCTCCACGCGGCGTTGACGGCGAGGATGGTGCCCTGGCCATCAAGGATGGCGATGTGCGTGGACAGCGAGTCGAGCGTGGAGCGCAGGAACTGCTCCGACTCATGCAGCGCCTGCGCGGCGCGTCTGCGGGCGCTGACGTCGCGGAAGCAGACGGTGAGGCCTTCCGAGGAAGGGTACGCCCGCACGTCGAGCCAGGCTTCGAGGGGCGCGTAGAAGGTCTCGAACGCGACGTGGACCTGCTCCGTGAGCGCCCGCTGGTACTCCTGCTCGAACACGGAGCCGAGTGCCTCGGGAAACTCCTCCCAGACGACGCGGCCCAGGAGCTCTTCGCGCGGGCGGCGCAGCAGCCACTCGCAGCACGTGTTGAGGTAGGTGAAGCGCCAGGAGCGGTCGAGCGCGAAGACCGCATCCGAGATGCGCTCCAGGGCGTCGAGGGCCTGGGGGGACGCGCGCCCTTCGGGCATTGAACGCCCACGCGCGGTCCCGTCCTGGCCCTGTCGCAAGACCATTCCTTCACTCCCGTCGGGAAGAACTGCCGAAGAAAGTATGGGAACCCCGGCCCGGCGAAGCCGCCCGTGACGGCTCCCCGCCCGGGGGCCGGCCCGAACGTGGATGGGGCGCCCCCCTGCCCGAGGGCATGGAAACCGCAGGGGAGGGGAGCCCGTGAGACGGACGTCAGGTGCCCTGCTCGCGCGAGCGGCGCGCGAGCTGGAGGATTTCGTCCTCGGAGAGCTGATCCGTCTTGATGATGTTCCGGTCCGCCTTGAGCTGTTCCACCTGGCCTTCGCGCAGGACGTGGAACTGTCCCATCTTCTGCGCGGGCAGGCGTACGGAGGCGTCCACGCGGGCATCCGCGAACATGGGCCTGAGCTTTCGAAGCGCCGTGTCTTCCTTCACGCGCCCCGCGAACCAGGTGCGCACGTTGTCGCGGCACTTGTAGTCGAGGTCGCCAGGGCTCTGCGTCGCGAGCATCACGCCAATGCCGGCCGAGCGGGCACGCCGGAGCAGGTTCTCCATGGGCTGCTTCGTGGAGGGAGCACTCTGCGCCGGCAGATAGATGTCCGCCTCGTCGAAGAGGAGCACCGCCTGGAGCTTCGGCGACGGATGCTGACTGGCCCAGCGGTTGGCTTCCACCAGGAGCTGCGACACCCAGAAGAGGGACCCCTGCTGGCTGCCGAGGAACTTGGTGCTGATGATGGTCAGCCGCGTCTTGCCCGGCACCTTCGATGCGCCCTGGCCGAGCAGCTCGCTCATGTCGAGCTTCTCTCCCTGCGTGGACAGCAGGGACTGCGCGTTGAGCCGCAGCGTCGCCAGGTCCTGCGCCAGCTTGTTGAAGACCCTGTCGTCCAGCCCGTGCGCCTCCTGGACGAGCGTGATGTCCTGGCCCGCGACGAAGCGCTGGATGAGGTCCAGGGTGATCTCCGTTCCGGAGGGCCGCTGGACCAGCAGCCGCAGCGCCTGGGCCAGCAGGGCCTTCGCGGCGCGATCACGAGGGTTGCTCTTGTACTCCATCATGCCGGTGATGGCGTCCGCGGCCTGCTGGAGGACTTGGTCGCGCTCCTCGGGAGGAAGCTTGTCGAGTCCTCCGGGCACCACCGGAAGCGCGAGCGTCCGCCCGTCCGAGCGGCCCGGCGTGTAGAGCGCCACGTCCACGCGCTCTCGCAGCAGCCGCCGGCGTTCGACCATCACCGGGTCGTGCAGCGCCTCCTCCCACGCCTCGGGCTTCGCGTACGCGGCGAGGTCACCCTTGCGGTCGACGAGGAGCGCCGGGATGTCCTGGAGCAGCAGCTGCTCCACCAGGTTCAGGGCCAGCGTCGTCTTGCCGCTGCCAGGCCCGCCGAGGAAGGCGCTGTGCTTCGTCAGCTCATCCGGATGCACGTGGACGGTGTTGGCGAAGACGCCTTCGGACACGCCCAGCCGCATCTGCCCCTTGGGTGCATCGGCCTTGGGGGCCTCGTCTCTTGGCTTGGGAGGAGGGGCGACCTGAGCGGGCTTCGCGAGCTTCAGCGGCAGGATGCTGCCGGCCGGCGTCACCTCCCATTCGGCGTCCCCGTCGCGAATGACGGACTCGCTCGCGTCGCCGGGCTTGGAGGCCACGGGCGCTGGCGGTGCCGCCGGGCTGACGGCCGGGGCGAGCTTCTCCAGGGCGAGGACGTCCGTGATGCCCTTGAGCCGCGTCACCGGGCGGGCCGTACGGCTCCAGCCGAGGAACACAGCCTCCTCGTGCTGCTTGCGGAAGGACTGGAGCGCCAGCAGCTCCCGCAGGTCGCTGGGGCCCACCACCGCCCGCCGCCCTCCCTTGCGATGCAGCAGCGTGGTCTGCTCGTCCACCAGGGTGCCAAGGCTGCCGGGGAAGTCCGTGGTGCGCACCAGCACGGGCAGCTTGCCGGAGGCGGCCCGCAGGGCGCTCGCCATCTGCCGTCCCAGGTGCCCACCTCGCGAGGAGTTGTTGCAGAGCGCGACGTGGAGCCGCGCATCCCCGGGCTGGACCGTGACGTCGAGGGTGTCCTCGTCGCGGGGCTTCACGTTGAAGCGGGTCGCGCCGCCCAGCTCCTCCGCGCTCACCTGGATGCCCCAGGCGATCAGCGAGGCGATCTCCGCGTTCCCTTCCGGCACCCGCGCCTTGAAGTTGGCCTTGAAGTCCGTCCAGGCCTGATCCAGGTCCGGCGTCGCGACGGGCTGGGAGACCGGAGGCTTCACGGGGGGCCGGGCTCTCTCCGGTAGCGGGAACTCCGCCGGCAGCTTGCCATCCTGGATGCCTCGCTCCCGGTAGCGGTGGCAGGCGTTGAGCACGTCACGCGTGCGCTGGCCGCTCAGCAGCTCGAAGCCCTTGGCCGGGATGGGGTAGGTGGGCTGGGCCGGGTCGAACGCGATGCCCTGCTGTTCATACAGCGACTTCAACCGGCGGGCCGCGATGTCCCGCGCGGTCTGCGCGGTGGCGTTGAGCTCCAGGTCGACCGGCTCGGGGTTCTGCTCGATGCGGTCAATCATCGCGCGGTTGAGGTTTCCACGCATCGCCGTCCAGAAGTCCGTCAGACAGCAGACCACCACGATGGCCGTGGGCACCTGTCCCGCCAGCGCGACCAGGCTGCTCATCGCGCGGCGGAGCGAAGGCTCCATCTGCGGCTTCTCGTTGAAGTCCTTCATGTCCTCCACCTGATCGATGCAGAGGACCATCGCCTGCCCGAAGATGCCCATGAGCTGGCCCAGCTGGATGAGCATCCGGCTGGGGGACTCGTCGGAGGTGCGAGGAACCAGGTTGCCGATGATGGCCCGGTCCTCGGGTGACATCTCCTCGCAGCGCAGCCATTGGACGATGCGGTGGTGGAAGCGGGCCTCGCGGCGCTGGAGGCAGAGCAGGGCGCGCAGCAGGTTGACGTCGACCTGCCGGAAGTCTGGATCCGCGTGCAGATCATCCGCGACCGCCCGGATGTTGCCGTGGAGGTCCTCGTCGTTCAGCAGATCCTCGCCCGGGATGTTGGCCGCGAAGATGTTCTTGCAGCGGTCCAGCACGGCCTTCGACAGCAGCATCAGGCCCGTGTCCTCGACCCGGCCCTGGTCGTACGGCTTCTCCAGCGAGTCGATGAACTCCGACAGGATGTACCGGTCGTAGTGCGTCACGTCGACGGTCATCGGCATGTAGCCGACGTAGCCCTGGTCCTTCTCGTGGACGCGGTTGCGGAAGGCCCGCACGAGGTGCGTCTTGCCGCTGCCCGAGTCCCCCTTCAGCAGGAGGATCTTCCCGGAGTCCGGAGGAGGCCGCTGGGTCGCGCGCTTCAGCAGGCGTTCGAACGCCGTCCGTGCTGGAGCGTTGATGGAGGGAACGTCGAACGGGTCTCGCTTCCACAGCGTCTGGCCCTGCTGGACGCTGTTGAAGATCTCGGGGCCATCCGACAGGAACGCGTCGAGGCGGGCGTCTTTGGACATGGTTGGCTCCTGGAGAGGGCGGGCTAGAGGACGACGAAATGGAAGCTGGCGCCGTAGGAGCGCACTTCGGACTCGGCCACGTCCCGCGGGTCCATCACCGCCAGCAGGTCCGCGCGTCCCAGGGACAACTGGTGGGCGCGGTTGGCTTCAAGTAGCGCTGCGTCGAACGCCGGTCGGTCCGCCCACTCCGGCTGCAACGCCCGCCACACGTGGGAGATGAAGACCTTGTTGTCTCCGAACCGTCCCGTGGGCGATTCGCGAGCCACGTCCAGCACCCGCCGGGCGAAGGACGCGCTGTCCGTGCGCAGTGCCTCCACGGATTCGGGCTGGGAGACAGAACCCTTCACCGCCTCCGCCAGCACCCACTCCCGCAGCGCCGCCATCCGCACCACCTCCGCGTCCACCCGCGACGCCCCCACCGCGCGGGCGGCCAGCTGCTCCACGCCGCGCTTCGGGTCGCTGACCTCCTGCTCCAGCAGCTTGCCCAGCAGGTGCGCCTGCACCGCTCGCAGCGAGAACGCCTCCTCCGTCTCCACGCCCAGCTGCCGCCACAACAGCCGGTCGCGCACCTGCGCCAGCGTCGGCGTCTCCGGCCCGTCCACCTTGTGGGCCCGCTTGAGCACCAGCGCCCGCACGCCGTCCGCGTCCGACAACCGCCCCAGCGCGGGCTTGGAGGCCGGCAGGCCCAGGCCCTTCGCCAGCAGGTGCTGCTGCTTCACGCGCTTCCACGTGAGCCCCTTGGGTGAATCCACCCGCAGGAACTTCAGCGCCTGCTGACGGCCCGGCCCTGTCAGCGCCAAGCCAGCGCGGCCCCGCGCCTCCACGAGCTTGCCGTCCAGCAGCGCCGTCAGGAGCGTGTCGAACCGGCCGGTCCATTCGCCCCGGCTCCAGCGGTGCTCCACGAAGGCATGCAGCGTCTTCGCCAGCTCATTGCGCGTGCCGGCCTTCTTCTCCGAGCGCGTCGCCAGCCACGCCAGGGCCAGGCCCTGGAGTCGGGTGTCAGGGGTGTCGGTGTCCATGTCGTGGCTCCCGCCCGCCAGGCTCGCGCCCGCGGGCTTCAATCAACGTGTCGAGGGTGTGGAGGATGTGTTCCAGCTGGGACAGCACGTCCGTCGCGAGCAGCCGGTACACCCAGTAGCCCTCGCGCTGCAGGTCCAGGTCCTTGCGCCGGTCGCGGCGGAAGCGCTCCGGGTCCTGGAAGTGGAAGTAGCCGTCAATCTCCACCGCGATGCGCAGCCGCCGGCACAGCAGGTCCACCTCCCAGGAGCGCTTGTCCTCGGGGCGCACCCGGACGTTGAGCTCGAAGAGGCCCGCCGTGCCCGGGTGTTCCTCCAGCCGGTCGCGCAGGTACGCCTCCGCCTTGCTCCGCGCCCGGTCCGCGCCCGCCTCGCCCGCGCCCGTCAGCACCGCCAGCGCCACCTCGGCGGCGCTCACCCGCCGGGCCTCCGTCGCGCCCGTGCGCTCCAGCTCCACCAGCGTCGCCACCGCGCTCGCGGCCTCGGAGGGCGCCACGGGCAGCTCCAGCACGCCCTCGCGCACCAGCGCCTTCAGCCGTGTCTCCCCGCCCGCCAGGAACGCCGCCAGCGCCTCGCTGGACACCCCGCACGCCACCGCGAGCGCCGGCACCGCGTTGCACAGGAACCCCGCCACCTGGAGCCCCCGGAACGCCGGCGCGTCTCCCGCGGGCACGCGCACCACCGGCGCCTGTCCGGGCGGCACCAACGCGTGCAGCGCGCGCAGCCCCGCGCCCGGGTTCTTCGCCAACGCCGCGTGGACGGCCGGCGGAAGCACTCCGGGCGCCACCGCCTCCCTGCCAATCACAAGCTCCCGGCACAGCGCCCAGGTGGCTTCCGGCAACATCCCGGGCGGCGGCAGCGCATCCAGCAACACCTGCCGTTCATGGGCTGTCTTTCCCCGGAACACCGGCGTGTGTCTGGGATTCGCCGCCGTCAGGCTGAACGCCGCCAGCGCCTCCGCGTCCGCGCCCAGGTCCCGCGCCGCCGCCAGCGCCCGGGCCCAGTCCAGCGCCGCCGTCCGCGAGTCCTCCCCGGAGACCTCCACCACCGCCTGTCCATGCCGCTGGGCCCACTGGCTCCAGAGGGTCCCCCCCAGGGCCTCCGGTCCCTCCAGCACGCTCAGGGTCGCGATGCCCTCCGCACGGCGCCGGGCCTGGCGGTCCAACGCATCCAGCAGCGCGACTTCACCCGCCAATGGCAAGCCCTACCCCCCGGGAGTGATGGCTTCACCGCCCCTCGTGAGCAAAAGACTGCTCCCGCGGGTCGGGTGAAGACAAGACCCCCAAAAGAGGTATGGCGTTGCGGGAAGGCACGGACCCGGGTGGGTCCGAAAGGCTTTAGCGCTCCGCGTCGTCCCGGGTTTCCCGACGGAGCAACACGCTCAGCCCCGCCGCCGCGAGCGCTGAAACCATGCCCGTCAGGAAGGGGGCCTGGGTGCTCCACGACGCATACATCCAGCCGCTCGCGACCGGACCCACCGTGCGGGCCAGGCCGCCGCACGACTGCGCCAGACCCAGCACGGCGCCCTGCTGCGACGGCGGGGCCACCTGCGAGGCCTGGCTGGAAATCAACGGCTGCAGGAAGCCCGTGCCGATGCCCACCAGCACCACGGCGACCATCATCGGAATCGCATGGTGCGACACCGCGAGCCCCGCCATGCCGCACGCCAGCAGCAGCGCGCCGCAGAGGAGCAGCCGGAACTCACCCGCCGCGCGCGACAGCGGACCAATCAGCCCGCCCTGGATGACCATCCCCAGCCCGCCCACCACCGCGAACGTGTAGCCCACTTCCTTGGAGCCCCAGCCCAGCCGCGCCTGCACCAGCAGCGCGAACGCCACCTGGAGCGTGGTCATGGACAGGAACACCGCGAAGAACAACCCCAGCACCAGGCCCAAGGCCTTGCGCCGGGACGGGTCCTGCAACGCGGCCCAGCGCGTCTGGGATTTCGCCGCCGCGCGCTTCTCCACCGGGTGCGTCTCCGGCATGGCCACGAGCGCGCCCAGGAAGCCCACCAGCGCCATGCCGCCCGCGAGCAGCGGCGGCACCCACGGGCCCAGGCCGGAGAACAGCCCGCCCAGCGTGGGCCCCAGCACCATGCCCAGGCCAATGCCCGCGCCGATGCGGCCCATGGCCCGGGCGCGCGTCTCCTTCGTCGTCACGTCCGCGAGCGCCGCCTGACACGCGGCGATGTTGCCGGACGTCGCCCCGGCGAGGATGCGCGAGGCGAACAGCAGCGGCAGCATCAGCCGGTAGCTGGCCAGCGCGAACAGCGCCATCGCCACCGCGTTCGCCAGCAGGCTCAAGAGGATGACCGCGCGCCGCCCGTGCCGGTCCGAGTACCGCCCGAGCAGCGGCGTGGCCAACAGCTGCGTGAAGCTGAAGCACCCCAGCAGGATGCCCACCGTGCGCGCCGAGCCGCCCATGGACTGCACGTAGAAGGGCAGCATCGGGATGACGATGCCGAAGCCCACCAGGTCCAGGAACACGGTGAGGAACACCACCGCCTCCACCCGGCGCAGGAGGCCCGGCGTGGCGGCGGAAGCGACGCCTACGGTCTCAGCCACCATTGCCCGCCCGGTCCACCGGCAGCGCGTCCGCGTAGGCGCGCAGGATGCGGCCCTCGTCGTAGGCGGCCTGGAAGCCCGTGGCCTCCAGGAAGCGCTTGTTGTCCACCACGATGGGGTAGCGCAGGTGGTCCGTGGCGCCCACCGACAGGCGGGGGAAGCCCGCGCGGCCCAGCAGCAGGGACAGCACCGGCGACGGCAGCGGCACCGGCGTGCGGCCCGTGCCCCGGATGATGACCGACAGCGGAACGGGCGCGGGCCCCGCGACGTTGAAGATGCCGCGCACCTTCTTCTCCAGCGCCAGCTGCAGCGCCGTCACCACGTCCTCCTCCTGGAGCACGTGGAAGAGCGGGTCGTAGCCCAGCACCATGGGCACGCGCTTGCCGCGAATCAGGTTCGCGAGCGTGCCCGTGCCCGGCGTGCCCAGCGTGTACACGAGCCGCAGCACCGCGGTGGTGACCTCCGGCATGCGCCACAGCGCCGTCGCCGCGTACAGGTCCGCGGCCACCAGGTCCGCCAATTCCGGGATGGCCTCCAGGGCGCGCGGGGGCTCGTCTTCGGAGTGGTACAGCGGCGAGTCCGGCGCCGCGCCGTAGAACGTGTGCCGGCCCACGAAGAGGACCTGCTTCACGCCGTGCGCCGCGCAGTGGTCGAACAGCGCCTTGGTGCCGTCCAGGTTGATGCGGCCTCGCTCGCCGCCGGGCACGGTGAACGCCGTCACGGTGGCCATGTGCACCACCGCCTCCGGCTTCCAGCGGCGGAAGACGTCCTCGGCGGCGCGCTTGCGCACGTCCACCGGGTGCACCTGGATGCCCTTGGGCGCGTCCCGCCACGGACGGATGTCGATGCCCGCGACCTCATGCCCATTGTCGTGAAGCCGCACGGCCAGCCTCCGCGCGATGCCGCCGGAGATGCCTGGAATCAACACCCTCATGGCAACAGCCTCCGGGTCCGGCGCAGGTTGCGCTCGGCGCGGTTGTCTTCGATGAGCTGCTGGATGCGGGACTTCACCTGGTCCACGTAGCCCTGGATGACGTGGTCCTCCTCGTCGCCCGTGCCCTCGAAGACGAGCGGCTCGCCGTAATGGATTTCAAGGCCCACCGGCAGGGGGATGGGAAACAGGTACGGCGTCAGCGGGATGTACGGCATGCCCAAGAGCTTCCCCAGCGCGTACGCGTTGGTGACGGTGGGGATGGCCGCGCCGCCGCCCAGGAAGGCGAAGGGGATGATGGGCGAGCGCGTCTGGAGCGCCAGCCGGATGAAGCCCGTGCCGAAGTCCACCAGCGAGTACCGCTCCGGGTAGAGCTTCGCGGTGCCGCGGGCGCCCTCCGGGAAGATCATCAGGAGCCGGTCGTCCTCCAGGAGGCGCACCGCGTGCTCGGGCAGGCCGGTGAACTGGCCGGTGCGGCTGGCCCACAGCGAGGCCACGGGGAACTTGTGGATGAAGCGCTCCACCATGCCCTGCGCGAGCCGGGGCGGATCCATCTCCAGCAGCGTGGAGGTGAGCACCATCATCCCGTCCACCGCGACGCCGCCGGAGTGGTTGCCCACCAGCATGCCGCGGCCCGTCTTGGGGATGTGTTGCACGCCGGTGCAGCGCACCCGGAAGTAGTTCCGGTAGAGGAAGGCGAAGAACTCCAGCGCCAGCTTCAGGTGCTTCTTGGAGATGCCGTAGGGGTCGACACCGTATTCGTTGAAGGGCAGCTCCAACCGCTCCACCCGCTCTGACAGGGACTCGCTCTGGGGCACGGGGCGCACCGTAGCACCGCGCGGAGGCTTTGCACGGGCGGCCCGCGTCCCCCATTGTGCGCCCGACGGGGCCTTCCGGCCGGACGGGCCCCGAAGGAGCGGCGCGCGAGATGGCGGGGCAGTCGTGGACGGGAATGCTGGACGGGGTGCTCGCGTGGGCCAGGACCCTGCCGGAGGGGCTGTCCAACCAGGTGGCGGTGGACGTGGCCGGCCGGCGGGTGCGCCTGTCGCACGCGCGGGTGGAGGCGCTGTCGAGGGGCGTGCTGGGCCGCGTGAAGGGGCTCGCGCTGCGCTCGTGGGACAGCACTCCGGCCGTGTACGACCTGCGGCTGGACGTGCGGGGCTGGAAGCTGCGGGTGGAGACGACCCCGCAGCGCGTGGAGCTGGCCGGGGGAGGCTACACGCTGTGGCTGGCCACGCCGGGCCGGGTGGAGCTGGAGGAGTCCCCCGGCGCGTCGTCGCTGCTCATGGGCGCGCTGCGCACGGGCGCCGGGAAAGCCGCGCTCCAGGCGCTGGCGCGCAGGCTGCTGCCGCCGGAGCTGGCCTGGGACGGACAGGTGCTGCGGGTGGAGGGAAGGCTGCCGAAGGACGGCGCGCTGGCGGCCCGCCTCTTCGAGTCCTCCTCCCTGAATATGACCGCGGAGCACGCGCCCGAGGGGCTGTGGCTGTCCGCGGAAGCGTGGCCGGGGCTCCTGGACCTGCTCCAGGCGTCGCTGGGCCCGGTGTAGGGCTTCTTCAGCGGCCCTCGCCGTCCCACACGTTGGCGCGGCCTTCCAGGGGCCCGCGCTGCGGGCGGACGATGCAGAAGCGCTGCCCGGTGGGAGCCTCCACCACCCACCAGCGCTTCACGTAGGCGATGCGCTTCGCGCCCAGCGCCTCCAGCCGCTCCAGCTCCGCGTCCAGGTCATCCGCCTCGATGTCCAGGTGGATGCGGCTGTCGTGCTCCACCTGCTGGATGAGGAGCATGGGCTCCTCGGGCTGCGTCACCAGCTCTCGGTAGGTGGGCGAGTCCGCGTCCGGCGGGGCCGCCTTCCGTCCCAGCGCCGCGCTCCAGAACCGTGTGGCGGCGTCGAGGTCCCCGACCTTGCAGTCGATGACGAACGTGCTGAGACGGCTGCGATGCATGGCTTGCTCCTGAGGGGCCGGGCAGGGGGGAAGCCCGTTGAGGGGGAGCCAGGGATACACCGAAAAGCCGGGGGAAGGTATGGCGGAGTGAAGGGGGCGGAATGTGAAGCGTGCGCCATTGCGCGACGCTGGAGCATCCAGCACCGGACCTTCCCGGCGCGGAATCCGTGGGTGCTCCTGACGAGGGGAGGCAAGACCCCTACTTCCAGCACCCACGTCCCAGGACGGTTCAGGCCCCATGAGCGAGTCCGAGTCCCAGCAATCGCCGCGCGGCTACGTCCGCTACCGCGACGACGTGGAGGTGGTGGAGCCCGACGAGGCGGAGGTCATCGAGAAGCTCATCGCCGCGATGCTCAAGGGCATGGCGCTGACGCGTCCCAAGCACGGCCGCACCGTGCGCGCCGCGCACGCCAAGGCGCACGGGTTGGTGCGCGGGACGCTGCGCGTGCTGGACGGGCTGCCCGGACCGCTGCGCCAGGGGCTGTTCTCCCAGCCGCGCACGTACCCCGTGGTGGCGCGGCTGTCGCACGTGCCCGGGGATCTGGACGACGACCGGAAGGTGTCCGGGCCGCGCGGCATGGCCCTCAAGGTCCTGGGCGTGGAGGGACTCGGGCCCATGCTGCCCGGCCACGCCGGGGAGACGACGCAGGACCTGCTGCTGGACACCGGCAAGGTGTTCAACGCGGTGGGGCCCAGGGCGGTCCTCGCACAGATTGCCCCGGTGGAGCACATCGCGCCCCGGACGCCGCAGGCCGTGAAGGGCGTGGTGTCCGCGGTGTCGCTCGCCACGAACACGGGGCTGCACGCCGTGGGCGCGCACAGCGCGGCCCTGGACTTCTTCGGCCACCCGTTCCTGCACCCGCTGGGCGAGCCGTACTACAGCCAGGCTCCCCTCCGGTACGGGGACTACATCGCGAAGCTCAACGTGACACCCGACTCGCCGGGCTTGAGCGCGCTGAAGGACGCGAAGCTGGACGTGCGGGACTTCGACGGTCTGCGCGAGGCGGTGGTGGCGTTCTTCCGCACGAACCCGGCGGAGTTCGTGATGGGCGTCCAGCTGTGCACGGACCTGGAGCGGATGCCCGTGGAGAACGCGAACGCGGAGTGGCCGGAGTCGGAGAGCCCCTATCAGGCGGTCGCGCGGCTGGTGCTGCCCGCGCAGGACGCGTACGACCCGGCGCTCCAGGACGCGGTGGACGAAGCGATGTTGTTCAGCCCGTCGCACGGCCTGGCCGCGCACCGGCCCCTGGGAGGAATCATGCGGGCGCGGATGGCCGTGTACGAGGCCGTGGGCCGCGCCCGGCGGGAGCAGAATGGCCAGCCCGTGAGGGAGCCACGGAGCGCGGACGACCTGCCTTGAATCGTCCGCGCCGGGATGGGGAGCCTACTGCCCGCTCATGCCCGGGCCCGGCTTCCAGACCTTCACGTAGTCAATGCGCGCGGTCCATGCCGTGGAGCCCGTGGCGTTCGCGTCGCCGTACCAGAACGCGGACGGGTCGCCAGTGATGGCCCAGGTGGAGGCCACGAAGTTCGCCATGCCCACCAGCATCCGCTTGTAGTCCGGGTTGTTGGAGAACTCGGCCGGCAGGGGAATCTCCCGGATGGCGTTGGTCGCCGGGTCGCCAATCCACATCCGGATGTCATTGCCCACGCGGCGCGCGGTGTAGACCCACTGCTTGCCATTGCGGCGGTCCACGGTGGGGTGGATGCCGGACTGCTTGTTGTCCGGGTCCCAGTGCCAGGTGGTCATGACGCTCGTGCCGTCGTTGTTGGGCAGCTCGACGATGTCCAGCTCCGGCGGCCACGGCGTCCCGCCCCAGCTCTCCGCGATGGGCCACATGAGGAAGTACATGCCCGTGCCCAGGCCCGGCGGCAGGTCCGCCTTGAACGACACCTGGTAGTCAGCGTAGCCCGGGTGCGCCGGCCGCCAGTTCTGCTCGTCCCACCACGTGCCCTGGTCCAGGTAGCAGCCATCCCAGATGCCGGAGCCGTCATTGCGCTTGCGGGCGCGCATCTCCAGGTGGCCATTGGCCGTCACGCACTGGCTCTGCGTGTTCATCACCATGACCGTGTGGAAGAGCGGCACGTTCGTCTGCCATTGCTTCCACTTGTTCCAGTCCAGCGAGTTGAAGTCGTCCTGGAGGTCCAGCACCCAGCCGGTGGGCGGATGGGGAACGCCCCCCACGCCGGGCGTGCTCGCGGACTGCAACGTCCAGCCCACCTGGGCGGACGCGTCACCGACGGCCTCGTAGTACTCCACCGTCACGCGGTGCTTGCCGGCGGTGAGCGTGATGTCGCCCGTCCGCGTGGACGCGCCGTGGTCGCTCCAGTGGTCCACGACGAGTGCTCCATCGACGGAGATGCGGCTGCCGTCGTCGGACGTCGTGGAGAACCGGTACGTGCCCGCGGTGGCGAAGTTCCAGTCGCCCTCCCAGCGGACGCTGAAGTCATCCACGCCCACGCCCGCGCCGGGGCTCCCCGTGCCCCAGGCGAACTGGATGGCGGAGTCCTGGCGCTGGAAGGCCCGGGTCGTCAGGTTCCGGTCGCTGAAGTAGGTACCCCGGAAGGCGCCCGTGGGAATGGGCAGCTCGCTGGTGCCGGCGGCGTCGCCCAGGAGGTTCACCTCCTGCACCCACGAACCGCTCGTGTTCGTGCGGTAGCGCACGTAGACGAACCTCGCGTTCGTGTCCGGGATGTCGCAGCCCTGCCACTGGACGGCGCTGCCGTCGACGTCGCAGTCGTACCAGCCCGTCTGGGACCAGTTCGCGTCGAAGAGCTGAACGTGGAAGCGATACGCCTGGTCGCCCTGGCTCCACACCTCCCGCACCTGCTTCAACGTCCCCAGGTCGTAGCCGACAGATGCGTTATCGCCCGCGCCCCAGGCCCCCGAGGACTCGTCGCCGTCGTTCACCTGCCAGGGGTAGTTGAAGCCACTGTCGTCGATGAGCGTCGCGGCCAGCTCGCCAGTGACCGCGCTCCGCAAGACGCGAACGGGCGTGTCAGGCACGGGCTCGCGGGCGTCACACGCCGCCAGCGAGCACAGGGGAAGCACGAGACACGCCCGGACGAGCGCGCGGGAACGAGACCGGTGGGATGCGACCATCTTCCGCCTCCAGCAGGGGTGGGCGGGCGACGAGAAGTCCTCACACTTCAGCCTGTCAATCTCGTTTTCCGGGAAGGTTGTTTAATCTGGTTGTTCCGTTCCGGGCGTGTCAGTGGGGTCGCGCGAGGAGTGTGTCGAGCGCCGCGTAGCTCTGGTTGAGGCCCCGCTCCATGTCGGACTTCATCATTCCCTGGAGGTCCTCCACGGTGTGGAAGAGGGACACGGTGACGAGCTTCGTGCGGCCGTCGCCCAGGTCCTCCAGCGTCATCGTCTCCACCACGACGTGGCCGGGTGCGCCGTCCCACTCAGTGCTCGGACAGGCTGCCGATGGACGCGCCGGCCCTCCTCCAGCCGCAGGAGGAGGGCCCGGCGCGGTCGGGTCCGACAGCGCCGCGAACGCACGTCGAGCGGGGCCCTGGGGTGGGTCAGTTGAGTTCGCAGGTCTGGCAGACCGGCCCGATGAGCTTCCAGGTCGTACAGGTGCCGCCCGGGGGGCAGCAGCGCTTGTACTTGGTGCCGGGCAACCCATAGCCGCTGTAGGTGGTGCCCGGCTCATCGTACCCCGCGGTGTTCGAGCAGGGCGTGCGGCACTGGGTCTGCCAGGTGATCATCGACTGCATCTGCGAGCTGGGACAGTTGGGATCCGTGCCGATCTCCTGCTCCATCTGTGCCTCGCCGCTGGGGATGCCGGCTTCGTCAGCCCCCGTGGAGGGGCCGCAGGCGGTGAGGATGCCCAGGGTGAGGCTCATCAGGAACCACGCTCGAATCATGCTTCGCATGCGCAACGCTCCGGTCGGTGCAAGACGGCAATGCCTTGCACCGGCGGATTCCGGCATGGCTGCGTGGGCATGACAAGCCAGGGTGGCTGGATTGGCATGAGGGAAACCCACGACATCACGCCTGGCTACTTGCGCTGCTTGGACATGGAGCGCACGAACACGGAGTCGACGCCGTGGATGCGCAGGGACACGAAGTCCTCCGCGGAGGCGTTCGTGTAGCCCAGGCTCCGCATCTCCTTCACGAACGCGGGCGTGACGCCATGGATGCGCATGGCCACCAGGTCATCCGCGCTCAGCTCGGGGAAGCCCAGGCCGCGCATCTCGCGGATGAAGTCCGGCGTCACGCCGTGGATGCTCATGGACAGGAGCGAGTCCAGGGGCAGGCCCTTGAAGCCCAGCGCGGCGAAGCCCTGGATGCGCTCCGGGGTGACGTTGTGGATGCGGCAGCTCACCAGCTGCTCGAGTGTCAGCTTCGGGTAGCCCTCGGCCGCCATGGTCCGGACGTACTCCGGGGTGACGCGGAAGATGCCCACCTGGACCAGCTCCTCCACGGTGGTCACCTTCGTGCCCGCCGCCGCGAGCGCCTGGACGCGCTGGGGGCCCACGTTGACGCTGGCCAGGAGGAGCTGCTCATCCGCGTCCGGCTTGGGAATGCCCAGCTCCGCCAGCTTCTTCACGTAGCCGGCGTCCGGACTGAAGCGCCAGGTGCCGGTGCCCTGTCCGTCGTTGAAGCGGCCCTCGAAGTCGAACGTCCCCGCCTCGCGCACCAGCTTGAACGGGGTACTGCTGCCGTCCTGGGTGGACAGCCCCTGGAAGTCCGCGAGCGCCGCGGAGAAACCATGGTGCGAATCCGGACGGTCCTTCGGATGCAACGACAGCTGCAACTGCTGCTCCTTCGCGTACGCGCCCCACGTGCCGGTGCGCTGTGCATCGGCGGCGAGCGCGGGGAGGGCGAGCAACATCACGACCAGGGTGAGCCACGGAGACAGGCGCGACGTCATGACGGCGACTCCTTTTTCGGGCAAGGCGCGGCCCGTCCGCGCGCTCGGGAAGGAGCGCGCGGTGGGACCGCGTGGGAGAGGAAAGGGGGATTACTTCCGGGGCTTCTGCATGCGGCGGATGAAGTCCGCGTCCACGCCACCGGTGCGCAGGCGGACCAGCTCATCCACGGTGGCGGGCTTCACGCCCGCGGCTTCCAGCTCGCGCACGTAGCTGGAGTCGACACCCAGCGCGCGCAGCTCCACGGCCTCATCCAGCTTCAGGCTCCCGAAGCCCGCGGCCTTCAGGTCGTTGAGCCACGCGGCGTCGATGCCCATCGCCTTCGCGGCCATCAGGTCCTCGGGGTCTTCCTTCGCGAAGCCCAGCGCCGCCATCTGGCCCAGCCACTCAGGCGTGACGCCCATGTGCTTCATTCCCACCAGCTGCTCGGCGGGAATGGCCTGGCCGAAGCGGTCCGCCATGGACTTCACGTACTCCGGCGTGATGCCGGCGTGCTGGAAGCCCACCAGTGTTTCCACCGTGGGCGCGTAGCCCATGGCGGAGATGCGCTCGACGACCTCCGGGGTGACGCCCGCGATCTTCAGCGCGACGAGCTGGTCCACGCTCAGCGGATCCACGCCCACGCGGGTGGTCTCGTCGGCGTCCTGGGCCGCCTTCCGCTCCGCGCGGGCCTTCGCCTTGTCGGAGGACGCGGGGCTGGGAGCAGGCGCGACGACCGGCGCGGGCACAGGGGCCGGAGTAGGAGCCGCGGCGACGACCGCGAGCGGCGCGGGCACGGGGACCGCGAGCGGCGCGGAGGCAAGGCCCCTGGGCGGCGTTGACACGGGGGCGGCAAGCGGCGCGGTGGCCGTGGCGGCAATGGCATGCGGCGTCGGCGCAGGGACGGTGAGCGACGCGGTCCCCGTGGCGGCAAAGGCATGCGGCGTGGCCGTCGGAGCCGCGAGCGGCGCAGTGGCGGCGGCCGGCTGGGGCGCGGACGCGGCGACGCCGGGACGGAGCGCGGAGGTGCTTGGGGAGGGAACCGCCAGGACCGTCGCCCCAGGCGTCTTCACCGGCTGCACGGCAAGCGCTGTCAGCGGCACCGCCAACGCGAGGCTGCTGGCCAGCGTGACGATGGAGACCCCCGCGGCCCAGCGCGACGAGCACCGCGACGCGGGCGCCACCACCAGCCGCCGCACGCGGTCCTTCAGCGAACCGCCCAGCGCGGACAGCGCGGGACCGCTGGCGTCCATGCCCTGCAGCCGCAGCGCTTCCAGGGCGGTGAGCGCGCGAGCGTAGGGGAGGGCACCGGGGCCCTGCCGCACCGCGAGGTCGTCACAGCAGTTCTCCCGCTCCACGCGGATGACCTGGGACATCCACCACACGGCCGGGTGGTAGAAGAGCAGCGTCTCCACCAGCGACTGCACCACGTTCACCGCGAAGTCATGACGGCGGATGTGGGCCAGCTCGTGGGCCAGCACCAGCTCCAGCTCCCGCACGGCCAGCCCGGTGAGCGTCGCGGTGGGCACCAGCACCACGGGCTTCAGCCAGCCCAGCGTGGACGGCACGTCCAGCTTCGACGACACCAGCAGGCGCACCGGACGCGTGAGGTTCAGCCGCCGCGCCAGCACCGCCAGCCGCTCCTGCCATTCCCTCGACGCGAGCACCGCCTCGTCCACCTGGCGGCGCAGCCCCATCCAGCCCTTGAGCAGGCGCAGCGATGACGCCAGCACACCCAGGCCCCACGCCAGCACCAGCCAGGGCAGGTGTTCACCCACCTGCTGGATCAGCGCGTCCAGCCGGGGCAGCGGCGCGGTCCCGGTCACCTGACGCGGCGTGGAACGCCCGGTACTCGGTTGCGCCACCGGGCCTGTCACGGGCGCCACGGTCCGCGGGACGAACGCCGTGCGCACCGGACGGGCCTCCGCGGCGCGCGAGGCATGCCGCCACGCCGTGGCCACCGGCAGCGCCAGCATGATGCCCAGCGCGCCACACGCCAGCGCGTAGCGGAGGTTCGCCGAACGCCGGCCCACCCACCGGAGCGCCAGCGCCAGGGCCACCGCCACGAGCGCGCCCTGCCACAGCAGGTGCACGAGCGCCCAACCCACCGCTTCCAGGATGAAACTGTTCATGACTCCGACTCCTTCTCGAGCGAATCCAGCAACTGGCGCAGCTCCGCCAGCTCCTCGGGGGACGTCTTCTTCGTGGACAGGGCCTGCAGGGCGAGCCGCGCCGGGGAGCCGCCGAACACGCGGTCCACCAGGTCGGTGACCAGCTGCTGCTGGGTGCTCTCCCGGGGGAGCCGGGCGCTGTAGACGTGCGCGCGCTGGGACTCGTCGCGCGTCACCAGTCCCTTTTCCGTCATGATCTGCATCGTCTTCAGGACGGTGGTGTAGCCGCCCCCATCCTGGAGCGCCTCGTGGACCTCGCGCACCGTGCGCGCCCCCCGGTCCCACAGCACCCGCAGGATGGCCAGTTCGGCATCCGTGGGTCGCGGCAGCTTTGCTCGGCTCATGGCTTCCTCTCTCCTCACCGCTTCCTACGCATAGTTATACGAACGATTTCGTAGGTGTCAACGAAGCCCTTCGTACTTCCTGGGCAAGGGGCCCTGGGGGGAGG
>NZ_RAWK01000137.1 GCF_003612165.1 Corallococcus aberystwythensis | reverse complement strand
GGGGAGGACGGGGGACAACTCCAGGTCTCACCCTGTCTCCCCGCGAGGGGGAGGACCCATGCCCGAGACCGTCTTTGTCGACAACATCTGGAACGACTTCGCGCACAGCTACGATCAGATGATCCCCGAGCTGCCGTGCTACCAGCGGCAGCGCGAGAAGCTCCTCCGCGACACCCGGGACCGGGCCTACGTCATCGACGCGGGGTGCGGCACGGGGCTGGTGAGCGAGCCGCTGGCGCGCCGGGGCCAGCGCGTCGTGGGCTTCGACAACAACGAGGCCATGCTCGCGCTGGCGGTGCGCCGCCGCGCGAAGGAGCCCGAAGCGGTGCGCGCCCGCTGGACGCTCCTGCCGGGGGACGTGTCGTCGTTCCCCCCGGAGGTGGAGGGCGCAGCGGACGCGATGGTGATGAACAACGTCCTCTTCTACGTGCGCGACCCGGAGGTCGTGCTGCGCGAGGCCTGGACGCACCTCAAGCCCGGCGGCGTGCTGTGCATGACGAGCAACAAGCGCCCCCGGCCGGACCTGGAGAAGGTGCTGAAGAACTCCATCCGGGAATGGGAGTCCCAGGGGCGGTGGACCGAAGCGCTCCAGCGCGCGGTGAACCACCACCGCACCTGCGCCCAGAAGCTCACCACGGACCCCAACGAGATGGTCACCTTCCTGGACACGGACCAGGCGGTGCGCCTGCTGGAGAAGGTGGGCTTCAGCGAGGCGCTGGTGGCCGACGGTGACGACTACTACGGCGAGAACTTCTACGTCTGCATGCGCAAGTAGGGAGCCCTTCTCATGACGAACGTGAACCCCCGTTTCCAGCGCAACCTGGGCGTCCTCCACCCGCAGACCATGGACAAGCTCGCCAGCACGCACGTGCTCATCGCTGGTGTGGGAGGCGCCGGGGGCCAGTGCGCGGTGGACCTGGCGCGCCTGGGCTTCGGTTGCCTGACGCTCGCGGACTTCGACGTCTACGAACGCCACAATATCAACCGGCAGGTGGGCTGCTTCGAAAGCACCCTGGGCCAGTACAAGGTGGACGTGGTGGAGCGCATGTGCCGGGACATCCACCCGGACCTGCGCGTGCACAAGGTGAAGGAGGGCATCACCGACGCCAACGTGGCGGACGTGCTCAAGGGGCTGGGGGGCCTGCCGCCGGTGGACTACGTGGTGGAGGTCATCGACATCGCGGGCGCCCGGGCCAAGGAGTCGCTCCACCAGACGTGCCGCGACACGGGCATCCCCATCATGACCGGGCTGATGCTGGGCTTCGGCGCCGCGCTCCACGTCTTCCAGCCGGACGCGCCGCTCTACGAGGAGATGTTCATCCTCCCGGACGGCCGCATCGACCTGCCCAAAATCATCCCGCACCTGGGCAGCTACATGCTCCAGGAGTACATGGACGCCTGCTACCAGGGGAAGGGCCACGCGCCCACGTGCGTGATTGGCGCCACCACCGCCGCGGGGCTGATGGTGAGTGAAATCATGCGGGGGGTGATGCTGGGGGCCCGCGCGATGGTGTCCTGGCCCGAGTACCTCTACGTGGACCTCTTCGACCACCGCTACGTGCGCGGCTCCGTCAGCGCCGCCCGTCCGGCCCGGCCGGTGGGACAGGGCGCCCGGAGCTGAAAAGCCCGCGCGCTGCCGCATTCCGGGGCCGGGGGCCCTTTGACGGGCCCCCGAATCCCCCCGGGGACTTACATCACCACGCCGCGCGAACGCGCTTCGTTCACCACCTGCGAGCCATCCACGCCCAGCCGCCGCGCGATGAAGCCCGCGGCCCCGTCCGCGTTCTTGTGCACGCGGATGAACTGGTCGTCATACGTCCGGGTGACGATGAGCATCCCCGACACGATGACGCGCTGGAGGTTGTGCTGCAGCTCGTTGCCTTCGATGATGACGTGGATCTCCGAGAACAGGTTGCGCGCGTCCGACAGCATGTTGGACAGGTGCCGGCGCTGTTCGCTGTTGGGGACCGCGGATTTCGCTCCCGCGATGGTGACGAGCACCAGCTGCTGCTGCTGATGCTGCTGGTAGGCGGCCTGCATCTTCAGGAAGACCGCTTGAATCTCTTCCGGCGTCGGTGGAGCGTCCCAGCGCAGGAAGAACACCTTGTCGATGACGTCTGTCTTGTAGACCGGAAGTGCCATGGCGTACGCGACTCCTTCGTGTCGGACCCAGCGGCCGTCCCGGTCAACCCCCCGTCCGGGCTTTCTCCCTGGGCCTGGGGGACATACTGCCCTTCAGCCGCGGTCAAGAAACTAGCCCCAAAGGCTGACATTGCTGAGACGACACATCCGGGCGCCCCTGACGGCGTCACGGACTGTGTGTTCGCCTCGAAGGCCCTCTTGGATGTCCGCTGGCCGATGCTGAACCCAGCCGCCAGGGCCGCCTGCCTGCGTCTGGCCATTCCGCTGTCCGTGACACTTTTCAACGAAGACTCCTCGTGAAAACAAGAAGGCCCCGGGAGCACGGTGGCTCCCGGGGCCTTCCAGGGCTTCAGGCCGTCAGGCGGAGGGGGTTACCCGCCGGAGACGGTGGTCTCCACGGCGGACGTGTCCGAGGCAATCTGCGCGTCCGTGAAGAGGATGGGGCGCCACTGCTTCGTGGAGAACAGCTGGGTCTGGTCCGCGTAGTTCGGGGACTTCGGGTCACCGGACTGGCTGTAGGTCAGCACGGCGTTGGCGTTGGGGCCCGCGTCGGTGAACTGGAGCGCCATGACGAAGGAGCTGCCGTTGTTGATGGGGTAGCCCTCCTTGGCCAGCAGGGTGTTGGCGTTGTACGTGGCCGAGTGGGGCTGGGCGAAGTCGAACACCGTGGTGCGCGCGACGCCGAAGGACACGACGTTGGTCACGCCCTCGCGGTGCATGCCGCCCTGCAGGGGGATGGGGGTGCCCGTGCGGGTGGTGAACTGCACCTGGCCCAGCGTCTTGTCCACCGTGTTGCCGGAGCGGTTGATGGTGAAGACGGCCTGCGCCAGCTTCACCAGCACCGGGTCCTCACCCGTGGCGGGCGCGGCCGGCAGGGTGTGGGGCGTGGCGATGGGGTCCGCCGGGCTGAAGGGGACGGAGAACAGCGCGCCCGGGCCCGCGTTGACCAGCTGCGCGCCGGAGTAGGCGCCCAGGAACTCGCGGAAGATGAACGCGCCCTTCTGGTCCACGTCGTAGCGGCCATTCCAGCCGGCCAGCAGCGCGCAGGCCTGGCTGATGTCCACGACGTTGTCCTTGCCGGTGGTGTCCTTGTAGGTGACCGTCGTCTTGCCCGTGCAGCGCTCCACCAGGCTCGCGCGCGCCAGCTCCTCCATGCTGCTGCGGTTGCTGAACACGGCGGTCTTCAGCTCGTCGAAGGTGAACTTGCCGTCGGAGCCGGAGGCGCCGGTGGCGGAGACCTCCGTGAGGACCTTGGCGTTCATGCGCGTGCGGGGCGACTGGGGCACGCCCTCGAAGCCGTGCAGCGGGGAGAAGCCCGTGAGCGGCGCCTGGGGGTTGGCCAGCCAGTGGCTGTCGTTCGCGTTGAAGACGAAGTCCTTGCGCTCCAGCTGCGGCACCTTGGCGAAGGGCACGAGGCCGGGGCTGCGCGAGCCCGGCTCCACCTGCCACTCATTGGCCGGGTCGCTGCCGTTGAGCGCCACGAAGCCCAGGGCCTGGAAGATGGCGTAGGTGGCGTTGAGGCCGGGCGTGTTCGCCTCGGTGGCCCACTTCGCCGCCGCGTCCTTGGTGAGGTTGGGCGTGGGCGTGGCGTCCGTGTACCAGGCGTTGCCCTCCTTGTCGGCGAACATCGTGTTCACCCAGGGCAGGCCCTGCTGGGTGCTGTAGACGTCCTTGAACTCGGCCAGCGACTTGGCCTTGTTCATGCCGTGGAACTGGTCCAGGAACTTCGTGTTGTCGATGTTCGCGTCGCGCAGCGTGAGCGCCGTCTGGGCGTTCCAGCCCAGCGCGCCCTTGGGGAAGCCCGCCGGCAGGGCCGAGTCCGGGAAGGCGATCATCGGGCCGTAGTGGCTGAAGTAGACGGTCTGCGTGTAGTTCGTCAGCGACCCTTCGGACAGCTTCACCAGGATGGTGAAGGTCTTGGAGGTCATGGTGCGCTCTTCGGTGCCGTACTTGTAGACGGTCGGCTTCCCGGGCACGAGCTGCAGCTGGTAGATGGTCGCGCGCTGGCCGGCGGAGAACGTGTGCGTCCAGCCCACGTTCTCATTGAAGCCGATGAGCACCGCGGGCACGCCCATGAGGCCCACGCCGTAGACGTTCATCTGGCCCGGCACGGTGAGCTGGCTCTCCCACAGGCGCAGCTCGCCTTCCCAGGGGAAGTGCGGGTTGGCCATGACCATGCCCTTGCCGTTGTCGGTGCGCTCACCGCCAATGGCCCAGCCGTTGCTGCCGAAGTCCGCTTCCTTCAGCTTGCGCAGCTGCTCCAGCGACGGCGGCTGGGGCTTGAGCGCGGCCTGCTTCGGGTCCACGGACTGCGCGCTCACGGTGGGGGGCGTGGCGGACGGGATGGTGAGCGCCAGCGCGTTGATGCCCGCGATGAGCGTCAGGTCCGTGTTGTACGCCAGCAGGTCCACCGGGGTGATGGGGCGCACCCAGGCCGCCTTGGCGCACTCGGCGGGCAGGGCCTCCGGGGCCGTGTCCGCGATGTACTTGTTGTAGCCGGCCGCGTAGCCGGTGAGCATGTCCTGCACTTCCTGGGACAGCGTGGGGAAGGCGGCTTCCGCGCGCCCCATCACGTCCATGGCCAGGTACGCCAGGTCGGAGCCGACGTACTGGTTGCCCGGGCCCTGGCCCAGGAAGCGCGCGCGCTCACCGCGCACCTTGATGATCTGGTCCGCCAGCGTGCAGACGTGGTCCTGCGCGAAGGCATAGCCCTGGCCGAAGCCCAGGCTGCCGTAGTTTTCCGCGGTGATGTGCGGAATGCCGTACGACGTGCGCTTGATCTTCGCCGTGTACTTCGGGGCCGTCGGCGTCGGGTTGGGGTCGACAGGCTCTTTGTCGTCGTCACATCCGGTGCTGGTGGCGACGAGCGCCAGGGACGCGAGGAGGGAGAGGGAAAGACGGCGGGTCCGGACAGAACGGAACCCTCCGCGAGGAGGAGAGTTTTCGGGGATGTGCTCGGGCATGGCGGCCCGGAGACTAGGAAGGTGGCGATTCGCCGGTCAATGTTTCTGGGATTTGACTTTTCCACGGGGATGAAACGCCCGGATGCGTCGCGTCGTGGGTTTGGGAAAGCCGGAAAGACGGTGTGTGTTACACGGGAGCCATGACGCCCGAGCCCTCGTCGCCGCCCGCGGCCCGCCGCCAGCGCCGCCACTTCTCCATGATTCGCACCTTCGTGCTGGCGGACTTCGTCACGCTCGGCAACGGCTTCTCTGGCGCCGGGGCCATCCTGGCGGCCATGCAGTCGCTGGCCACCGGCAACCCACGCTGGCTGTGGGTGGCGTTCTGCCTGATGCCGGTGGCGCTGGCCATGGACGTGGCGGACGGCCGCATCGCGCGGTGGCGCTTCCGCAAGTCGCCGCTGGGCGCGGACCTGGACTCGCTGGCGGACGTCATCTCCTTTGGCATGGCGCCCGCGGCGCTGGCGTTCGCGGTGGGCCTGCGCGGCAACCTGGACGTGGCGGCGCTGCTCTACTTCGTCGCGTGCGGCATCAGCCGCCTGGCGCGCTTCAATGTCACCTCCGCGGAGCTGTCCGACGGCACCGGCAAGGTGAAGTACTTCGAGGGCACCCCCATCCCCACCAGCCTGTTGCTGGTGATGGTGCTGGCGGCGGCCACGTGGCAGGGCCGCATTGGTGACGCGCTGTGGGGCGGGGTGTGGAACCTGGGACCGCTCACGCTGCACCCGCTGGCGCTGCTCTACGTGGCCAGCGGCAGCGCGATGATCAGCAAGACGTTGCGGATTCCGAAATTCTGAAGTCTTCCGCCGCCGTGGCAGGGGAGGTGCCATCCAGTGGACGTTCTGGAGGGCAGTTCCACTGTTTTTCCCACGGTGAGGCGGTTGGCAGTCCCGGGGTGGGTGCCTAGCTTCGCCACCTGATCCGCGAGGGCCACACCCGGAAGGTGTGGCTGCTTACGCGGCTTCAAAGCGCTTGGGGGAGGCGGGGAGGGACGGGTGGGTGCCATGACGGGGCGTTGGGGCCTGCTGGGGTTGGTGGTGGTGGGACTGCTGTCGGGCTGCGCGGACCGGGAGCGCTCGTCGCTCGCGGATGGCCGGCTGACGGCGACGCCGGGCGGCGTCGACTTCGCACGGGTCGCCGTCTTCGACGCTCGTGAATCCACGGTGACGCTGCGCAACGTGGGCCGCGCGCGCATCACGGTGGACGAAGCCTGGGTGGAGGGGCCGGAAGGCGCCTACAAGGCGGAGTTCACCCATGAAGGTCCGCACAGCCTGGTGCCGGGCAGCGAGTGCACGCTGAAGGTGCGCTTCGCGCCGCTGGCGCAGGGCGGGCTGCCCGCGGTGCTGGTGGTGCGCTCGGACACGCGCATCGAACCGCTGATGCGCATCCCGCTCAACGGCGCCGGCGTGGACGCCTGGGCCCGGGTGACGCCGCGCGCGCTGGACTTCGGCCGCATCGAGGCGGACTCCACCAAGACGCTGGGGGTGACGCTGGACAACCCCACGGAACTGCCCGTGATGGTGACGCCCAAGCTGGTGGGCGCGGACAAGGACGAGTTCGTCGCCGCTCCCCTCACGGTGAACCCGGGCGAGCGCGTGGAGCTGCCCCTCACCTTCAACCCGGTGCGCGTGGGCAGGAAGCAGGTGGCCCTGGCCATCTCGCCCTGCGTCGGGTGCGCGGACGTGACGGTGACGGTGGCGGCGGAGGCGCTGGAGCGCGCGGTGGTGGCGGAGCCGGAGGTGGTGGACTTCGGCGCGGTGCCGGTGGACCGCGACGCCATCAAGGCCTCCAGCCTGCGCAACATCAGCACGGAGCCGGTGACGGTGACGTCGCTCATGCTGGACGGCACGGACGCGTCCTTCAGCCAGGCCAACACGGGCCTGCCGCTGGTGCTCCAGCCGGGTGAGGTGCGCGCCTTCGAAATCCGCTACAGCCCCGGCCACATGGGCGCGGCGGTGGACCGCGCCGTGTACTCCGTGGTGAGCAAGCGCCACCCCACGCTGCCCGTGCCGCTGCGCGGCTTCGGCGGTGCGTCCGAGCTGTGCGTGTCGCCCATGATGTACGACTTCGGCGAGCAGCCGCTGGGCTCCAAGATGCGCGTCGTGGTGAACGTGAAGAACTGCGGCACGGACAACGCGGGCCCGCTCACCATCAACACGCTGGACTGGACGCCGGACGCGACGGGCGCCCAGCTCCAGTTCAACCACAAGCCGGTGACGCTGCCGTTCACCCTGCCGGCCAACGGCGAGCTGAACCTGGAGGTCTTCTACGAGCCCATGCGCGAGGGCAGCGCGTCCGGCGCGCTGGTGATGACCACGAGCGCGTTCTCCGCGGCCACCGTGCAGCTGGACTTCTTCGGCAGCGCGAAGGCGCATGCGCCGTGTGACCTGACGGTGACGCCGCAGCTGGTGGACTTCGGCACCATCCCGCCGGGCCGCGGCGCGGTGCTGGGCGTGAAGCTGGAGAACAAGGGCACGGACCTGTGCCCCGTGAAGAACATCCGCATCGCCAACGACGGCGGCGGCGTGTTCAAGATGCCCGGCGGCGCGCTCTTCGGCGGCATCATCTACCCGGGGGACTGGTTCAGCTTCCAGGTGGCCTTCCAGGCGCCCTTCACCGGCGGCAACTTCGCGGGTGAGCTCCAGGTGGAGCAGTACAACCCGGCGACGCCGGTGCGGCAGGTGCCGCTCCTGGCGAACTCGCAGGAGACGTGCCTGGTGGCGTCGCCCTGGTACCTGGACTTCGGCCTGGGCCGCAAGGACTGCCGTCCGTCCCCGCGCGAGGTGAACTACCTCAACGCGTGCACCACGCCCATCACGGTGTCCAACGTCTTCATCGGGCCGGGCACGACGGACACGGAGTTCGCGCTGTTGGACCACCCGGCGCCGCCCGCGTTCCAGCTTGCGCCGGGCGAGTCCTTCACGGTGGGCGTGGACTACCTGGCGCAGGTGACGGGCATGAACCTGTCGCCGCTCTACGTGGACTCCAGCGACCTGCCCATCCCGCTGATGGTGCCGCTCATCGGTGAGTCGTCGAAGAAGACGGAGAAGACTGACAACTTCGTGCAGCAGGACGTGAGCAAGGTGGACGTGCTGTTCGTCGTGGACAACACGGCGTCCATGGTGGAGGAGCACCCGAAGCTCGTGTCCGCGATGCCCGCGTTCGTGGACGCCGCGCGCAACAAGGCGGTGGACGTGAACATGGCGGTGACGACGACGGGCATCTCCGCGGTGTCCGGCGCGTGCCCGGGCGGCGCGCTGGGCGGTGAGGCCGGCCGCTTCTTCCCGGCGGACAACAGCCGCCAGCGCATCCTCACGCTGGGCACGCCCAACGTGGCGCAGGTGCTCCAGCAGAACGTGCAGGTGGGCCAGTGCGCCCAGGTGGAGCAGGGCTTCGAGGCGATGCGCCGCGCGCTCACGTCCCCCCTGGTGAACAACGTGGATGATCCGCGCACGGCGCTGGCCAACGACGGAAACGCGGGCTTCCTGCGCGACTCCGCGGCGCTGGTGGTGGTGTTCGTGGGCGACGAGGACGACCACTCGCCGGACGCGGTCTCCACGTACGTGCAGTGGGCGCAGCAGCGCAAGGGTGAGAACCAGCCGCAGCGGGCCACGTTCTTCGCCATCGCGCCCACGAAGACGTCCTGCGCCACGGCGGGCGGCACCGGCACCCGGTACGCGGACGCGGCGGCCCAGACGGGCGGCGAGGTCCTCAACGTCTGCGCGGGTGACTACGCGCCGCTCCTCCGCCAGGTGGCCAGCAAGGCGTTCAGCGCGCAGGACCGCTTCCCGCTGAGCGAGGAGCCGGACGCGGGCACGGTGGTGGTGACCGTCAACGGCGCCCCCACCACCAGCGGGTGGAGCTACGACGCGGCGTCCAACAGCGTGGTGTTCAGCGCGGTGCCGCCGCCTGGCAGCAAGGTGGCCATCACCTACCGCCGCGCCTGCGCCAACGACTGAACGGTGGGGAAGCTGTGGGTGTGGACCCCGTGACGGGCCGGCCATCCGGCCCCGAACGGGGGTGTCAGACCCCGGTGCTACAGCACTGGTCCTGCCTGTGCGGATGACCAGAAAATTGGAGGCGCCCTCTCGGTGTGTACCCTGCGGAGCGTCTGCACGCTGTTGCCCTGGAGGCGCTGTGAGCACCTGGACCCCTGATGAGCCCATGAAGTCCTCTCCGCGCGCCGGTGCGCCGGGACTGCGGGTCATCCGTGGAGAGGGGCAGCGCAAGCAGGAGCCGCTGGCGGACCGGAACGCGGTGGCCCGGGTGCTGATGGAGGCCGGGGCGGACATGCTCCTCAAGCGCATCAGCCCCGTGAGGGCCCAGGAGATCGAGCGCAAGGTGGACCGGGTGCTGGACCTGTTCGACCGGGTGGACGCGGCGCCGGTGCTGATGCCGGTGCTCAAGCGGCACCTGGATGAGCTGGAAGCGCTGATGCGGGAGACCCGCGAGGTCCGGGCCGCCCGGCGCTAGGCGCACGCCCGGTGGAACCGGGAAAAAGCCCAGGGGGATTCGATGTTTGATTCCCCTGGCCCGGCCGCTTACGCTTGGGGTCCGCCCCTACGCGTCCGGCCGTGTCCATCGAAACCTACGGCAGCTACCAGCTCCTGAAGCGCCTCGCCACGGGCGGCATGGCGCAGATCTACCTCGCGCGCCGGCCGGGTTCGGATGCTCCGGACAAGCTGCTGGTGCTCAAGCGCATCCTCCCGCACCTGTCGGAGAACGACGAGTTCGTCCGGATGTTCCTGGACGAGGCGCGGATCGCGGCCCGGCTCGCGCACCCCAACGTCGTGCAGATCTACGACCTGGGGGCGGAGGGGGACACGTTCTTCATCGCCATGGAGTACATCCATGGCGTGGACGCGCGCCGGCTCTGGAAGCGCTCGGAGACGGCGGGGCTTCCGCTGCCGGTGCCGCTGGTGTGCCGCATCCTCCTGGAGGCGTGCGCGGGGCTGGACTACGCGCACAAGAAGACGGATGCGACGGGGCGCCCGCTGGACATCGTGCACCGGGACGTGTCGCCGCAGAACATCCTGGTGACGTTCGACGGTGGCGTGAAGGTGGTGGACTTCGGCATCGCGAAGGCGGCGGACCAGGCCACCGTGACGCGCTCCGGGGTGCTCAAGGGCAAGTATTCGTACATGTCGCCGGAGCAGGCCTCGGGGCAGCGCGTGGACCGGCGCTCGGACGTGTTCGCGCTGGGCGTCGTGCTGCATGAGCTGCTGACGGGGGGACGGCTCTTCAAGCGTCCCAGCGACATGCTGACGCTGTCGGCGGTGGCGGAGTGCCACGTGCCGGTGCCGTCGGTGGTGGCGCCCCGGGTGCCGGTGGAGCTGGACGCCATCGTGCTCAAGGCGCTCGCGAAGGACCCGGACGCGCGCTACCAGCACGCGCAGGAGCTTCAGCGGGCGCTGGAGGGGTGGCTCGCGTCGCAGCCGCAGCCGTTTGGCACGACGGCGGACCTGGCCGCGTACATGCGGCAGCTGTACGCGGACCGGCTGACGGAGGAGGCGCGCTCCGGCGAGGTGCAGGTGACGGACGAGGAGGCGGGGGTGTCTCCGCCGTCGCCCGCGCCGCGCCGTTCGGTGATGCGGCCCGCGACGGCGCCGGGGCGTACGGAGAACGAGCCCACCACCACGCTGCGTCCCGGGCGGGCGAACCGTCCCAGCGTCAAGGTGGAGGCGCGCCGCGAGGACGCGGAAGGGGAGGGCGGACGCTCCGACGTCCGTGGCCCGGACACCCGTCCGGAAGGCCGCAACGCGGAGGCCCGGGCGGATGCGCGCAACGCGGAGGCCCGGAGTGCGGAACCCCGGGGTGTAGAGGCCCGTGGCGCGGATGCCCGAGGCGTGGAACCTCGTTCGGAGGCCCGTAGCGCGGAGCCCCGCGCGGACGCGCGTCTCGAGGGGCGTGGTGTTCCTCGCGCGGAGGCGCGCTCCGAAGGCCGGACCCCAGAGGCGTACCCGGACGTGCGCGCCGAGGCCCGGCACGCGGAGGCACGCGGCGCGGATGTTCGCGCTGAACCGCGCTCGGAGGCACGTGGCGTTGATGTCCGGCCTGAGCCGCGCTCGGAGGTCCGTAGCGCCGAAGGCCGTCCCGAGCCCCGCTCCGAGCTTCGCAACGCCGACCCCCGGGCCGAGGCTCGCGCGCCCGACGCCCGGCCGGAGCCCCGGGGAACGACGGGGATGCGGCGGGCGCTGGAGTCACCGCCCTCGCGGAGCATCCGGCCGGTGCGCCTGGAGGAGCCGTCCCTCCCGACGGTGACGGAGGAGGACGGTCCCACGCTCGCGATGATGGACACGCAGGGGAAGCTCTCCGGCGCGTTCGAGGTGGAGGAGGACGGTCCCACGCTCGCCATGGTGGACACGGAGGGGAAGCTCTCCGGCGGGTTCCAGGTGGAGGAGGACGCGCCCACGTTGGATCAGCGCTTCCTGGCGGCGCGGGCCCGGGAGGACGAGGACGACTCGACCCTGGACATGCGCGCCGTCTCACGCGCGGACGTGGACGAGGGGCCCACTCAGGACATGCGCGCCGTGCCGCGCTCGGAGATTCCAGTCCCCCGCGCGGGCGGACCGGCTCCGTCCGGTGAACACCGCGGGCAGCGGCTCCCGGTGCCCGCGCCCCACGCGACCCTCGAGATGACGGCGTCCACCGCGCCGCGCTCCGCCTCCCGCGCGCCCATGCCGGGCGCCTGGGTGCCGCCGGCCCGCACCGGCACGCTCACCGAGCAGTCCGCGGTGGAGCCGCCCAAGCGCCGCGCGCTCCTGTACGGCGCCATCGTGCTCGTCGCCATCCTGGTGGGCATCGGCATCGTCTGGGGCCTGGGCGCGGGCTCGAGCGGGGTGCACGTGGAGTCGGAGCCCGCCGGCGCGCGCGTCGTGTTCGAGGACCGCGTGCTCCCGGAGCGCACCCCGCTGACGCTGCCCACGGTGAAGCCCGGACGCTACTGGGTCGTGCTGGTGAAGGAGGGCTACCGCGAGCTGCGCACGCAGATCGTCATCCCGCCGTCCGGCCAGCTCGACGTGGGGCCGCTGAAGCTCGTGCCCATGCCGTCCTCTGGAAAGCCCGCCACGGAGCCGCCGGCCTCGGCGCCCCCGGCCGCGAAGACGCCGGAGCCTGGCGTCGGGCCCTCCGGCGTGGCCGCTCCGCGCACGCCGGATGCCGCGGCCTCCGAAGCGAAGCAGGCCCAGGAGGCGCCTCGTGCCCAGGCTCCCGCGCCCGTGGTGAAGGCGCCCGTCGCCACCGCGGCCACGGTGGTGCCCGCGGCGGAGGTGCGCGAGCCTGTCCGCGCCGTGGAGAAGGCCGCGTCCGTGAGCTTCGTGGTGATGCCGTGGGCGGAGGTGTCGTGCAACGGCCGCAAGCTGGGGCAGACGCCGTTCAAGCCGGTGGAGCTGCAGGTGGGTTCGTATGACTGCAAGTTCACCAACGCCGAGCTGCAGCGCACCCTCACCCGCCGCATCGAGGTGCGCCCCATCGACCTCAACGTGGTGACGGTCAAGTTCGAGTAGGCGCGGCCTTGGACCCTTCCGTGACGCTCGAGGCAGGAACCCACGTCGGCAAGTACGTCGTGCGCCGCAAGCTCGCCGAAGGGGGCATGGCGGAGATCTTCCTGTGCACCGCGCGCGGGCCGGAGGGTTTCGAGAAGGAGGTCGTCATCAAGCGCGTGCGGGCGTTCCTCGCGAGCGACCCGGACTTCGTGCAGATGTTCATCGCGGAGGCGCGGCTGGCCTCGCGGCTCAACCACGCCAACGTGGTGCAGATCTTCGACTTCGACAAGCACGAGGACACCTACTACCTGGCGATGGAGTACGTGCGCGGCTGCTCGCTGTGGGAGCTGCGCAAGCGGAGCAAGGAGGCGATGTCGCCGATGCCGCCCATGCTGGTGGCGCACATCGGCGTGGAGGTCGCGCGAGGGCTGCACTACGCCCACCGCCTGCGGGTGAACGGCGAGCTGCTGAACCTGGTGCACCGGGACGTCACGCCGCACAACGTGCTCGTGTCCTACGACGGCGCGGTGAAGCTCACCGACTTCGGCATCGCGAAGGCGGGCAACAAGCTGACGAACCCCGGCGTGCTGAAGGGCAAGTTCGCGTACATGTCGCCCGAGCAGGCCCGGGGCGAGAACGTGGATGTGCGCACCGACGTCTTCGCGCTGGGCGTGGTGCTGTGGGAACTGCTCACCGGCGGACGGCTGTTCCAGGGGGACTCGGAGATCGCCGTCCTGCGCGCGGTGCAGGAGAGCACCATCGTGCCGCCCGCGCGCCTCAACCCGGACATCCCGCCGGACCTGGACGCCGCCATCTGCCGAGCCCTGGAGCGTGACCTGTCCAAGCGCTTCCAGACGGCGGGGGAGCTGGAGCGCGCGCTGGCGCAGTGCGTGCTGAACCACGCCCGCTCCGTCGACGACACCGACGTGGGCGAGTTCGTCCGGAAGCTGTTCCCCGTCGCCGCCAGCAACCAGGCGCTGCCCGCGATGCCGGAGCGCACGGCCCTTCAGGACGGAGCGCTGGCGGGGCCCGGCGCGGAAGCCCCGCCCCGCGAGCCCACGGCGGTGATGCCCTCGCGCGAACACGCCTCGGGCGCGAAGCGGGCCGCCTCGCCGGACGAGGACCGCCACGGGACGACGCTGGTGTTGTCGCAGGACGACAGCGCCGCCGACGCCGCGCACGGGCGTCCTCCGCAGCCCACGCCGCAGATGCCGCTGCAGTCCATGGGCAGGGAAGCGCCGCTCGCGCCTTCCCGCAAGCGCACCCACTCCCGCGAGGTCCCCGCCGTCCGGGACGAGCCCCCGGCGGACGACGACAGGTCGCGGACCGGCTCCGCGCGCCGGGCCATGTCCCCCGTCGTGGACCCTTCCGGCGCCAATGACCGCGACGTCGACACGGTCTCCGCCACCGAGCCCGGGCCGCCCCCAGCGCCGAACCGCAAGCGCGCCCTGTGGGCCGCCGCCGCGGTGGGGCTCGCGGGCGTCGTGGGCGTCCTCGCCGTGGCCCGCTCGCACACGGGGCAGGGGAGTGCGCCTCCGCCCCAGGTCACGGCCCCGGCGACGAACCCGCCTCCGGCCACGGCCACGGTGCCCCCGGCCGAGCCCGCCCGCACGCCGGCCGCGGAGGCCATCGACACGGAGCTGGAGGGGCAGCGCCGCGAAGCCGCCCTGACGCCGCCTCCCGCCGCCGAACCGGCCGGGCCCGTGGAGAAGCCCGCCGCGGACACGGCGAAGGCCATGGGCTCGCTCCAGGTGAAGGCCAACCCCTACGCCACCGTCTACCTGGGCGCGAAGCGGCTGGGCGACGTGCAGGGCCGCGCGACCTACAAGCTGCCAGCCGGCACCTACACCCTGACCTTCCACCACCCGTCCGGCGAGAAGACGTACACCGTCGTCGTCCCCGAAAACGGCTCCGTGATTCAGGAGTTCCGCGCGCCCCGCGGCCGCTGACGCCCCGCCGTTCCCCACCCATCCCCTGAAGCCACCGGGAGCCTGCGCTCAAGCGTCGGCCGGGCGACGTCCGCCTGCCCGCCTGCTCGTCCTCCTTGACGAGTGACGCGCGAATCTGGCACCTATGGCATCCATTCAGTAGCCTCTATTCAATGGAATCGATGGACCTGCTCGCGCCTGATGAACTGGAGCGCATCGAGCGCGAGAACGCGGGGGGCCTGCCCGCGAACGCGATCCTGGAAATCTTCCGGCCCCGGGGCGTGAGGCTCTCGGAGGCGACGTTCCGGAAGTACGTCCAGGCCGGTCTGCTTCCCCGCAGCCGCCGTGTGGGCCGCAAGGGGAAGCACCAGGGCAGCCTGGGCCTCTACCCGGTGGAAGCGGTGCGGCGCATCAACGTCATCAAGAAGATGATGGCCGAAGGACACACCCTGGAGGACATCCGCCGCTCCTTCGTGTTCCACCGCAACCACATCGACCAGCTCCAGCGGGACTTGTCGGAGGTGCTCGACGGGTTCCAGGAGGAGCTGGGAGGGCGGCCCCTGGGAGGAGAACGCAGGAGGTCACTCGAAGCCCAGTTGGCAACGCTCAGGCAACGGGCGCAGGATCTGGTCCGGGATGTCGCCCGGTTGGGCAGCGCCGTCACGGCGCGCGAAGACGAAACGCTCCGGTCGCAATAGGATGCCCCCCCGGGTCCTGTCGAACCGGATAGACTCCACACATCTGGAGGACGAAACATGTCGGAAGTGAAGCAGCTGCAGGAGGGCGAGGGGGGGAATGAGGAGGAGCAGCCCGCGGAACGCCGGCGCTCCAAGACGATGTCGCGCAAGGAGATGGCGCGCGACCTGCGGCGGCGCAGGCTGGCCGGCCAGCTGGACCCCGAGGAGACGGAGACGCTCAAGCTCGTGGACGAGCAGCGGCCGCGCACCCGCGCGGACTGCATCAACGGCCCGCGCCCGTGCCTCTTCGTGTCCTGCAAGCACAACCTCTACCTGGACGTGAACCCGGAGACGGGCTCCATCAAGCTCAACTTCCCGGACAAGGAAATCACGGAGCTGGAGCACACCTGCGCCCTGGACGTGGCGGAGAAGGGCGGCATCACCCTGGAAGAGGTGGGGGAGATCATGAACCTCACCCGCGAGCGCATCCGCCAGGTGGAGACGCGCGGCCTGATGAAGCTGCGCGAGGCCACGGAGGCCGAGCCTCCCGTGTCCGCTCGCAAGCCTTGAGGGCAGGGCACTGTTTCGCGCCGGGCCTGGGGTGACGTGTTGCGTTGACACCCCAGGGGGTGGTTGCTAGGACCCGCGCCACCCCCACCCATTGCGAGGCGCACACGTGCTGGCTCTCCTGAGCGTTTCCGACAAGCGCGGTCTGGTTCCCTTTGCCCAGGGCCTGGTGCGGCTGGGTTACCGGCTGCTCTCCACGGGCGGCACCCTGGAGGCCCTGAAGGCCGCCAGCATCCCCGCCACGCAGGTGTCCGAGCACACGCAGAGCCCCGAAATCCTCGGTGGCCGCGTGAAGACGCTCCACCCCCGCATCCACGGCGGCATCCTCGGCCGGCCCGACCTGGAGAGCGACCGGGCGGAGATGGCGAAGAACAACATCGAGCCCATCTCGCTGGTGGTGGTGAACCTCTACCCGTTCCGCCAGACGGTGGCGTCCGGCGCGGGCGAGGACGACGTCATCGAGAACATCGACATCGGCGGGCCGGCGATGGTCCGCGCGTCCGCGAAGAACTTCCAGCACGTGGCCATCGTGGTGGACCCGGACGACTACGCGCCGGTGCTGGCGGAGCTTGAAGGCCACAAGGCGGTGGGCCTGGAGACGCGGCGCCGGCTGATGCGCAAGGCGTTCGCGCACACGGCGGCGTACGACGCGTCCATCTCCGGGTGGCTGTCCGGCGAGGCCCAGGAGCCCTTCCCGCAGGAGCTGTCGCTCGCGTTCCAGAAGGTGCAGGGGCTGCGCTACGGGGAGAACCCGCACCAGCGCGGCGCCTTCTACAAGGAATACGCCGCGCCGAAGGAGCCGTCCGTCGCGTTCGCGAAGGTGCTCCAGGGCAAGGAGCTCTCGTACAACAACATCCTGGACCTGGACGCGGCCCTGGGCCTGGTCCTGGAGTTCCCGGAGAAGCCCTGCGCGGTGGTCATCAAGCACAACACCCCGTGCGGCGTGGCGGTGGACGACGTGCTGGAGAAGGCCTACCGCACCGCCCGCGCGGTGGACGAGGTGAGCGCCTTCGGCGGCATCGTGGCCTTCAACCGCGAGGTGGACGAGGCCACGGCGAAGGCCATGGCGGAGACGTTCCTGGAGGCGGTCATCGCGCCGTCGTACTCGGCGGTGGCGCTCCAGGTGCTGGCGGGCAAGAAGAACCTGCGCCTTTTGGAAGCGGGCCCCGCGCTGGCGTCCCCCACGGCGGCCCCGCGGCCCCAGGTGGACGCGCGCAGCGTGTCTGGCGGCATGCTGCTCATGGACCGCGACGCGGTGGAGCCGCCCCTGGAGTGGAAGGTGGTGTCCAAGCGCGCCCCCACGCCGGAGGAGGAGCGGGCCCTGCGCTTCGCCTGGAAGGTGTGCAAGCACGTGAAGAGCAACGCCATCGTCTTCGCGGCGCCGGCCCAGCTCCTGGCGCAGGGCGGCGGGCAGACGAACCGGGTGGACTCCGTGCGCATCGCGATGACGCGGGGTGGCGAGGCCCTCAAGGGCAGCGCCGTGGCCTCGGATGCCTTCTTCCCCTTCCGGGACGGGCTGGACGAGGCGGCCCGGGCGGGGGCGACAGCGGTCATCCAGCCGGGCGGTTCCGTCCGGGACCCGGAGGTGATTGCCGCCGCGGACGAACATGGGATGGCCATGGTGGTGACGGGAGTGCGACACTTCCGTCACTAACTTCATGCGCATCGTCTGCCAGAAATGCGCGGCGGCCTACGCGATCGACGACCGGTTGATCACGACCAAGGGCGTCCGCGCGCAGTGTCCCCGCTGCCGTCACCTCCAGCTCGTGAAGCGGGAGGCCTCTGCCGCGTCCGTGACGGCTCCCGCTGAAGGAGCCGCGCCCCCCACCGCCGAGCCGAAGCCTCCCTCGGCCGCACCGGCGCCTCCCGTCGCGCGTGAGCCCCGGAGCAATCCGGCCGCGGCTCCGGCGCAGGGCGCGCCCCGCAACGCGCCCGTCGCCGCGAAGCCCGCGGCGGCCCCGGCGTCGGACCTCTTCGGGGACTTCGGTGAGATGCCGGAGCTGGGGCCACCGGGGAGCGTGGACCCCTTCGCGGACCTGGGCCCGCCCGCGTCGCGCGCACCCGCGAACCTTCCCTCGGACCCGTTCGCGAGCCTGGGCCCGCCGGCACCGCAGTCCGCGCCCAGGGCGAACCCCGCCGCGCCCAGGGCGAGCCCCGCCGCGAGGCCCGGCCCGCCGGTGCCTGCCGCGCCTGGGGTCGCGGCTCCCGCGTCCGCACCGGCTCCGGCCGTTGCCGCGGACCCGCTGCTCGACTTCCTGGGGCCAGCGCCCGGGAGCCTGGAGCTGGAACCTCCGCCCGCGACCGCGCGTGGCGCCGCCTCGCCCGCCGCCGGAGCGGTGTCGCTGGGCCGCATGTCCGCCCGCGCTCCCGCGCCCGCGGCGAAGCCTGAGACGCACACGCACTGCCGCTCGTGCGGCAAGGACCTGACGGACCCCTTCGACCAGGCCCTGGGCGTCTGCGACGACTGCAAGCAGCGCGATCCCGCCGCGGCCCAGGGGTCCTCCGTGGTGGTGGCGCCCCAGGTGACGGCGCCGCCGCCCGCGGGCGGTGACCTGGAGCTGCCGATGATGAGCAGCCTGGACCCGGCCTCCGCGTCGTCCGGGGACGACCTCCGGTCCACGGGAGCGCCGTCGCCGGACTCCCGCGTGAGTTCGGTGAAGCCCGCGCGCACCTCGCACATCACGGCCGCTCCGGCCCGCAGCGCCCAGCGTGGCGGCAGCGGGGGCGGCGGCCGTGCCGCGGTCCTGGGCCTGCTCGCGTTGGGCATCCTCGGGGCTGGCGGCGCGGGCTACTACTTCCTCGTCTTCAAGCCCCAGCAGGAGAAGGCGGCCCTGGCCGCGAAGCCCGCCGCTCCGGCCGCGGTGCCTCCGGAGGTGCTGGCCGCGGTGGGCAGCTGGAAGCTCCAGTTCCTGGAGGTGGAGGGCACCAGCGCGGAGCACCTGGCCGCGGGCCAGAAGCAGCTCGCGATGGATCAGCGCGCGACGTACGCGGAAGCCGAGGAGTCCTTCCAGCAGGCCCTGCTGCTCGACCCGCGCAACGCGGAAGCCATCGCCGGGTATGTGCAGGCGCTGGCGCTCGGGCGCGGCCCGGGCATGGACGACAACACCTTCCAGGAGGCGCGCGAGCTCATCCAGGCCGCGCAGGGGATGGCCGGGAAGACGCCCGCGCTGCTGGTCGCGAACGCGAACCTGTTGCTCGCGCGCTCGCGCCAGCCCGGCAACCTGGAGCAGGCGGCGCAGCTGGCGTCGTCGGTGCTGGCCCAGCAGGACGCCAGTGACGCCCTCAAGGCGGAGGCGCACCTGGTGCTGGGGCGCGCGCAGGTGGCCACGTCGCGCGAGCTGGCGAACCGGGAGTTCGACGCCGCGCGGGCGCTGGCGCCGAACCTCAAGCGCGTGGACTACTACAGCGCGCTCGCGCACGAGCAGGCCGGCCAGTACGGGCTGGCGCTCAAGCAGCTGGGCCGCCGGATGGAGCTGGACCCCCAGGACTGGAACAGCCTGGAGGCCGCCGCCCGCATCTACGTGGAGGTCGGGGAGACCGGCCGCGCGCGCAAGCTGTACGAGGACCGGCTGAAGGCGAAGGCGGGTGACGTGCGCGCCTCACTGGCGCTGGCGGTGCTGCGCTACCAGGCCGAAGGCAACGCGCGCGACGCGGTGCGCGCGCTCAGGGACCTGACGAAGAGCGCGTCCCGCTACGGCCCGCGTGACGCCTCCGAAATCTGGAGCCACCTGGCCGCCGCCGAGCGCACCGCGGGCAACGACGCCGGCGCGGTGAAGGCGGCGACGGAGGCCCTGAAGGTGGCGCCGGCGCTGGCGGAGGCCCACCTGCAGTGGTTCCTGGTGGCGCTGGAGCAGAAGGACGTCGCCGTGGCCCGCGAGCACCTGAAGGGCTTCCAGGGCCGGCTGGAGGACGCCGCGCTGGAGAAGGTGCTGGAGGGGCGCATGCACCTGCTGGAGGGCGACGTGGCCGGAGCCCAGGAGCGCTTCCAGCAGGCGGTGCGGCTGGACGACCGCCGCATGGACGCGAAGCTCCTGGAGGGCGTGGCGGCGGCGAGCGCGAAGAAGCGCGACGAGGCCTTCCGCCTGTTCTACCCGGTGCTGGAGGCGCGCGACTGGGATCCCATGAGGCTGGCGCCCAGGCCCGCGCTGTCGCGCTTCTGGCTGCGGCCCGGCGACACGCTGGTGGGCGTGGAGAACGTGGTGAAGGCCCTGGGCGACCGCCCGGAGGACGTGCAGCCGCTGCTCTACGAGGCCCTGGTGCGCTTCCACCAGGGGGACCGGCAGACCGCGGAGCGTCTGCTGCACTCGGTGGTGGACGTGAACGCGAACAACGGCGGGGCCCAGGCGTACCGGGCCCTCATCGCGCTGGACGCGAAGGGGCCGCAGGCCCGTGGCCTGGCGGAGCGCGCGGTGGGCGTCGAACGAGGCCTGCCGGTGGCGCGCCTGTCGTTGGGGCTCGCGCAGGCGGAGGCCGGGGACGTGGCGGTGGCGATGCGCACGCTCCAGTCCGCGTTGGACGTGGCGCCGAAGATGCTCTCCGCGCAGACGAAGCTGGCGGAGCTGCTGGTGGTGTCGAAGCCGAAGGAAGCGCGCGCGGTGCTGGAGAAGGTGGTGGGGTTGGACCCGTCCTACTTCCCGGCGAAGAAGCTGCTCTTCAAACTCGACGAGCGAGGTTGACGTGAAGGTCCTGTTGCTGGGGTCGGGCGGCCGTGAGCACGCGCTCGCGTGGAAGCTGGCCCAGAGTCCCCTCCTGTCACGGCTCCTGGTGGGCCCGGGCAACCCGGGCACCGCGCGGTGGGGCACCAACGTGCCCCTTCAGGCGGACTCGCCGGAGGCGGTGGTGTCGCTGGCCCGCCGCGAGCGCGTGGACCTGGTGGTGGTGGGCCCGGAGGCGCCGCTCGTCGCGGGCGTCGCGGACGCGCTGGCGCAGGTGGACATCCCGTGCTTCGGCCCCGTCGCGGCGGCCGCGCGCATCGAGGGCTCCAAGGCCTTCGCCAAGGAGGTGATGGACGAAGCCGGTGTGCCCACCGCGGCCTTCCGCGTCTTCACCGACGCGGCGGAGGCAGAGGCGTACGCCGTCGCGCAGGGCCGCATCGTGGTGAAGGCGGACGGCCTGGCCGCGGGCAAGGGCGTCATCGTCGCGCCGGACGCGGACGCCGCGCGCGAAGCGGTGCGCGCTGTCGCCCAGATGGGCCAGGCCGGCCAGCGGATGGTGCTGGAGGAGCTGCTGGAGGGCGAAGAGGTGTCGCTGATGGCCCTGTGCGACGGCGAGCGCTACGTGCTCCTGCCGCTGTCGCAGGACCACAAGCGCGTGGGCGAGGGCGACACCGGCCCCAACACCGGCGGCATGGGCGCGTACTGCCCGGCGCCGTTCCTCACGCCGGAGCAGCTGGCCAAGGTGGGCGAGCAGGTCATCGCGCCGACGCTCGCGGTGCTGAAGAAGCGCGGCACGCCCCTGCGAGGCGTGCTGTACGCGGGGCTGATGCTCACGGCGTCCGGCCCGAAGGTGCTGGAGTTCAACGCGCGCTTCGGGGACCCGGAGACGCAGGTCCTGATGATGCAGGTGGACGAGGATCTGCTGCCGCTGTTGGACGCGTGCGCGAAGGGGACGCTGGCGCCCCGGCCGCTGAAGCAGTTCCCGGGCGCGTCGGTGGGCGTGGTGCTGGCGGCGGAGGGCTATCCGGAGGCGCCGAAGAAGGGCCAGCGGATTGAAGGCCTGGACGCGGTGCCGTCCAACGCGCCCGTGTTCCTGGCGGGCGTGGCGAAGCAGGACGGCGCGCTGGTGACGGCGGGCGGCCGGGTGCTGACGGTGTGCGCGCGGGGCGACAGCCTGGCGACGGCGCGCGAGCGGGCCCTGACGGCGGCGGACGCCGTGCGCTTCGAGGGCAGACACTTCCGCCGTGACATCGGCGCGCGGGGGCTGCGGGCGCGGCCGTGAAGCTGCTGGCGCGCTACCTGCTCAAGGAGCTGCTCGTCCCCCTGGGTGTCTGGGTGGCGTTCATGTTCCTGCTGCTGTTCGTGATGCAGTTCCTGCGCGGCACGGACGTGCTGCTGGGCTCGGCGGTGACGCTGGTCGACCTGGGCCGGCTCATCGCGTACCTGGCGCCGCACTTCCTGGTGATGGCGCTGCCCATCGCGTTCCTGCTGGCCATCCTGCTGGGCCTGGGGCGGCTGGGCGAGGACCGGGAGCTCACGTCGTTGCAGGCCCTGGGCATCAGCCCTCTCCAGCTGCTGGCGGCGCCGCTGGCCGTGGGCATCGCGCTGAGCGCGTTCATGGTGCTGCTCACGTCCACGGTGGAGCCGTGGGGCCTCACGGGCGTGAAGGACCTGGTGGGCGAGGTCATCCAGAAGAACGTCGCGGGCGACGTGAAGTCCGGCGTCTTCTACGAGGACCTGAGCGACCTGACGCTGTACGCGCAGAAGGTGGCGCCCAAGGGCGGCGGGTGGACGAACGTGCTGCTGCACGACGATCGCGACCCCAGCTCGCCGCTGCTGGTGCTGGCGCACAAGGGCAGCGTGGGCACGTCCGAGCGGGGCGAGGCCCTGCGCATCGAGCTGAAGGAAGGCGAGGTGCACCGCGCCAACCGCTCCTCGGTGGACGCGAGCGTCGTCGCCTTCGATAAGGCGGAGATCAACGTGGGGCTGGGCGGGTCCTTGTCCCGGCGCAACCGGTTCCGTTCCCCGAAGGAGGAGCTGACGCCGGTGGAGCTGTTGGACGCGGCGAAGGACGCGGAGGAGCGGCGTGAGGATGCGCGGCCCTTCCTGATGGCGCTGCACAGCCGGCTGGGCAACGCGGTGGCGCCGATCGCGTTCGCGCTGCTGGGCACGCCGCTGGCGATTGGCCGCAGGCAGGCGGGCCGCGCGTGGGGCTACCTGCTGACCTTGGGCGGCTACGTCCTCTACTACCTCTTGAGCCGCGCCTTCGAGCAGATGGGACAGAAGGGGCAGATGCCGGTGCTCGTCGCGGGGCAGCTGGCCAACGTGCTCTTCATGGCGGTGGGCGCGTTCGCGCTGTACCGCGTGACGCGTTCGGGGACGGTGCGATGAAGGGCACCCTCTTCGGGTACGTGGTGCGCGCGTACGTGCGCTACACGCTGGGCATCCTGGCGGGCGTGGTGGCGGTGTTCCTGGTGGTGGACTTCGTGGACCGCGCGAAGGCCTACGGGGGCGAGGGCTGGGTGCTGGATGTGCTCAAGCTCTATGGCTACAAGGCGCTGGTGACGGTGCAGCAGCTGGGGCCGGCGGCGCTGCTGCTGGCGGCGGGCACGACGGTGTCGGCGCTGCGCAAGAAGGGCGAGGTGACGGCGCTGCGGGCGCTCACCTTCGGCCCGGCGGCGCTGTACCTGCCGGTGGGCCTGTGCGCGCTGGTGGCGTGCGTGGGGCTGGTGGCCTTCGACGAGACGGTGGCCGCGAGGGCGGGCCGGCGCGTGGATGAAATCACCACGCAGCGCTTCAACCGGTGGGGCGACTGGCGGATGTACTACACGCCGAAGCAGTGGTTCCGGCGGGGTGACGCCATCTTCTTCCTCCGGGGCGGCAACGCGCAGGAGGGCTTCGAGAACGTCTCCATCTTCACGCTGACGCCGGAGTTCAAGCTGCGCCGCCGCGTGGACGCGAGGCGGATGACCTCGGTGGAGGGCACGCGCTGGGAGCTGACGGACGTGGTGGAGCGCACGTTCACGGAGGACGGGCGCACGTCGGTGACGCAGCAGCCCTCCGCGGAGTACGAGCTGGGCGTGGGCGCGACGACGTTCCGCATCCGTCCGGGCCGTCCGGAGCAGATGCGCCTGGGAGAGCTGGGCGAGCAGATCGTCGCGAGAGCGGAGGTGGGGCTCGCGACGAAGGCCTTCCAGCTCGCGTGGCACAACCGCTTCGCGTACCCGCTGGCGGGCCTGCCTGCCGCATTGCTGGCGGTGGGCCTGGCGCTGCGGACGAACCGCAGGGGCCACCTGACGGCCGCGGTGGTGGAGGGGCTGCTCATCGCCGTGGCGATGTGGGGCCTGATGGTGGTGTCCCGCACGCTGGTGCTCACGGAGCGCCTGGCGCCCGCCGTGGCGGCCTGGATGCCCACGACGCTGCTGACGATTGTCGCGGCGGCCCTGTGGCTGCGCCGTGAAGGCCTGCTGCACCTGCCGCGCCGGAGCGCCACGCGGCAGGCGTAGGGGCCTTCACCCGCGAAGCAGCCGGCGGGTGTGACGGGCAAGCTGCACCTCTTCATCGCTGGGCAGCACGCGGACCGGGCACGGTGACCCATCGGCCGTGACGAGCTCCGCGCTCGCCTCGTTCCGCTGAGCATCCAGCCGGATGCCCAGGTGGCCCAGCCTCGAGCACACGTCCTGCCGGACCCGGGCGCTGTTCTCCCCGATGCCACCCGTGAACACGAGCAGGTCCAGCCCGCCGAGCACCGCCGCGTAGGCGCCCACCGTCTTCGCGATGCCGCGCGTGAAGACATCCACCGCCAGTGACGCCGCCGCGCTGCCCGCCTCCGCGGCACGCGTGAGGGCCTGCATGTCGCTGGTCCCCTCCGACAAGCCCCGGAGCCCGGAGTCCTTGTTCACCAGCGCTTCCAACGCATCCGCGTCCATCCCGCCCGTGCGCATCAGGAACAGCAACACGCCGGGATCCAGGTCGCCGGTGCGGGTGCCGCTGGGAATGCCGCCCGTGGGCGTGAAGCCCATGGACGTATCGACGGAGCGTCCACGCTCCAGGGCCACGAGGCTCGCGCCATTGCCCAGGTGCGCCACCACGGTGCGGGCGGGCACCTGGGGCGCAAGCCTCGCGACGATGGACTCATACGACAGGCCATGGAAGCCATACCGCTGCACGCCCTGGTCGCGCACGGAGCGGGGCAGGGGGAACGTCGAAGCGGCCTCGGGCAGCGTCGCGTGGAAGGCCGTGTCGAAGCAGACGAACTGCGGCACGTCCGGGCACTGCCGCTCCGTGGCCCGGATGAGCCCGAGAGCGGCGGGAATATGCAGCGGCGCGAAGTGCGTCGCCGCTTCCAGCGCCTTCATCACCTCCGGCGTCAGCGCCTGGTGCTGGCGCAGGTGGGGACCGCCATGCACCACCCGGTGCCCGATGGCTTGAGGCTGCTCTCCGCCCAGCTCCCTCAGGTGCCGCACGGCCTCGCGGAGGGCGTCCTCCTGCGACGGATGCCGCACGTCCACCGCGCGCACCTGCTTCCCCTCGCCGTCCTTCACGACGAGCCGGCCCTGCTCCTCGCCAATGTGGCTCGCGCTGCCCTTGAACCGCACTACCTCCTGGCCGTCCTGTTCGACATAGAGGCCGAACTTCAGCGACGAAGATCCGCTGTTGATGACCAGCACCGCGCCGGGGTCGCTCATCGCGCGCTCCATTTCCAGTCGGCCACCTCGGGCATGTCCTCGCCGTGCTCCGACACGTAGAGCTTGTGCCGTTGGCGCACCTCGGAGAAGCGCTGCTCCGCGTCGTCCAGCCGGTGCCGCACGGCCTTCGAGTGCCGGATGGCGTCCAGCGCCAGGGTGAAGCGGTCCATGTCGTTGAGCACCGTCATGTCGAACGGCGTCGTCGTGGTGCCCTCCTCCTTGAACCCGTGCACGTGGATGTTGGCGTGGTTGGCCCGGTTGTACGTGAGCTTGTGCACGAGCGTCGGATAGCCATGGAACGCGAACACCACGGGCTTGTCCGTGGTGAACAGGCGGTTGAAGTCCTCCTCGTTGAGCCCGTGCGGATGGACGTTCACGGGCGCGAGGGTGAAGACATCCACCACGTTGACCACGCGCACCTTGAGCTCCGGGGCCCATGAGCGCAGCAGCGTCACCGCGGCCAGCGTCTCCAGGGTGGGCACGTCGCCCGCGCAGGCCATCACCACGTCCGGGTCGCCGTCGTCATTGCCGGCCCAGTCCCACGCGCCAATGCCCGCCGAGCAGTGGCGCACGGCGCTCGCCATGTCCAGCCACACCGGCGAGAGCTGCTTCCCCGCGATGATGAGGTTCACGTAGTTCTTCGAGCGCAGGCAGTGGTCCGTCACCGACAAGAGCGTGTTCGCGTCCGGCGGCAGGTAGATGCGCACCGTGTCCGCCTTCTTGTTGGCCACGTGGTCGATGAAGCCCGGGTCCTGGTGGGAGAACCCGTTGTGGTCCTGCCGCCACACGTGCGAGCTGAGCAGGTAGTTCAGCGACGCGATGGGCTTGCGCCACGGCAATTCCCTGGCGGATTTGATCCACTTGGCGTGCTGGTTGAACATCGAATCGATGATGTGGATGAACGCCTCGTAGCAGGAGAAGAAGCCGTGGCGTCCGGTGAGCAGGTAGCCCTCCAGCCAGCCCTGGCAGAGGTGCTCGCTCAGGACCTCCATCACGCGGCCGTCCACGGAGAGGTTCTCGTCCGTGGGCTCCTGCTTCGCGTCCCAGCTCTTGCCGCTGACGGAATACACGTCCTGGAGCCGGTTGGACGCGTTCTCGTCCGGGGCGAACATGCGGAAGTTCTTCGTCGCCAGGTTGTGGCGCATCACGTCCCGCAGGTAGCCGCCCAGGATCTTGGTGGCGCTGACCTGCTTCGAACCCGGGGCGCCCGGGTCGATGGCGTAGTCGCGGAAGCCCGGCAGCACGAGCGGCACCAGCAGCTGGCCGCCGTTCGCGTGGACATTCACGCCCATGCGCAGCCGGCCCTTGGGCGCGATGTCCGCCAGCTCCTCGCGGAAGGTGCCGTTCGCGTCGAACAGCTCCCGGGGGCGGTAGCTGTGGAGCCACGCTTCGAGGATCTTCAAGTGCTCGGGGTTGTCGCGCACCTCCTCCAGCGGCACCTGGTGGGCACGCCAGGTGCCTTCCACGGGCTTGCCGTCCACCACCTTCGGGCCGGTCCACCCCTTGGGCGTGCGCAGCACGAGCATGGGCCAGCGCGGGCGGGTGGGGTCGTTCTTCTCCCGGGCGTGGCGC
>NZ_RAWK01000136.1 GCF_003612165.1 Corallococcus aberystwythensis | reverse complement strand
GATCAGGCGCCCACGACGCGCACGGACAACGCGCCGTCGGAGGCGCAGCTGACGCCGCCGCCGGACGCGGACAAGGCCCCGTCGCCGGTGGGCTACGTGCAGGTGTTCAACCCGGCCTTCCCGGGGATCGTGCCGCCCACGCCGGTGGTGCACCGCGGGCGCCGCTATGGGCTGGAGGACCTGACGCCGTACTTCGCGGACGGCAAGAAGCGGGACGCGAAGGACGCGTTCGACAAGGGCCAGTACACCAAGGCGCGCACGCTCCTGGAGGGCGAGGGTGACAGCCCGGCGGTGCGCTACCTGCGCGCGCTGTCGGCGGTGCGGGCCGGGGACGACAAGGCGGCGGCGACGGAGATGGCGGCGCTGGCCAACGACTACCCGGCGCTGAAGGACCGCTGCCTCACGCACGCGGGCGTGGCGCTGGAGTCCCAGGGCCGGCTGGACGACGCGGCGGCGAGCTTCAAGCAGGTGCCGGAAGGCTCGCGCATGTACGTGGACGCGCGCCTGGGCCTGGCGCGCGTGCTGCGCAAGAAGAAGGACTACGACGGCGCCATGGAGGCGCTGACGCCGCTCACCCAGCGCATGATGACGGGCTGGGGCCGCAACGTGGGCGCGGAGGCGCTCATCGCCACGGCGGACCTGGCGGTGGAGAAGAAGGACAAGGCCGCGGAGAAGGCCGCGCTGTGGAAGCTGTGGGCCGCCCAGCCCCTGTCGCCCATCGTCAAGCAGGTGGAGAAGCGCCTCAAGGGGCAGACGCCGCCCACGGACGCCAAGGTGGGCCGCGCGGAGTCGCTGATTGAAGCGCACCGCAACAAGCAGGGCATGGCCATCCTGGAGCCGATGCTCGCGACGCTGAAGCTGCCGGACGCGCTCGCGTGCCGCGCGCACTTCGCCTTCGGCAAGGGACAGCGCAAGGAGCGCCAGCACACGGCCGCCATCCAGGTGCTCACGCCGGTGGTGGAGCAGTGCAAGGACCGCGACCTGCTGGCCCGCGCGCTGTACGTGCTGGGCTCGTCGCGCTCCATCGTGGATCAGCAGCGCGGCACGGACACCTACGAGCGGCTGGCGAAGGAGTTCCCGGACCACTCGTTCGCGGACGACGCGCTCTTCTATGCGGCGGACCTGTACGTCAAGACGAACCGCCCCAAGGAGGCCATGGCGCGCCTGGATGAAGTGGCGCGGCTGTACCCCAAGGGTGACTTCCTGGGCGAGGCGCTCTTCAAGGCCTTCTGGGTGGCGCGCACGACGAAGGTGGAGGACGGAGGCTTCTCCTTCCTGGACCGCATCGAGGCGCACTTCGCCAACGCGGACGAGTCCTACGACGTGGAGCGCGCGCGCTACTGGCGGGCCCGCACGCTGGAGGAGCGCGGCAACATCCAGGGCGCCGCGGAGCTGATGGAGCAGCTGGCGGTGGAGCACCCGGCCACGTACTACGGGCTGATGGCGCGCTCGAAGCTGGGCGAGCTGGACCCGAAGCGGCTGGAGCGCGTGTCCGCGTCCATCTTCGAGGTGCCGGAGGCCGCCAGCCCCTGGCCGATGTTCGCGGGCCCCATGGGGGACGACTCCCACTTCCGCGCGGGCGTGGAGCTCTTGCGGCTGGGCTTCCCGGACTCGGTGTCGTCGGAGCTGATGCTGGTGAACCGCACCAACCAGCCGCCGGAGTCCATGCGCCTCTTGGTGATGGTGCTGTCGCAGTCCGGCGACGCGCGGTCTGCGCACGCCATCGCGCGGCTCGCGCTGCGCAAGGACCTGAGCGGGCGCATCACCGCGCAGACGCGGCCGGTGTGGGAGGTGGCCTATCCCAACGCGTTCCGCGACCTGATTGAAAAGCACACGGCGACGTCGGGCGTGGAGCCGGACCTGCTCCAGGCGCTGATGCGCGAGGAGAGCGCGTTGGATCCCAAGGCCCTGTCCTGGGCCGGCGCCATGGGGCTCACGCAGCTGATGCCGTCCACGGCGAAGGGCGTGGCGCGCGAGCTCAAGATCAAGAAGTTCACCGTGGACTCGCTGCTCCAGCCGGAGCTGAACATCCGCTTCGGCGCGCACTACCTGGGCGGGCTGATCAAGCAGTTCAAGGGCCACACGCCCTACGCGGTGGGTAGCTACAACGCGGGCTCCGGCGCGGTGAATCGCTGGCGCTCGGCCAACCCGGACCTGCCGTTGGACGCGTGGGTGGAGGAGATCCCCATCGCGGAGACGCGCGGCTACATCAAGCGCGTGCTGCGCTCCTACAACACCTACCAGCTCCTCTACGGCCGCGCGCCCAAGGTGCCGGTGATGCCTAGTGCATCGCGTTAGTGTGTAATCCTGGCTGAAGCCTGAATTCGCGCATTCTTTGTAGAGGGGGAGGGGCGGGCCGTGATTTCGTCGGCCGCCATGCTCCCCCTCCGAATGAGAATCGCTCCCCTCGCGGTCGCGCTGGTCACCCTGGTGGGCCTGTGTTTCCCGGCGCAAGCCGAGGCGCAGGCCTGGTCGCTGACGAACGCGCAGCGGCAGGCGTTCCTGCGCTACTACGCGCCGGTCATCTTCAAGCGCGCGAACGCGAACGACAACAAGCACGGCTACGACTGGCTGACGAACTTCGACTTCGACCAGGACGGGGACTTCTCCAACAACAAGCTGCACTGGAAGCAGATCAACCAGTACGTGGACGCGTCGCGCACGGGGCCCAGCGCCTTCGACAGGTGGCGCATCCGGCCCACGCTGTACACGTCGCTGATCGAGTACATGGACGGGGGGAAGAACCTCACCCTCGTGTATCACCTGTATCACGCGCTGGATAAGAACGCGGCGGGCAACTGGCAGCTCCACGACTGGGAACGGGTTGAGTTGCAGGTGCGCAACGTGGTGGGCAACCCGGGTAGCGGGGAGTCCGTGGCGTTCGCGGTGGTGACGCAGCACAAGCGCAACGTGGTGCGCCGGCAGGGCAGCACGGACCTGAACTTCATGCAGACGGGCACGGGCAGCCACCTGCTCATCTGGCAGGCGGAGTGGTCCGACAAGCTGCTGGCGCCGCACGGGCAGGAGCTGCGCTTCGTGACGGAGCCGTATTCGTTCTTCGCGGGCCGGATGGCGTCGGGCGGGAAGGCGGAGGCGGACGTGAACAACGACGACGGCCGCAAGAAGCTGCACTACGCATTCGTGCCGGAGGACGACGCGGCGGCGGTGGCGGCGTTCAACGCGCAGCCGGTGCGGTACTCGACGGCGGACGCGCAGGCCAGCCGCTATGACAACGGCTCCTCGGCCAACTGGCCCGCGGTGAAGCGCGTCACGTATGAGCTGCAGGACCTGGCGGACATCCTCCCCACGCACTGGGAGCAGGGCGGCTACGCGACGCACTGGCTGCCGGATGCGCCCCGGTTCTTCTTCCTGGAGAGCCCGGTGGTGAACGAGGCGGGGCAGGCGGAGGTGAGCGCGGGCATGCAGCGCTTCTTCTCCAAGACGCGCGACATCGAGGGGCAGGACGACCGCGAGGGCTACCCGTCGAAAGCGTGGTTCTTCGGCACGTTCGAGCTGAACGACAAGGCGTCCGACACGGGCGGCGGCGGTGGCTCGTTTGGCGACAAGTCCTGGGCGAGCACGGCGGTGGACTCGCGGGGCCAGACGCGCACGAGCGCCAGCGGCTACCCGGCGTCGGCGAACTCCTACTGGTGGCAGCACGACTACTTCGTGCACTCGGGCGTGACGGACGACACCGACGGGCAGGAGCAGGGCTTCTGGCTGCAGGGCGGGTGGTACCTGCCGCAGAACGGCGGCTTCGACGGGCGCTGGGTTCAGCTCTTCGACGACCGTCCGGGCAAGGAGTCCGGCGAGTACTGAATTGGTCCTGATTGACGGGTGGGGGCAGAGCGAGAAGCGGCGCTCATGCCCTCCTGGCCGTGGGCGCGGGAAGCGGCTCGGGCGAGGGGATGGGCTGGTAGGCTCCGGGGGCAGTCCCACCCCCCTCGTTTGCGTGAAGGAAACACGCCATGAGCCAGCCCAGCGCCCCCAGCCCTCAACAAATAGACCTCAACCGCACCGCCGTGGAGATCGCCCCCGAGACCTTCTGGGTCGGGAAGCGCGAGCCCGGCGGCATCTTCTTCGCCAACCCGTACCTGCGCCGTTTCCGGGGCACGGACGCGCGGACGAAGAAACCCGCTGAGTTCAACCTCCTCATCGACCCCGGGTCGAGCAGCGACTTCTCCACCATCCACACCAAGGTGGTGTCGCTGATTGGCGGGATGGACCGGCTGTCGGCGCTCTTCATCAACCACCAGGACCCGGACGTGGGCTCGTCCGCGAACATCATCTCCGCGCGCTACTCGCCGCGCGCGAGCATCCTGTGCTCCGAGGACACCTGGCGGCTCATCGTCCACTTCAACCTGCCGCGAAACCGCTTCATCCCGACGGAGAAGTTCACGGCCGGGTTGAGCGTGCCCACGGGACACAAGCTGCTGCCGGTGCCGTCGCCGTTCTGCCACTTCCGGGGCGCGGTCATGCTCTACGACCCGCAGACCCGCGTGCTCTTCACGGGCGACCTCTTCGGTGGCCTCACGGACAGCAAGGCGCAGGGCCTGTGGGCGGACGAGTCCGACTGGACGGGCATCCGGGCGTTCCATCAGATCTACATGCCGGTGAACTCGGCGCTGGTGCGCGCGGTGGCGGCCATCCGGAAGCTCTCGCCCGCGGTGGAGATGATCGCCCCGCAGCACGGCCGCATCATCCGGGGCAAGCTGGTGCACCAGTTCCTGGAGCGCATGGAGCGGCTCCAGGTGGGCCTGGACATCATCGACGAGGCCCAGGACAAGACGCACCTGCAGGCGTGGAACTCGGTGATCGACCGGGTCCTGAACCTGGCGCGCGGCTATCTGGGCGACTCCGTGGAGGCCAAGCTCACCGCGAGCGAGGCGCTGTCGGACACGGCGAAGTTCATCGGCCAGCGGCTGGAGGTGAGCCGCATGGGCAAGTGGACGCTGGAGCACGTGGTGGAGGTGCTGTGCCAGGGTGAGCCCTCGGAGATTTCGGGGCCCATCATGGTGGAGGCCACCATCGCCGCCGCTGAATACAACCTGCCCACGCCCCACCTGGACATCGAAGGCGCGGGCGCGCCGGCCCCCGTCTCGCTGTTGGAGTCGTGAGAGGGGAGGGCGGGTGCATTCCAAGGACCGTGACAGTGGAGGTCTGACCTACCTGGGCCCGGAGGCGCTGAACGCGCGGCCGGGCAACGCCGTGGCCGAGGACGGTTCAGAGCCAACGCTGCCGCAGGTGCGAACGCCCGTGTCTCCGGGCGGGACGTTGATCCAGGGGGCAGTGACGCCCCGGCCTCCCGCGCCCGCGAACCAGGGCCTTGTCCCTGGCCAGGTGGTGGCGGGGCGCTACCGCGTGGAGAAGTGGCTGGGCGTGGGCGGAACGTCGGCGGTGTACCAGGCGCTGGACTTGAAGAATCACCAGCGCGTGGCGCTCAAGGTGCTGGCGGTGCCGTACGCCGACGAGGCGATGGTGACGCGGTTCCGCCAGGAGGTGGAGCACGCCCGGGCCCTGGAGCACGTGAACATCCTGCACGTCTTCGACGTGGGCTCGGATGGCGACAGGCATTACCTGACGGTGGAGCTGCTGGACGGGAAGGACCTGCGGCAGGTGATGCTGGAAGGGCGCCCCACGCTGGCCAATGCCTTGCGATGGCTCACGCACGCCACGGTGGCGCTTGAGCATGCGCACGCTCACGGCGTACTGCACCGGGACGTGAAGCCGGGGAACCTGTTCATCACGCGCACGGGCGTGCTGAAGCTGATGGACTTCGGGCTCGCCAAGAGCGCGCACGTGATGGGCAACACGGCCCAGGGCGCGACGCTGGGGACGCCGGAGTACATGGCGCCCGAGCAGGTCACGGGAGCGGAGGTGTCACCGGCCACGGACCTGTACGCCCTGGGCGTGGTGGCGTACGAGCTGCTCACCGGGCAGCTGCCGTTCCGCCACTCGCAGCCCGTGCCGCTGATGCTGATGCACGTGCAGGAGACGCCCGTGCCGCCGAGGAAGCTGCGTCCAGAACTGCCGGAAGCTTTCGAGCAGGTCGTACTCAAGCTGATGCGAAAGCGGCCGGAAGAGCGTTACGCCAGTGCCGCGCTGCTGCGCGCTGAACTGGCGAAGCTGTGGCCGCTGGCACTCCAGCGCGCGCGCGGACTATAGGGGGGCTCATCCACAAGGGGCCCTCATGTCTGTCAAATTCAACCACACCATCATCGCCGCGAAGGACAAGGTCGCGTCCGCGCAATTCCTCGCGGAGTTGCTCGGGCTTCCGGCGCCCACGCCGTTCGGCCACTTCCAGGTGGTGAAGCTGACGGACGGGGCGTCGCTCGACTTCATCACCACGCAGGACGCCATCCACGGTCAGCACTACGCGTTCCTCGTGACGGAGGAGGTCTTTGATTCGCTGATCGCCAAGATCCGCGACCGGAAGATCCAGCACTGGGCGGACCCTCGCGGCCAGCATGAGAATCAGATCAACACCCATGACGGAGGCCGTGGGGTCTACTTCCAGGACCCGAATGGCCACTACATGGAAGCCATCACCGTGCCCTATGGAGGGTGGTAAGAGAGAACGGGCCTGTTGATGGAAGTTAAGCAAGCAAAGTTCAGTGCTGGAACTGCACCGACGTGCACAGAGGTGTACTGAGAATTGTTGATCGGCCTGATGTGCTTGACATGCATCATTGACAGTTCTACGCGCGCTCAGCGTGAGGGCTCATGCGGCAGGGGTGCACTGGTTGTGATTAACCTGTTCATGTCTGGACGACTATGCTACAGTGTAAATCATGGCAAATATTGATATTTATTCAAAGCGAAAGAAGCGTCAGGAGGGCAGTGCGCCTGATGTTTTCGTGTACGACAAAGTCCCGGAGGCCCTGCGGATTCAGATTGTTCATATGTGGCAAGATATTTTTAGGGATCATGTGCGCGGGGGGACGTTCGCATATGATTGCTATAAGGCGGTGCATGACATTTTATGTCGAGAGTATGGTGTTTTTTATCTATCCAACGACATTGCCGGGATGATGGATGATTACGGGACGCGTTGTCGCAAGTTTATCCTGAGTTGCGACCCGGATCGGGTTCTCGACATTGTCGAACTAACATTTAAGGTTGCCCGTCTTAAGATCGGGGATAGAGACACTCCGGGGCACCTCTCTGTGCGTTTCATGGATGAGACTATTGCTGAGCTGAACTCTCGATTTCGAGAGCACGGTGTGGGGTATCAATTCGAGTCTGATGCCATTATGCGTGTCGATTCGAGTCTTTTGCATGCCGAGGTGGTTCGCCCTGCTCTCCGCCTGTTGATGGAGGAGGAATTTCAGGGAGCTGAAGAGGAGTTTAGATCTGCGCACGAACATTATCGTCACGGTAAGTATAAGGAGGCGTTGGTTGAGTCGCTGAAGGCATTCGAGAGCACAATGAAGACGGTTTGTGGGCGCAAATCATGGGTGGTTGCAGAAAATGCGACGGCCAGGGTGCTTATTGGCGCCTTGTTTGATCACGGTTTGGTCCCTGCTCCGATGGCGGCGCATTTCAGCGCTCTGCGAACAACCCTTGAGGCCGGCGTACCAACACTTAGGAACAGGCTCGGTGGACACGGTCAAGGCGAAGAGCCAGTTGAGGTTCCTGACTACTTGGCGGCCTATGTGCTGCATTTGACGGCAGCAAACATTGTCATGGTTGTTGAGGCGTTCAAGGCTATGAAATAACTCAGTTGTTTCTTTGTGGCTTGAGGCTGGCCGCTATAGTGAGGTTGCGTCGGAAGGGTGTTCACATATGGGCGCTGCGTCGAGATCCTCAGCGGAAAAGAACGCACTGCTTCGCGGGCTTCCTTCGATCGAGCAACTCCTGCGGCGTCCGTCGCTGGAGTCTCGGCTCGCGAATCTTCCTCATGCCCGTGTGGTCGCGGCCCTGCGGCTCGCCGTCGAGCGTGTGCGCTCCCGGCTGCTGGCCGGTGACTTGCGTCCCTTCGAGGACGCGGACGTGGAGGCGGCGCTTGCGTCCCTGGCCACTCCGAACCTGCGGCGCGTCATCAACGCCACCGGCGTCGTGCTCCACACGAACCTGGGCCGCGCGCCCCTTGCGCCCGAAGCCGTGGAGCGCGTCGTCGCCGTGGCGCGGGGCTACTCCAACCTCGAATACGACCTGGACGAAGGCGAACGCGGCAGCCGCTACGCGCCGCTCATCGGCCTCCTGCGCACGCTCACCGGCGCGGAGGACGCCATCGTGGTCAACAACTGCGCGGGCGCCGTGCTGCTCGTCCTCGCAGCGCTTGCCTCCGGCCGTGAGTGCGTCGTGTCCCGCGGCGAGCTCGTCGAAATCGGCGGCGGCTTCCGCATCCCGGACGTCATGCGCCAGTCCGGCGCGAAGCTCATCGAAGTCGGCACCACCAACCGTACCCGCCGCGCGGACTACGCCAACGCGCTGAGCCCGGACACCGGCCTCATTGTGAAGGTCCACCGCTCCAACTTCGCGCTCGTCGGCTTCACCGAAGAGGCGTCCCTCGCGGAGCTCACCGAACTGGGCCGCTCCCGTGGCGTGCCCGTGTTTCAGGACCTGGGCTCCGGCGCGCTCGTGCCACTCACCGGCCCCGGCCTCACACCCGAGCCCACCGTGGGGCAGGCCATCCGTGATGGCGCGGACGTCGTCGCGTTCTCCGGCGACAAGCTCCTCGGAGGACCCCAGGCAGGCGTCATCGTTGGCCGCTCGGACCTGCTTCAGCGCATCAAATCCCACCCGCTCACACGTGCGCTGCGTGTCGACAAGATGACGGTCGCGGCCCTGGAGGCGACGCTGGAGCTGTACCGGGATGGCCGCCCGGAGGCGGTCCCCACCCAAGGCCTGCTCACCCAGCAGCCAGCGGCGTTGCAGGCCCGTGCTGAACGCCTGGCGGCTTTGCTCGCGACGCGCGACGTCGAGTGCCGGGTTGTGTCCGTGGATGGACAGGTGGGTGGAGGTGCCATGCCCCTGTCCCGGTTGCCTTCCTACGCTTGCAGCCTCACCGTAGAAGCGCCGAAAGTATTCCTGGAACGTCTGCGCGAAGCCGAGGTGCCCGTTATTGGCAGGATTGCGGATGACGAGGTCGTTCTCGACGTCCGGTGTCTCTCTGAGGAGGACCTGGGGCAGGTCGCGCAGGCTGTGGCGGCCGCCCAATCGGGAAGCCAGCCATGATCAACAGCGCCGTGCTCGTTTTAAACCGGTACTACCAACCGGTTCACGTGACGTCAGTCAAACGGGCTTTTTCCCTGCTGTATCAGGGCGTCGCCAAGGCCATCGACGAGCAGTACCGGCTGTATGAGTTCGAGGACTGGGCCGCCCTCAGCGCCACCCAGGACAGCATCACCACCATCGACCGCACCATCCGCGTCCCGCGCGTCCTCGTGCTCGGCGCGTATGACCACCTGCCGCGCGCCAAGGTGCGCTTCTCGCGCCTCAACATCTACGCGCGCGACAACGACACCTGCCAGTACTGCGCGAAGCAGCTGCCCCGCAGCGAGCTCAACCTGGACCACGTCAACCCGCGCACCCAGGGCGGCAAGACGACGTGGGAGAACGTCGTGTGCTCCTGCGTGCCCTGCAACCTGAAGAAGGGCGGACGTACGCCGGAACAAGCCGGGATGCGGCTGCTCAAGAAACCCGTGCGCCCGCGCTGGACGCCGCTGTTCCGCGGCGCCATCCGCAAGGTCACCTACCGCGAGTGGCTGCCGTTCCTGCACCTCGCGGACGTGTCGTACTGGAACGTCGAGCTGCTCGACGAATAGCAGCAAACGGTTCCCCGGCCGCCTGCCCCCCGAGCCTCCTGGCGACGAGGGGCGGGCACGGGGAGCCGCGTCAGCTGGCCGCGAAATGGCGGGGTGTCGACTCGGGCGGTAGGACGGGCTTTGATGCGAGCCTTCGTGAAGCCCGCCCCCCTGCCTCCATCCGCTCCCGCCTCGCTGGCTGGCACCTCGCCGCGTCAGGGAAATGACGTGTCGCCTTCGGGCCCCGCGCCGCGCTCGCGGCGGATCATCGCCGTGGGCGGCGGCAAGGGCGGCATCGGCAAGTCCATGGTGTCCGCGAACCTGGGCGTCGCGCTCGCGCAGGCCGGCCACAAGGTGCTGCTCGTGGACGCGGACCTGGGTGGCGCCAACCTGCACACGTGCCTGGGCGTGGGCCCTCCGGAGTCGACGCTGTCGGACTTCCTGCGGCGCGGGAAGGCGAGCCTCGAAGAGGTGATGGTCTCCACTGGCGTGCCCGGGCTGTCGCTCATCGCCGGCGCGCAGGACTCGCTGGACGCGGCGAACCTCAAGTACGCGCAGAAGCAGAAGCTCCTGCGCACGCTCCTGTCGCAGACGACGGCGGACTACCTCATCCTGGACCTGGGCGCGGGCACCAGCTTCAACACGCTCGACTTCTTCCTCATCGCGGACCACGGCCTGCTCGTCGTGCTGCCGGAGCCCACGTCCGTGGAGAACGCGTACCGCTTCGTCAAGGCGGCCTTCTTCCGCATGCTCCAGCAGACCGAGGCGCGCTACGGCATCCAGGACCTCGTCGAGGGCGCGCTGTCCACCCGCGAGGGCGGCCTGCGGACGCTGCACGACGTCGTCGCGCAGGTGCGGCGCAAGGCCCCGTCGGACGCGGAGCGGCTGGAGCGCGAGCTGGCGGCGTTCCGCGTGCGGCTCGTCGTGAACCAGGCGCGCACGGACGCGGACGAGAAGGTGGGCGCCGCGATGGTGTCCGCGTGGAAGAAGTTCTTCGGCATCGACATGGATGACCTGGGCGCCCTCCGCTACGACGACGAGGCGTGGCGCGCGGTGCGCAAGCGCAAGCCGGTGCTCCTCGAGCGGCCCGACTCGCTCGTGTCCCAGGGACTCCAGCGCATCGCCGCGCGTCTCGTGTCGCTCGACGGCCCTTCCCCCGAGTCCGCCATCCCATGAAGCCCTTCGCGCAGCAGACCTACTACGAGCTCCTCGAGGTGCCGCCCACGGCGTCCGACGCGGAGATCCTCGCGGCCCACCAGCGCCTGATGGAGCTGTATTCACCGGATTCCATCGCGGTGTACGCGCTGGGGGATCCGGACCAGGTGGACGCGCTGCGTGAACGGATGAACGAAGCGATGGAGATGCTCACCGACGCGGACCTGCGCGTCGAGTATGACCGCTCCATCGGGCTGTCCACGGAGCGGCTCGCGAAGGCGGCCGTGACGGCGGAGGCCGCGGACAAGGTGGAGTCGGCCGCGCGGGTCGCGGAGGCCCTGGCCACCGCCGCGGCGGCGCTGGCGAAGGCCGCGGGCGCGGTGGACGCCGAACGGTTGGAGGCGGAGTCGCGTCTGAAGGCCGCGGCGTCCGTGAACGACAGCGAAGGAGAGGCGCCGCGCGAGAGCGGGACGCCTGGAAAGAGCGAGGAGCGGATGCGGGGTGAGGAGTCGAAGCGGCAGGAGTCCTCGGGGATGGACGCACCCAGCGTGCCTCCCGAGCCGGTGCGGGTGGGAGGCGTGGCGGTGGTGGAGGCCTTCCGGGCCTCGTTCACCCGGAGCCTGTCGTTCGTCTACGTCCCCACCAGTCCGCTGCGCGGGCAGGGCAGGGGCGTCGTTGAAGCTCCGGCTCCCGCCGTGGAATCCGAGGCGTCCGGCACGTCCGCTCCCGAGCAGGCCATTGCCTCCCCAGCCGAAGCGGCTCCGGCGACCGTGAACGCGGCCGCTGCCACCGTTCCGGAGCCGGTCAGCGCCGGTGACTCGACACCCGCGCAGGACGTGGCCGCGCAAGCTCCCGCCCCCTCCAATCCGGAGCCCACGGAAGCCACCCCGTCGCCGCAGGCGTCCGTGGAGGCCGCCGAGGCCTCCGAGTCCGCCGAGGCCGCCCCGGCTCCCGCCGTTGAAGCGGTCACGGAGACACCGGCCCCCCAGCCCGTTTCCGAGGCCAGCGCGGTGACGGCACCGGCCGAGTCCGGAGCCGTGGCCACCAGCCCCGAGCCCACGCCGGAAGCCTCCGCTACGGCCGCTGTCACGACCACCCAGGGCGAGTCGGATCCGAACCTCGCCCCGGTCGCTCCGGCCCTGGACGCGAGCACCACCGCGCTTGCCCGGACCCCGGCCACCGGAGCGTCCCGCGCCGCCGTGCGCCCCCTGACGTCGCGGCCCATCGACTCGCGTCCGGCGGCGAACAGCCCCACGGGGCCGCGCGCCGTGAAGGGCCCCACGGTCCGCAAGCTCGGGGACGCCCAGGTGCTGGCGCAGGATTCCGCCATCGCGACCGCCGAGTCCGCGCTGGCCCAGGTGGCCGCCAAGGTCCGCGAGGCCCGGCCCCGGGGCGTGGACATCCCCTCGGACGCCGAGTTCAACGGCGAGCTGCTCCGCCGCGTCCGGGAGGCCCGTGGCATGTCCATCCAGCAGCTGGCCGACCGCACCCGCATCTCCGTGCGTCACCTGGAGAACGTGGAGGCGGACCGCTACACCGCGCTGCCCACCACCGTGTACCTGCGCGGCATCCTCATGAACCTCGCCCGGGAGCTGGGCCTGGACCCCCTGCGCGTGTCCAAGAGCTACCTCGCGCTGTTCTCCGAGAAACCCGCCAAGTCGGGCCGTTGACCGGGAGTTGGCCTGGCGCCCTCCCGTGCGACGGGAAAAGTTGACTCGCACGGGGTGGGTGCCTAAGTAATGGCACGATGACGGAAGAGGAAAAGGTCAAGGCGATGCGACTGGCTCGCGCGATCGCCTCCGATATCTCGCTCTACAACGAGCAGAAGATCATCAAGGGCATCGAGCAGGACAACCTTTTCGAGGTCCTGAAGGAGGAACTGGAAGAGGGGCGCGCGCTCTACAAGAGCCGCGTCAGCGCGGAGATCAGCACCCAGGCGAACTTCTTCGAGCGCGCCATCAACGACATCGTGCTGCGCTCCAAGGCGCACGTGAAGTCGAAGATCTGGTAGCGCCCGCCGCCGTGGCCTCACCCGACACGCGCGAGCACCGCGCCCTCCCGGAAGCCCGGGGCGAGCGGCTGGATGCGTACCTCGCCCGCGCGTTCCCGGACCTCACCCGCTCCCGGCTCCAGGGCCTCATCGCGGACGGCCACGTGCTGTCCGACGGCAAGCCCGCCAAGGCCGCGCAGCGCCTGCGTGGGGGCGAGCTGCTGTCGCTGCACGTCCCCGCGCCCGTCGCCGCCATTCCCCAGGCCGAAGAACTGCCCGTGGCCGTGCTGCACGAGGACCGCGACCTCGTCGTCGTGGACAAGGCCGCCGGCATGGTGGTGCACCCGGGCGCGGGCCACGCCTCCGGCACGCTCGTCAACGCGCTCCTGCACCGCGTGAAGGACCTGGCCGGCGTGGGCGGAGAGCTGCGCCCCGGCATCGTCCACCGGCTGGACAAGGACACCACCGGCTGCCTCGTCGTCGCCAAGCACGAGCAGGCCCTGGTGGCGCTCCAGAAGTCCTTCAAGACGCGCGAGGTCCAGAAGACGTACCTGGCGCTGGTGCACGGCGTGCCGCCCGCGGAAGGGCGCATCGAGACGCTCTACGGCCGCCACCCCATCCACCGCCAGAAGTTCACCGGCAAGGTGAAGGAGGGCAAGCCCGCCATCACCCTGTTCCGCGTGCGCGAGTCCTTCGACGGCGCCGCGCTGGTGGAGGTGGACCTGCTCACCGGCCGCACGCATCAAATCCGCGTCCACCTGGCGGAGGCCGGCCACCCGCTGCTCTGCGACGCGCTCTACGGCGCCGGCCGCAAGGCGAAGGGCGCGGTGGCGGACGCCCAGGGGGCGGTGGGCCGCCAGGCGCTGCACGCGTGGCGCCTGGCCTTCGAACACCCGCGCACCCACAAGCACCTGGACCTGGAAGCCCCCCTCCCGGAGGATTTCACGAAGGCGCTCACGCTGCTGCGCGAGGCGAGCGTCCCCGCGGGGCCGCCTCCGAAGGCTCAGGCGAAGGCGAAGGCCGCCGCGAAGAAGCCGGCGAAGAAGGCTACAGGCCGGAAACGCTGATCTGCTGCTGGCGGCGGGAGAGGACCTTGATGGGCTGGATGGCCATCACCCGCATGAAGACGGCCAGGAGCTCCGGGTCGAACTTCTGGCGCATCTCCGTCCACATCAGCATCAGCGCCACCTCCGGGCCGTACGCGTCCCGGTAGGGCCTGCGGGAGGTGAGCGCGTCGTACGCGTCGCAGATGGCGATGATCTTCGCGTACACCCCCAGGTTCGTCTTGGGGATGATCATCTGGATGTTGCCGCGCGCATCCCGCACCGCGGTGCCGTAGTCCGTCTTGTGCTCGAAGGTCGTCACCACGCGCATCAGCGTGGAGCGGCTGAAGCCCTTCTCCATCAGGATGTTGCGCACGCTGATGAGCGGCGCGCGCGCCACCGTCGTCTTCTCGTCCGCGGTGAGCGCCCCGCGCTTGGTGGCCAGCTCCTCCGGCAGCGTCGTCATGCCCGCGTCGTGGAAGAGCGCGATGTAGCCCAGGTCACGCAGCTGCGGCTTCGTGAGGCCCAGCTCCGCGCCGAACACGATGCACATCAGCGCCACGTTCACCTGGTGGTAGACGAGGTAATCCTCCTCGCGCTTCTGCGTCGTCATGCCCAGGAAGTGGGTGCGCTGATCGTAGGAGATGTCCACGAAGTCCTGCACCAGGCGCAGCGCCCGCGAGGAGCCGATGGGCTTCCCCGCGCGCACGGACTCCAGGTACTTCTGCAGGAAGAACACGGCACGCGCGTACACGGTCATCGCGTACTTCTTGCGGTCGACCTTCTGGTCGCCCGGCGTGTCCATGTCCTTGTTCATCTTCTCCTTGAGCTTGGAGAACTTCGCCACGCGCATGTTGAGCAGCTTGCGCCCCTGCAGGCCGTCCTCCTCCGCGGTGGAGGACTGCTCCTTGCTGAAGATCCAGACGAAGTTCTTCAGCTCCTGCGTGGTGACGGGCTTCGTCAGCGTGATGCCGCCCACGTCCTTGGCGCGCATCTCCGCCAGCAGGTAGCGCTGGTTCTCGATGGAGTTGAGGTCCACCTTCACCAGCATGCCGTTGAGGTAGTACGAGTCCTTGACGCCCGTCAGCTCCAGCCGGCCTTCCTTGCCGATGATCTGGTTGATGATGTCCTGGAGCTGGTGGAGCGGCTTTTCGAAGACGGCGTTCTCCGGGTCGTACATCTTCACGGAGCGCACGAGCATGTAGAGGCCCGCGAGCATGGAGCGCGACAGGTTCTGGAGCTTCTCGTTGTGCTCCCGCCCGTACTCCCCCAGGTTCTCTTCCTGGGTCTGATTGATCTTCAGGTTGTCGGCCATGGTGTCAGCTCGCCTCTTCCGGAAGCGCGGAGTCCCCGAACAGGGCCTTGCGCGTCTGGTACATCGCCTTGCGGGCCGCGGTGAGGATGTCCAAGGGCTGCGACTTGTCCTCCACCACGGCCTGCAACATCTTGTAGGACTGGATGGAGCCCGCGCCGCCCAGGCCGGTGATGGCCAGCAGCTTGTCCTCCATCACCCGACGCTTGTTGAGCAGCGACGGCTTCACCGTCAGCAACTGCTGCATCATGGACAGCGCGGCGGGCAGGTTGGTGGCCCCGATGGCCGCGTAGACGGCGGACTTCTCGTCGGTCGTCTTCTTGTCCCAGGCGGGGTCGCGCACCAGCCGCACCAGGTCCGTGAAGGCCTTCTCGCGGTCGAACTCCGGCAAGAGCTTCGCGGCCAGCATGCGCACCTGGGAGACGCTGTCGGTGAGGGCGTCGTGGATGATGCGCCGGGCCTCCGCCGTGCGGCCCTTCCCGATGATCTGCATGACCTCCAGCTTCACCACCAGGTTGGGGCTCTTCATCACCTGGCCGAACATCTTCACCCGCTCCGGGTGGTTGCTCTTCTCCAGGATGTAGACCATGTCGCGCACCGTCTGCGGCCGGTCCGACAGCAGGCGCGCCACGAAGGGCTCCGGCAGGTCGCGCGCGAACGTGGCCAGCACGTCGCCCAGCAGCGCGCGGTTCTCCGGCAGCTCGATGGTCTCCAGCACGCTGAGCAGGGGCAGCACCGAGTCCACGCCCAGGGACTGCAGGTAGCGCGTCACGTCCTGCGGCTGCCGCGTGCGCGTCGTCTTCAGCGACTCGCCCAGCCGCGTCAGGCGCTGCTCCTCGCCCATCTTGTGGAGGAAGTTGTTGAGCAGGCGCCCCAGTTGATCGCCGCCCTCGCGCTGGGAGAGCGCGCGCAGCTTGAGGACGATCTGGTTCACCGTGGCGAAGTCGTCCTGGAGCAGCAGCATGTCCAGCAGCTGCAGGAAGATCTCCTCCAAGAGCGCCGCGTCATCCACGCCGCCTTCCACCACCTGGAACACCGCGCCCACCAGCTTCGGGAACAGGCGCGCGTTCTCCTCCTCCATGATTTCGCGCTGGATGCGGGCCTTCAGGTCGTCCGAGGCATGCCGGCCGCCCACGACGAGGCCGCGGATCTGCTCCACGCCGTCCAGCTTCGCGTCCAGGTCCTCCGCGGACACGCGCGCGAAGCGCAGGAAGTCATCCGAGTTCGTCTGGAGACGGGAGTAGAGGTAGCCCACCACCTTGTCCACCTCCACCTGGACCTCGTCCTCGTTGGCTCCCTCCATGGAGAAGCCTTCCACCACCACGTACTCCACCTGCTGCATGCCCGCGCGCCACAGCTGCGCGAGCACGTCATCCGCGCCGCGCTCCGGCTCCGACAGCGCGATGAGCGTGAGCGTAACGAGCTCCTCCAGCGGCAGCCCCGGCCGGAAGATGAGCTGGCGGATGCCGTCACGGAAGAACTTGTAGGGGAGCGGCGACTCCTCGGAGAAGAGCGGCTCGCCGTGCAGCACGAAGTTCTGCTGCTCCACCTTCAGCGAGAGCGGCCCGAACTTCTCCGTGTACGTGGAGATGGCCTCCTGCGCCTTGGCGAGGAACTCCGGGAAGCGCGCCTCGTTGTGGCGGTACATGCCAATCTGCTTGATGCCCTTGAGCAGGTGGAACGCGAACGTCTTCGCCAGTTCCACCTTCTCGCGGACCTCCGGCGACTGCTCGGCTTCCGCGCTCGCGTCCGTGACTTTCTGGGGCTGTGCCATGAAACCTGAAGAATCCGGAGGGGGCGGAAGGCCCCGATGGGGGAGCCCGGAGTGTACTCCCGTCCCGGGCCCGCTCCCAATCCGGAAACCTCCCGAAATCCAGAGGGTTGGAGTGACAGTTGGGCAACACCGGGCGGACTGGCGGTGAATCCCGGGTGTGTTAGGCAGGGGTCCCCTTTGCGCCCGGAGTCCCGCCCATGAAGCGACTGGCTGCGTCCGCCCTCGTCCTGGCGTCCCTGACGGGGTGCTTCCGCATGAGCGTGCGCAGTCCGGCGCCGCGCGACGGCGCTCCGGAGACGCAGCTGGGGGCGAGCTTCGTGGCGGGGCTGACGACGTCCAACGTGGCCGCGGCGGAGTGCCGGCATGGCCTGTCTCGCGTGGACGTGTACTGGCCGTGGTGGAGCCCGTTCGTCTACGCCTTCACCTTCGGCATCGTGACGCCGCTGCGCGCGGAGTACGTCTGCGCGAAGGGGCCGGCGGACTCCGGCGGCGGCGACCTGGAGGTGCCGCCGTCGGTGCCCGGGCTGTAGCCCAAAGCCTCCCCGCGTGGAACGAAGCGGGGAGGGTGCTTGCCGGCCGTCAGTGCGACGGCGGCGGGGCTTCCGCGCCGCTCTTGCCCTTGACGGCGGAGCGGAAGAGGACCGCGGTGAGGACGGCGAAGAAGGCCAGGCCCCAGACGTTGGACCACGTCGGGTGTGAAAGCTCGCTCTCGCCCACGGCGTTGAGGAAGGCGCCCACTGCGTTCTCATGCCCGAAGAGGGCGGGCAGGTTGATGGCGCGCGTCCAGGCGCCGTCGCTGGCGATCTCCAGGAAGGCGATGAGCACGCCCGCGATGTAGCCACCCGCGATGTAGCCGGACGACATCAGCGTGCCGGGGGAGAACTCGGACTCCGCCGCGGAGCCGCCGCGCAGCTTGTCCACGAAGTGGCGCACCATGCCGCCCACGAAGATGGGGGCGCTGCTGCTGATGGGCAGGTACACGCCCACGGCGAAGGGCAGCGAGGACACGCCGCACAGCTCCAGCATCAGCGCGATGAAGACGCCCAGCAGCACCAGGTCCCACGGCAGCCGCTGCGTGAGGATGCCGTCGATGATGAGCGCGAACAGCTGCGCCTTGGGCGCTGAGTAGCGCGTGAGCGTCTGGCCCTCGTACTCGCTGATGCGGCCGCCGATGCCGGGGTCCACCACGTACTGGATGCTGCCCTGATCATCCACGAGGTAGCGGCCGGCGGGCACGGGCGTGTCCGCGCCGCGCACGAAGCCTTCCTTGTAGACGCGGTCCGGGCCCGCGGTGACGGGCCCCGCGTCCGACAGCTTCAGCGACGGGCCGGTGGCCGGCGCCAGCTTGAGGTTGGACAGCTCCTGGGCGGACAGGGGACGCCAGCTGCGCAGCTCCAGCGCGCCGTCCGCCGGCACCATGTCCAGGCGCTCCGCCCACAGCGAGCGCTTGAGCAGCGCGGGCGTCATGCCGCGCTGGGTGAGCGCGTCCTGGGACACCTCCCAGCGGTACGTGTGCTGGGTGCGCGTGTCGGTGGACATCTCCGTCACCTGCACGCCCGGGTGCGTTTCCGGGATGACCGCGGTGGCGCCCTGGTTGAGCAGCACCAGCACCAGGCCGATGAACATCGCGCTGGTGAGCACGCCCACGAAGAGGGCGATCTGCTGCTTCTTGGGTGTCCCGCCGACGAGGAAGGCCGTCTTCAAGTCCTGCGCGGTGGTGCCGCCGTTGGACGCCGCGATGCCCACGATGGCCGCCGTGGTGAGCGCCATGAAGCGGTCCGGCGACGATGTCCAGCCGAACAGCAGGTACACGAGGCAGGTGACGAGCAGCGTGGCCACCACCATGCCGGAGATGGGGTTGGAGGAGGAGCCAATCTCACCGGTGATGCGCGCGCTCACCGTCACGAAGAAGAAGCCGAAGATGACGATGAGGATGGCGGAGATGAAGTTCACGTGCAGCGGCGGCGCCAGCCAGATGGCCAGGATGAGCAGCGCGCTGCCCACCAGCACCACGGTGATGGGCAGGTCCTGATCCGTGCGCAGCACCGTGGGCAGCGCCCCCTGCGTGCGCGACTGGCGCAGCGTCTCCACGCTGCGCTTGAAGGCGCCCACGATGGTGGGCAGGGAGCGGATGAGGCTGATGAGGCCGCCCGTCGCCACCGCGCCCGCGCCGATGTAGAGCACGTACGCGTTGCGGATCTGATCCGGCGACATGTCCTTGATGAGCATCCCGTTGTGCACCAGCAGCGGCGTGTCCATGCCGCTGCCGAAGAAGGAGATCATCGGGATGAGGATGAGGTAGCTGAGCACGCCGCCCGCGAAGGTGATGCCCGCGACGCGCGGCCCGATGATGTAGCCCACGCCCAACAGCTCCGGGGACACCTCCGTGGAGAGCGTCGCGGCCTTGAGCCCCTTGATGGGCGTGCCGATGGCCTCCTTGAAGAGCTTCATCCCGGAGTAGGCGAACTTGTAGACGCCACCGATGATGAAACCCAGGATGACCGTGCGCGCGTTGGTGCCGCCCTGCTCGCCGACGATGAGCACGTCCGCGCTGGCGGTGCCCTCCGGGTAGGTGAGCTTGCCGTGCTCCTGGACGATGAGGCCCTGGCGCAGGGGAATCATCATCAGCACGCCCAGCACGCCGCCCAGCGCGGCGGTGAGGAACGCGTGCGTGAGGCTGATGTCGTAGCCCAGGATGAGCAGCGCGGGCAGCGCGGCCGCCACGCCGAACGCGAGCGACTCACCCGCGGAGCCCGTCGTCTGGACGATGGTGTTCTCCAGGATGCTGGAGCGCCCCAGGGCCCGGAAGATGGCGATGGAGAGCACCGCCACCGGGATGGACGCGGACACCGTGAGGCCGACCTTGATGGCCAGGTACACGGACGATGCCGCGAACACGATGCCCAGCACCGACCCGAGCACCAGGCCGCGAATCGTCAGCTCCGCGGGCGACTGCTCGGGGGATACGTAGGGCTTGTGCGGGGCGGAACCATGCGCCTCCGCGAGGGGAACGCGATCATCGACGACCGGCGGGGAACCGTGGGACAAGCAGGCACTCCTGACAGGAAATCAGGGGGCCCGTTGTAGCAGGGTCTCCGCCGGTGCGCGAAAACAGCCCTAGCCCTGGGCGGCGAGCGTCTCCGGATCCACCTCCGCCATCAGGGCGGCCAGCTCCGACTTGAGCTTGTCCTTGGCGCGGATCTCCAGCTGGCGCGCGCGCTCGCGGGAGAAGCCGAAGTGCTCGCCCAGCTCCTTGAGCGTCATGGGGCGCTCGTTCATCACGCGCTGCTCGATGATGAAGCGCTCGCGCGGATCCAACCGCATGAGGGCGGTGCGGACGCGGTTGTTGATGAGGCCCGCCTCCTCCTTGTCCGCGAACTCGTCGTCCTGGGGCGCCGCGGCGCTCACCACGAAGTCCACGTGGCTGTTGCCGCCGTCCTCGCCCATGGGCGCGTCCAGGGACAGGTCCCTGCCGCCCATGCGCTGCTCCATCTCCCGCACTTCACCGGGCTTCACATGGAGCTTGCGGGCAATCTCATCCACGTTCACCACGGTCTCGCCGCTGCCCAGCTTCTCCAGCTCGCGGCGCGTGCGCGCCAGACTGAAGAACAGCTTGCGCTGCGCCTGCGTGGTTCCAAGTTTCACCAGCGACCAGCTCTTCAGGATGTAGTTCTGGATGTACGCGCGGATCCACCACACCGCGTACGAGATGAGGCGGATGCCCTTGTCCGGATCGAACTTCTGCACCGCCTTCATCAGGCCGATATTCCCCTCCTGGATGAGGTCCGACATCTTGATGCCGTAGGAGCGGTACTCGTAGGAGACCTTCACGACGAAGCGCAGGTTGCTCGTCACCAGACGGTGACCCGCGGCCAGGTCTCCCTTGATGAACCGGCGCGCCAGCTCCTGCTCCTCTTCCACCTTCAGGAGCGAGTACTGGTTGATCTCCGAGAGGTACATCGCGAGGGAGCCAGAATTGGACGACTGCTCGGTCGAAGCCTGCATGGATGGATTCTCCAAATCGGGCCTCCTGCCGCGGCGGAGGCGCTAGAAAAAGTGCTCTGGGTTCAAGTCCTACAACTTGACGTGTCTGCCCTGAGCAACCGGGATGCCAACGGGGGTTGGATGTATTCGCGTGTGTCTCCAAGGGGTTGGAGGACGCAGACCCGGGCCCCCTGGGAACGGCCTGTAACCATTACCCGTGGCCGAGAGGAAATCCGGGGGTCTACGAGGGGAGAAAATGCACGTCTCACGGCCCTCGAGCGCACGTCGCCATGGCGCTCGCGAATGGAGGTTCGCTGAAACGCTTAATGGCGAAGCGGGACGAGGGTGAAGACATTTCACCACCTCGGCTGGGCGTTCCTGGGGAGGGCGGGCGACCAGCGACGGAAGAGGGCTTCCGTCCCGAGGGCACTTCTCTTCCGCTCAGGATGCGCGGGCGGTGGGGCCCGCCTGTCCGGCCGGCTTCACGGCGCGGCGGGCGGCTTCGGCGTCCAGCGCACGGCGCAAGGTGGCGAGCAGGTGCTCGGCCTCTCCCTCGCGCAGGGCACGGCCGCCGAAGCGGGCCTCCAGGTAGCGGCGGGTCAGCGGCGTCAACGCCAGCACCAGCGGATGGCCTTCGCGTGCCAGGCGCGTGGTCAGGTCCTCCAGCGATTCGTGCTCGAAGCGCGGCACGTGGGCCTTCTGGAGCAGCGCGTCCACCCGGTCGAGGAAGCGGGTGGCGGCCAGCGCGGGGGCACGGCCTGTCCACCGGGAGACGAAGCGGGCCGCGCGCCAGACGATGAAGGCCACGATGGCGGCCGTCGCCCACGCGCGCGGCGGGGGCAGACGGCTGGGGGCTTCGTTCGCGGGGGCGTCGCGCGGGCGGCGCGGCGGGCGGACCAGGGCGCTCGCCAGCTCGAACTGGTCGCGGAAGGAGTAGTCGACGACGGAGTTGCGCCAGCGCGCCTCCACCGCTTCGTAGAGGGCGAGCAGCTTCTCCAGGTACACCGAGCCCTGGCTCGTGCGGTTCGACGGGGGCGTCGCATCCACCGTGACGAAGCCCCGGCCCGGCACGAGCACGTGCGTCCAGGCGTGCGCGTCACCGGCTCGCACCAGGTACCCGCCATCCATCCGCGCGCCGCCGTAGAAGCCCGTGGCGAGCCGCGCGCCAATGCCCTGCGTGCGCAGCAGCAGCGTGAGCGCGGTGGCGAAGTGCTCGCAGTGGCCCGCCTTGCGCACGAAGAGGAAATCCGACAGCGGATCCTCCGGGATGCCTTCCTGCTCCAGCGTGTACGCGTAGTCCTTCTGCAGGAAGGAGGCGAGCTTGCGCGCCGCGGCCAGCGGCTCCTTCTCGCCCTGGAGCACCCGCGCCGCGAGCTCGCTCACGCGCGGATCCAGGTGCTCCGGCAGCGCCAGGAGCTGGTCGCGCTCCGCCTGGACCAGGCCCGGGGCCAGGCCCGCCTTCGCGTCCGGGGGCAGGCTGTAGGCCTCGTAGGTGTACGAGGGCGCGGTGACGGTGAAGCGCACCTCGCCTCCGCCCCGGAGCTGCACGGGGCTGGACCGGGTGCCGGTGGGCGAGTGGGCCCTGGCGTTGCCCAGCCGCGAGGGCATCTCCAGGGCAATCAACGTGCTGGCGCCGTACGCGGGCAGCAGCTCCACGCGCTGGTGGATGAGCGTGTCACTGGCGGGGCGCAGGGTGATCTGCCGCTCGATCTGCTGCGCGCCGACGACGTTGCTCCACTCCATCCCGTCGAAGGTGTCGTAGGTGCGGCCCACCCAGTAGGCGTCCAGCGCGTCGAGGCCGGGGTCGGGCGTGAGCGTGGCGCGCAGCACCACGCGCGGGTTGCCCTTGATGGTGCCCGCGCCGCCCAGCCGCACGGTGTTGGAGTAGCCCGCGCTGCTCGCGCCCAGGCCCGGCGCCGAGCGTGGCCCGACCATGGCCCAGTTGAGGCGCGGGAAGAGGACGAAGAAGGCCACCGCGCCGGCCACCGCGAACGCCACGCCCGCGGACAACGGCCGCATCACCGCGCGCACCGGCACGGGCTCGCCGTCCGGCACCGCGGCCTCCACCACGCCCAGCGCCAGGGACAGACTGGCCAGCACCCCGAAGGTGATGAGGCACAGCGCGTACGTCATGTCGCCCGACAGCGCCGCGCCACCGGCCACCATCAACAGGCTGGTCAGGTGCGTCTGGCCGTCCGCGGCGGCGTCCGGCGTGGACAGCATCCGCTGCGCGGCGATGAGGCCCGCGAAGGAGCACGCGGCCACCACCGCGTTCATCGCGCCGGACGTCAGCTGGAGGCCCAGGAGCACCGCCACCACCAGCAGCCCCAGCGCGGACAGGCGCGCGTGGCGCGCGACGAGCCGCAAGCCGCACAGCGCCAGCACCAGCGCGCCGAGGAAGGCGCCCAGCACCGGCAGGGGGAGCTGGCCGGACACGGCCATCGCGCCAAAGGCCGCCGCCGCCGCCAGGTCACGCAGGATGAGCCGCAGCCGCAACGGACGCTTCACGCGGCCTCCCGCGAGTCCACGTCCGCGTCCTCGAAGCCCACCCACGCGAGCGCCTGGAGGATGCGGCGCTCCTGGAAGGCCCCCGCCGCCGGACGCAGCACGCGCTCCGGCAGCTGGAGGCCGACCTCGTGCCCCGAGTCCAGGAGTTGGTGCGCCTGCGCGGCGATCTCCTCACAGCGGCGCTCCAGCGCGTCACCCGTGAGGCCCGCCTCCAGCGCGAGCTTCCAGATGCGGCGCTCCTCGCGCTCGCGCTCCACCTTCAGCAGGCGTCCCGCCGCGGCGCTCTTCAGCCAGTGGATGCGGCGCGCGTCCTCGTTCGCGCCAAGCTCGCGCAGGCCCGCCACGTCGCCGGTGCCGTCCAGGTGGCGCGGGCTGCCCGCCTCGCCGCGAGGCCCCTTCTGCGCGGGCCCCGGCTCCTTGCAGGCGTAGCCCCGGCGCGGGTACACGAGCAGCGTCCCGTCCAGGGAGAACACGCGCGTCTTGGCGAACAGGCCCAGGGGCCACGTCGTGGTGACGCGCACGCCGGACAGCCGCACGGGGCCCCGGTGCGGCGCGGCCAGGTCCGCCCGCACGATGTGCTCGCTGCCCGCGGGCAGGTGGCCCAGCTTCCCGCTGCCGGTGAGCGGGGAGAGGTCCTCGGAGAACGTCAGCGCGAAGCCGTGGCCCGCCTTGCGTGACACGGCCCAGCGGTAGGCAAAGGGCTCGCGCGCGAAGGCCGCGTCCGCGCCCACCCGGCGCACCGTCAGGTCGCGCAGGCAGCGCTCCGACAGCACGCCGGACACCACCACCATGCTGAGCAGCAGGCCCAGCAGCAGGTAGAGCAGGTTGTTGCCCGTGTTGAGCGCGCCCAGCCCCACGCCGAACGTCACCACCAGGTACGTGCGGCCCGTCTTCGTCACCGACAGCGTGCGAGGTGGACGGAGGACGGCGCGCAGCCGCGCCTTGAAGGAGGGGCGGGCAGGGGCCTTCACCGGGGCGCCGCCACCTTGCGGGCAATCTCGTCCACCAGGTGCGCCGCTTCATCCCGCGCGGACACGCCCTGCACGGCGCTGCGCAGCAGCACCCGGTGAGCCCAGCAGGGCACCAGCATGGAGCGCACGTCACCGGGGGTGACGAAGTCGCGCCCCTCCCAGAGGGCCTGGGCCCGCGCCGCGGACCCCAGCGCCAGCACCGCGCGCGTGGACGCGCCGCGCTCCAGGTCCCCGTGCTCGCGCGTGGCCCGCGCCAGCCGCACCACGTAGTCCGCCACCGCCGCGTCCAGCTTCACGTCCTGGGCGAAGTCGCGCAGCGACGCGAGCTCCTCCGGCCCCGTCACCGCCTCCACCGAGGGCAGCGGGGACGCCGCGCCGCGGGTGGTGAGCAGGCGCGCCTCCACGTCCGGCGCCGGGTGGCCCAGCGACAGGCGCACGAGGAAGCGATCCAACTGCGAGTCCGGCAGGGGATAGGTGCCGGAGAAGTCCACCGGGTTCTGGGTGGCCACCACGGTGAAGGGCGAGGGCAACGGATGCGTCTGCCCGTCCAGCGACACCTGGCCCTGGGCCATGCCCTCAAGAAGCGCGGACTGGGTGCGCGGCGGCGCGCGGTTGAGCTCGTCCGCCAGCACCAGCTGCCGGAACAGCGGACCGGGCCGGAAGGAGAAGGTGGCCGTCTGCGCGTGGAACACCTGCGCGCCCAGGATGTCCGCCGGCAGCAGGTCCGCGGTGAACTGGATGCGGGAGAAGGACAGGGCGCACGCGCGGGCCAGGGCTTCCGCCAGCGTCGTCTTGCCCACGCCGGGCATGTCCTCCAGGAGCAGGTGCCCGCCAGCCACCACGCAGGTGACGACGCGCCGGACCTCCTCGGGCTTGCCCTGCACGGCGCGGCCAAGCTGGGCGGCGAGCCGCTCCATCACCGCGCGCGCGATGGCAGGGGAGGGAACTGGACCAAGAACGCGAGCAGGCTGGGTCATCCTGGGCGCGGACTCTAGCCCAGGCGACCGCAAGCCGGCACCCCTCCAGGCCGCCCGTGTTCCTCGCCGGATGCCCGCCTGCCTTGGAGGCGCGGACGCTTTCCGGGGATGCACGGGGCCCGGAGGGCCCTTCCGCCCACGACTCAGGCGGAGAGGATGTCCTCGGGCGTGTAGTACGCCCGGTGCGTCGTCGGCGAGGACAGCACGCCGAAGTAGCGGAACATCCGCTCGTGGTGCGTGGCCAGCCCACGCAGCTGCACGGCGCTGTCCTTCAGGCCGTGGGTCAGCACGCCCACCGCGCTGTCCTTGAACTCACGCAGGTGCGCGAAGTCCAGGACGACTTCGCTCTGGCCCAGCGCCTGGAGCGAGTTGCGCAGCTCCTGCGCGGTGCGGCCGTCCAGCGTTCCTTCCAGGCGCAGGGTGATCCGACCCGCCGCCTCCTCCTGATGAATCTGAAGCCCAGTCATGTTGCGCGCTCCCGCTGAGGTGTGCACGTGTGTGCCGCCTGCGATGGTGAATGGCGGCTGAAGCACATGCCGGACCACGCGGTGGTCCGGGGGGGCCCCACGATGACGTGGGGGTGCACAGCCGGAGGCATACACTGCACCTTTACGGGCGATCAGGTCAGTGGCAGGCCCGCAACTTCGGCCGGAGTGTTGGCGACCGGGCGAAGGGCCTGTCTCGCACCGGTCAACCCTTACGGTCGGTTGTCGTCTGCTCGGCACGCAGGCTGATGGCGCGCTCCTGCTGGGCCTTCAGCTTGCGGAACTCCTTCACGACCTTGGCGGGGTAGCCGGCCATGAACTTCACCCGGTTCTCCTTCTTGGCCAGGATGCGCTTGGCCAGCCCGGGGCCCGCGTTGTAGGCGACGAGCGCGCCCTCCACGGAGCCGAAGCGGCCGATCAGGTCCGCCAGGTAGGCCGTGCCCAGGTTCACGTTCGTTTCAAAGTCGAAGAGGTTGGTGTGGCGGCCCAGCTTGTAGCCGGACTTCTCCGCCAGGTACTTGCCCGTGTCGGGCATCACCTGCATGAGGCCCATTGCGCCCACCCCGGACACCGCGTAGTTGTTGAAGGAGGACTCGCAGCGGATCAGCGCCACCACCAGCAGCGGATCCAGGTTGTTGCGCTCCGCCTCGCGGACGATGGAGACCGCCAGCCGGCGCTGCTGCCGCTCGGGGAGCCCGGAGGCGCGCACGGCCTCGACCACACCCATCTGCTCCGCGCGGTGGTAGTCCGCCTCGTCCTCGTACTGCTGCAGGCGGGCCAGGGCCGCCTTGAGCTGTGCGTCCTTCTCCGCCAGTTCCGCCCTCAGGGCCGCGACGTCCGGTGCTTCACCCTGCGCACCCACCGGCACCTGCACCGGGAAAGCCAAAGCGTTCGTCCCCACCAACACCACCGCCGCCGCCATCGCCACCGTCCAGCCCCGCATCTCGCCCTCCCCTGGCG
>NZ_RAWK01000135.1 GCF_003612165.1 Corallococcus aberystwythensis | reverse complement strand
ATTGCTCAGCAGCAGCGCGAGCGACGGGTGCCCATCCCGGCCCGCCCGGCCGATCTCCTGGTAGTATCGGGCGGCATCCTCTGGCAGGCAGGCATGGACGACGGCGCGCACGTCGGTCTTGTCGATGCCCATCCCGAAGGCGGCGGTGGCTACCACCAAGTCCAACTCCCCCGCCCTCCAGCGGCGCACCACGTCGCCCCTGTCGCTTCCGGTCGTCTCGCCAGTGACGACGGCCAGGCGCGCGTAGTCGCGCCGTCGGAGTTGCTGGGCGATCTCTTCCGCATCTTTCGGGCGGGTGGTGTAGACGAGCGCCGGCCGGGGTAGGACGTCGAGGACCTGGAGCAGGGTGGCGTCGCGCCCGGCGGAATTGCTGAAGTTCTGGACGACGAGGTCGAGTTCCGTCCGGGGGCATCCGGCCACTACGGGCAGGAACGTGCCGGCGCCGTATTGCTTCTCAATCAGCGTGTGCGCCTCAGCGCCAAACGTTGCGGAGAGCAGGACGGTGCGCAGCGCCGGGTTCTTCGCGCGTAGCGCCTGGACGAGGCCGGGCAGGCGTTGGAAGTCTGGGCGGAAGGTCCGTCCCCAGCTCTCGATGATATGTGCCTCATCCACGAAGAAACCCTGGAGGTGTCCCCGCAGAACGGAGCTGCGGTCGGAGGAGGGGCGGGCCGCCTCGAGCAGCGCTTCCCGGGCTGACGTCAGTGCCATCTCAGGTGACATCAACAGGAGCGGCACCTCGCCCCGGCGGAACCGCAGGAGCAACTCATGCCGGTCGCTGTGGGAAAGCTCCCCGACGAAGGCTTCGCTCCCCTCCAGCCCCGGTTCCTTCTTCAGCGCGTCTGCGTGGGCAAGCGCGAGCGCGACGGTGGGCACGATGACGACCGCGCAGGGACTGCAGTCCTTCGACTGCTCTCGCCACCAGCGGACCCCCAGTTGGAACAGGAGGCTCTTGCCGCCTCCAGTGGGCATGCTCGCTAGCAGCGTGGCGCCTGGTGGCATCGTCAGCAGCGCCCGGAGGGCGGCCTTCTGTGTAGGATTCTGGTACTCGGAATGACGCGAGAGCCGGACGAGGGCGCCGTCCGCAACCGAATGTTGTCGGAAACGGCGGAGCCTCGGATCCAGCTGGAGGGTTTCCCGAAGCGCCACGGCCAGCTTCTCGGGTACGTGCGGATGCCGGTCCACCGACCCCAGATCAAACGCGATGGAAGGCTGCACGCCACGTCCCGGGCGAACAGAGAGGCCGAATCTCTGCAGCCACTCCGGCTGGCGCTCTCTCAGAGAGAACTCCGTCTCGGGCAGCTTCAGGTGGCCATCGCACAGGCGGACAGCTTCGCGGAGCAGGACGCCCCGGTCGGCACCTTCCCTCCGGGACCGAGTAAATGCCTCTAGGGTTCGTGACAACGCGCCGTAGCGCCAGGCGAGGGCTTCCGCGTCTGGAGACGCATCCGCTTCCTCTTGCGCTCGGCGCGCTCTTGATTGTGTTTTGGCAATCACGGCGCTGAGGTCCGCGCAGTCGGGGAAGTCCCAGTCGCTCATGCGTCCCCTCTCACGCGCCCAGGACCATGGCCAGGGCATCCAGCTCCACGGAAGCCTGCCGGATGGAGTCCACCAACGCCTTGCGGACGTCCAACTCCGCACGGGCGCGCGCCGCCTCGGTCGGGCTCTCTCGCTCGCTCACCCCTCGGTAGTAGCCAAGTTCGTGCTGGAGGAGCGTCTCCAGTTCGTCGGCCACCATCTCGTGATCTACTTTGAGCGTTGCGCGGGCGATCTCCAGCGCTCGTGCAACACCAGTGCGAGTGGCCACCCAGAGCGCGGGCGTGGCGAAGGCGGACAGTTGTTCATGCTCCACCTTCGGATCGAACTCCTTCCCTCTGTACGGGGCGAGGAGTCGCTCACGGAGCGCCATATCCGTCACCTCTACTGGTTCCTCCTCGTTGCGAGAATCTATCTTCAGCACCACTTCCTCGACCCGGGGCCACAGCCCGCTGCGGGCGCGGACGAGCAACCCTGGCGGGATGGTGCCGCGCAGGACGCCGCGGACGAGCGCGACCAGGAAGAACTGGCCGCGGTTCTGCGGGCCGAGCCCGGATCGCCGGAAGATGGTGGCGCGCCCGATGGGTGTGGTGTCCAGGGCGTCCACCAGGGTGTCGACGAGGCGGTGGCCCGGGGCGAAGAACTGGACCCGGTTTTCCTTCAGCGCTCGCTTCCGGCTGAAGGTGCCCGCGACTCGCTCTTCGCGGCCGAGGCCGGGCAGCGGCGCCTCCAGTTGATCCGCCTCGCACCTCAGTTGGATGAGCCCATTCCCGATGCCATCGTCCCGGAACCCCAACGCGCGCGACCAGGCAATCAGCGCATACTGGGCGGATTCTGGCTCCATCTCATCGAGAACCTCGGCGAACTCTCGCGCCCTATCCAGTTCCGGTCGGGACGAGTCCAGCGAGGTTTCGAATTCCTTATCTGTCTCGGCGAGCCGTCGGTCTATTTCTTCCCGCAGCCTTTCGGCCACACCCTCTGTGTTCTTACCGCACGCGGCGTCTGAGACGGATTGCTGGAGCCGAGGCAGGTCGAACTCCAGGCCGCCAATGGAGCGGCTCTGGACCTGGAACACCTCCGTGTGCAACTGGACGAGCAACTGCTCCGTCCGGTTGGGACCATGCATGAGGACAGTGTGGATGGGGTGGTTCGGCAGCCGGCCCACCCGGTCCAGCCGGCCGAGCCGCTGCTCCAACCGTGTCACCGACGCCGGGACGTCCAGGTGCAGCACCGCCCAGGCCATCTCGAAATTGCGGCCCTCGCCACCGAGTTCATCCGAGACGAGGACGCGGCACTTCGCGTCGGTCTGGAACCTCCATGCGGCCTCCTCGAGTTCCTGTGGCTCGAGCCGATGATGAAACTTGCGCATGCCCGCCTGGGGAAGCTCCTTGTGGAGGTACTTCCCGAAATCCTCCACGTTCTCCCACTCCTGGGAGAAGACGAGGATCTTGCGCGCATGTTCCTCCGCGAGCCGAGCTCGGATCCAGTCCACTGCCCAGCGATAACGCGCACAGGGCCCCTCCTCCGCCCACTCCTCCGCGAGCCCTTGTGCCTTTGTCCGCCAGGAGTCCTCGTCCGGGAGCGGTGGGGTGGTAGCGATTAGCCGTTGGATAAGGCTCGTTTCCTCCTCTGCACCTGGATCGCTCCGCAGCGCCCGCGCCAGCTCCAAGGGGGCCGGCTTCATCGGGCCACCGAGCGCCTTCTTTCGCGCGAGTAGGAAGGCGAGGAAGTGCTCTGGGGGCGTGCAGGCGAAGCGCTGGTACAAGCTACGCAAAGTCCACTGCTCCACGGTCAGCCCGGGCGAGGCAGAGAGCCGGTCCAGGTGTTCGGCCAGGAGATTCTCCACAGCAGTCGCCTCGTACTTGGCAACTTGGCCTACGCGTGGGTTCCGAGGGATCTCAAGCGCGGCCAGTGTGGCGCGGCGGGTGCGGATCAGCCGGTGATCGATCCGGTGGAACTCCTGTGCGTAGCCAATGAGTTGGTCGAGCGCGTCTTCACCTTCCCCCGAGCGGAATTGCCCGAGCAGTTTCTGGAAGACCGGGTCATCGGAGGCCACCTCGTCCCAGTACCCGGCGATGCTGGCGATAGCATCTTCGTCGAGTTCCTCGCCCGCCTGGCGTGTCGCATCTAACAGTTCGGTGCTGTAGGCCAGGGCATCCCAGATGCGCTTCTTCGCATCCAACCGGTGCTGAAGGGTCGCAGTGTCCTCGGGAAAGTAGACGTCCGGCGACACCAAGGCGAGGAGCCCTAGCAGTCCTTCCGTCTCGCGCTTGGACGGAGTGGCCGAGAGGGCGAGGAAGCCGTGGGCGCGCTCGGCGAGTGTCCGGAACCAAGGGTAGAGCCGATGCCGTGGCGGCACTTGGTGCGCCTCGTCCAGCACGACCAGTTCCCATGTACGGTTGGCAAGCAATTCACGGAGGTCTGCGTGTCCCTCCAGCGCTGTGGTGGAGACGATGAGCCACTTCTGCTGCGCCAGCGAGTGGCGCTCCGACGTATCCGCCTTCTCCCAGCGGGGAGCGGACACTTCGGAGAAGACCCGTGCGCCGAAGCGGAGGTACAGCTCGCACAGCCACTGCCGGGCCATGGCGCCCGGAGTGACTACCAGCACTGGGCAATTCGGATCCGCCGCAGTGAGGGCCTGGATGACGTAGCCCGCCTCGATCGTCTTGCCGAGACCCACCTCGTCCGCGAGCACAAAGCGGGGGGCGCGGTTCCATAGGATGCGCCGGACGGCGTACAGCTGGTGCGCAAGTGGGCGGACGCGGGCTCCGAAGAGGGTGGGGATGCCTTCCGAGTCCCGGTGGAGTTCGTACAGTGTGTTCCTGAGGTCGCGCCGGGCGAAGAAGCGGCGGGGGCTGCGGTACTCCGCGTTTTCCAGGAGCCCCAGCGGGTCCTTGCTCTCAGACGCCAGCGGGACGAGGCGGGACTCCTCTACCCACTCCTCCGCGCCGTCCACGCTCACCAGGGCTCGGCGCAGTGCTCCCCCAATATCTACCGAGAGCAGCTGCGCGGCCCGGTACGCCACTGTCGGTTCCTGAGAGGCGACATGTACGGACAGCCCCTCGTACAACGGAAAGGGGCGGAGTTCCGTCGCATCCACCAGGATTGTTTCATGCGCCTCTCCTCTAAGCGGGCGGACCCTCAGCCTTCCGGCGACACCGCCCTGGACCCGTACTGGACCGAGTTCCGGATTACGAACGAGATAGGCGAGTACGCCCGTGTCCAAGCCTGTCGTCGAATTGGCCTTCGTCATTTGAAAGGAGCCCCGGTTGCTTCTGGCGCTATCGCATCCGGAAGTTACCACTGTGGGAACGACCTGCAGGCGGCTCATACCGGGGACGCTGGTGGGGCGTGATGAACTCACCCGCAGTGTTCCGCGAGGATCCAAGAGACGCCGGGAGTGGCCTGCTAGAGTACCCGTCATGCCCCCCGGGTCCCTTCGGCCCTATCACGCATTGGAGATGCAAATGCGGGGGATATGCATCGTCCGCACAAGCGTAACCGTCCGGCCAACGACGTGTCGGCTCGATTGAAGGCGGACAAATGCCGTGCTCAACGCGTGTCGCGAGCGATTGATGAGCGAGGGCGGGACAGGGCTTCAAACAGTGCCGGCGGCGTGCAACCGCTTCCACTCGCGAGGCAGCAACTCACCGATGTGCGCATTCTGGTGCGTCTGGACGCGCAGGATTACGTCCACGCGGTATGCCTCGGGATTGACGCTGTTGGCCTCGCAGGTGGCGACGCGGGCGTAGCGGCCCGCGAGGTTCTCGCCTGCGGCCTCGTGGCCCACGAAGAGGAAATTCTTCCGGCCCAGGGCCGCCTTGCGCAGTGCACCTTCGCTGCGGTTGTTGTCCAAAGGCAGGCGTGCGTCGGAGACAAATCGGGTGAGGGCGTCCCGCAGTTTTCAGGCATAGAAGAGAGCCCGTTCAGCAGCCCAGCGTGTTGGCGCCGGTGGCCGCGTGCCGCCGGGAGCTGTCGCTGCCCAGGTCCTTCCAGTGCGCGGCGAGTGATTGGATCACCGACTGGGACGGCTTACCCCGGTCCGCCAGGAACGCGGCCGCGAGGTAGTTGAGCGGATGGTTGAGCTGGAGGCTGCGCGCGGCGGGAACGCCTTCGAGCAGCGAAGAGGCCTGACTGACGGCGCGGGGCAGCGGCGTTGGATCCGCGGGCGGCGCGACCTCCACCCAGTGCTTCGCGTCCCGGGCGAGGATGCCCACGCCCATGCTTCGCGCCTGCGCCAGGGTGGGGGGGCGGAGCTCCTCGGCGGAGACGGGCAGGGCGAGGTACGCGTGATGGACGCCCGCGCGGTAGCTGTGCGCCTGACCCAGGCCCTGGACCCAATCCCTCTCAGACGCCTTCACCTCGATGCCCGCGACGAGGACGCCTTCGGGCTGCGCCACGCTGCACAGGATGTCCGGCCGGGTGCCCTCCAGCGTGAGCCGCGTCATGGGCTCCAGCTCCCGTGCGAACGGGCTGCGGACGTAGGAGGGATGCGCATCCACCAGCAGGTGCAGGACGCGCGACTTGCGCAGCCCGTGCGTGAGCAGGTGGTGCTTCAGCTCGCGGACGACGCTGGCCTCGGCGTGGGACATGCGGCTCAGGCGCGCTTCGCGTCCGCGGGCGCGTTGGGGTGGCGCGCGAGCATCATGCGCAGCTGGGGCTGACGGCGGACCAGCTCCTGCTTGAGCAGGTGCGCGATGAGCGCGGGCGGCGCGGCGCTCCAGCGCGCGATGTTCTGCACCAGCATGGGGGAGCGGTACGTGCGGCCGCACAAGAGCGATGTCGTCTTGCCGTCCACCGGCATGCCCACGAGCGCGCCCAGGGCCCGGCCTTCCGTGTTGAGGATGAGCTCTACCTTTTCCTCGGAAGGGCCGGTGGAGAAGCGCTGGCGCAAGAGTTCGCGCGCGGTGCGGCGGGTCTGCTCCGGCACGTCGCGGTCCACCGTGAGCTTGTGGTGCTCCATCAGGCGGCGCATCGCCCACAGGCGGCGGAAGAGGGCCGCCGGCAGCTGCGGGTTGCGCACGAGGAAGCGGCGCACGCCCGTGTCCGCCGCGAAGGCCGCGCGAGCCACCAGCGCCTCCAGGCCCACGGGGTTGCGGTGGTGCCGCGCGATGAGCCGTGCGTGCGCGAGACCCACGCGCGAGTTCTCCAGCACGCCCTTGATGACAGCGGGCACCGGGTCGAAGCACAGCGCGGACAGCTCCGGATCCTCCGCCCCGTGCGCGAGCGCCACCCGCTGGTCCTCCGGCAGCGCGTGCAGCCGCGTCTCGAAGAGCTTGCGGTAGTCGCCCAGCACGGCTTCGGGCACGTCGTCCGTGGATCCGGCGTCGTCGTCGGAATCGTCCGATGCTTCCGCTTCCGGCAGGGGTTCCGTGTCGCTCGCGTCGTGCGACGGCGTGGGATGATCACCTGCGTGGCTGCCAACGCCCACGTGGGAGCCAGGCTCCGCGTTCGCCGATGCAGTTGGCTGCGCGTGCGCTGCGTTCGCGGATGCCGTGCTCGCGACCACACCGGCCTGCCGCACGGTGTTCGCGGGACTCGCGGCCTCCGTGCCCGGCAGCAGCGCTCCCTGTGACACCAGCCGTTCGAGGATGCTCCGCAGCTTGTCCGGCGGGAACCCCGTCAGCGCGGGCAGGTCCTTCTCTCGGGTGTGCCCGTCCAGCCGCGACAGCACGAAGCCCTCCTCCGCGTTCAGCGGAAGCCGCCGCAGGTCCACCGCCGGGTTCAGCTTGGGCGTCCAGTCACTCATGCGCGCCCCCGAGTCTTTCACGACACGCGCGGTTCGCGCTTCTCCAACGTCCGGGCCGTCCGCACCGGATTGTTCCCACCCGTCCGAAAACGGCGGACCGCGTCGAGGGCCGCCTGGCTGCCCTCCTGCCCACGGGCCCCGTCCAGGTTGCCGGGCCTCCAGGGCCGACCGGTGTCACTGCTGGCACGAAGGAGCCCCGCATGGGTTGACGGGAGGTGGCCAGCTGGACACAACTTCACTTCATGTCCGACCGCATCCAGACCTATGGCGAGTTCTGGCCGTTCTACCTGCGTGAGCACGCGCATGCGTCGACACGCTGGCTGCACCTCGCCGGCACCAGCCTGGGCGTGGGCCTGGGTGTCACCGCCGCCGTCACCGGACGCGGCATGCTGATTCCCGCCGCGCTGGTGGCCGCCTACGGCTTCGCGTGGGCCAGCCACTTCAAGATCGAGCACAACCGCCCCGCGACCTTCAAGTACCCGCTCTGGTCGTTCATCTCCGACTTCCGCATGGCCGCGCTGATGCTGACCGGACAGCTGGGCCCTCACCTGGAGCGCGCCAACTCCGGCGCTCCGGCCGCCGCCACCCTGGCGCCGGCCCCCGTCGAAAGCCGCTGATACTCCCGGGTCGCGCTACCTCGGCGGTGGCGGACCGAAGCGGCCCTCGCGGTATCCCTCGAAGGCCCGCTGGATGTCCGCCCGGGTGTCCCCGATGAACGGCCCGTGGCTCACCAGCGGGTCCCGCTGCGGCTGGCCCGCGTACAGGAGCACCCGCGCCCGCGTCGTCCCCGTGACGCGGACCGTGCTGTCGCCACCCGTCACCGGCCGGTCCAGCCAGCCCACCTGCCCGGGCTTGAGCGACCGGCGGTCCAGCCCCACCGCGACCTCTCCCTCCAGCACGAGGAAGAAGCCGTTGTAGGACGCGGGCAGGTCCTGCGCGATGGACGCGCCCGGCTCCAACACGAACTCCGCCAGCGTGACGGGCACGTAGTTCTTCGTCTTCGAGCGCACCGTCCCGGACGTGCCGCTGTACAGCCGCACCTCCACGCCCGGCTCGCGCCGCACCGGCAGCTCCGCGTACGCGAGGTCCTGGTAGCCCGCGGGCACCCAGCGCTGCGCCTTCGGCAACGTGAGCCAGAGCTGGAGGATGCGCGCCTCACTCATGCCGCCCTCCAGCCCCTCGCCGTGGATGACGCCACTGCCGGCCGTCATCCACTGCACGTCGCCTTCGCCCAGCCTGCCGTTGTCGTGGGTCATCCCGCCCTTCACCACGAGCGTCACCGTCTCGAAGCCCGCGTGCGGATGCGGCCCGCCGATGGGCTGTCCGTCGATGCGGTCATCCATCAACAGGATGAACGGATCCGACCGCGCGTAGTCCTCCGGCGAGATGACCGGCACCACCGTGTGCGCCGGCCCGAACTGTCCCTGCGCGGGCTCCGGCAGGTCGATGATCCGCTCCAGCCTGCGCTCCAGGGCTTCCACTCGTTGCGTGCTCATGACGGTTCCCTTCCGCGCTCAGGCCAGCGACGGGTAGCTCGTGTAGCCCTTCTCCTCGCCGGTGAAGAAGGTGGTGGGGTCCGGGGTATTGAGCGGCGCGGTCTTCCGGAAGCGCTCCGGCAGGTCCGGGTTCGCGAGGAACGGCACGCCGTAGGCCACGAGGTCCGCCTCGCCGCGCTCGAGCACCGCCTCACCGGACTGCGCGTCGTAGCCGCCGTTGGCGATGATGGCGCCCGGGAAGGCCTTGCGGATCAACGGGGTCATGCGCTGCCCGGCGCTCACGGTGGCGGGGCCCGAGACGAGCTCGGTCACGTGCAGGTAGCCCAGGCCCAGCCGGCCCAGCTCCCTCGCGATGTACGTGAAGGTCTCGGCGGGCGTGGAGTCATGCATGCCCGTGTAGGGGAAGTTCTGGGGGAAGAGCCGGTAGCCCACGTTCTCCGCGCCCAGCACCTCCGCCACCGCGCGCGCGGCCTCCAGCGGGAAGCGCGCCCGGTTCTCGATGCTGCCGCCGTACGCGTCCGTGCGCTGGTTGGAGCCGTCCCGCAGGAACTGGTCCAACAGGTAGCCGTTGCTGCCGTGCAGCTCCGCGCCGTCGAAGCCCGCCTCCTTCGCGTTGCGAGCGGCCTGGCGGAACTGCTCGACGACGCCGGGAAGCTCATCCGTCTCCAGGGCCCGCGGCGTCACCGCGCGCTTCTTCCCCTCGAACGTGAAGACCTCCTGGTCCACCGCGATGGCGGAGGGTGCCACCGGCAGCGCGCCGCCGTGGAAGTCCGGGTGCGACACGCGTCCCACGTGCCACAGCTGCGCGAAGATGACGCCGCCCGCCGCGTGCACGGCGTCCGTCACCTTCTTCCAGCCCGCCACCTGCTCCGGCGAGTGGATGCCCGGCGTGCGGATGTACCCGACGCCCTGGGGACTGACCTGGGTGCCCTCCGTGATGAGGAGGCCCGCGGAGGCCCGCTGCCGGTAGTACTCCACCGCCAGGGGGTGGGAGACGTTGCCGTCCGCCAGCGCGCGGCTGCGGGTCATGGGGGCCATCACCAGCCGGTTCTTCAGTTCGAGCCGGCCCAGACGGAAGGGGGAGAGGAGCTGGAGGGTATTTGCCATGGCCGTTGAATGCTCCAGGCGCTATGGACGTGCCATGGCATCCAGTCCAAATAAATTGACCGATCGTCCAAGCACTCTGGAGGAACAGGGGGCGGACGTCCTGGCGGAGGTGCTGGACACCCTGCGCCTGTCCACCCGGATGCACGGCCGCTTCGAGCTGTTCGCCCCCTGGGGGCTCCAGTTCGGGACGTCGCCGGGCGCGCACATCATCCTCGTCGCCCGCGGTGGGGCCCGGCTGGAGGTGGAGGGCGTTCCGGGCGCCCTGGAGCTGTGCGCGGGGGACCTGGCGGTGCTGCCGCATGGCGGGGGCCACACGCTGCGCGACGCGGAGGACAGCCCCGTTCATGTGCTGGAGCACGGGGCCTGCGCGAGCGCCCGTGGAAAGGGGGCCATCCGGCTGGGCGGCGACGGCGAGCGGACGACGCTGGTGGCGGCGTCGTTCCAGCTGGGCGTCGCGCCGCGCACGCTCCTCTTCAAGGAGCTGCCCCGCGTCCTCCACCTGGCCGCGGATGACGCGGCGACGGCGCCGTCCCTGGCGTCCACGGTGCAGCTGCTGCTGACGGAGAGCGCGTCGTCGCACCCGGGCGCCACCGTCATCATGAGCCGGCTCGCGGACATCCTGCTGGTGCAGGCCCTGCGGGCGCACATCATGAAGTCGGAGGGGTCATGCCGGGAGGCCGGCATGCGGGCGCTGGCGGATCCGCCGATTGGCAAGGCGCTCGCGCTCATCCACGCGCGCCCCGAGGAACCCTGGACGGTGGAGAGCCTGGCGTCCGCCGTGGCCCTGTCGCGGTCCGGCTTCGCGGCGCGCTTCAGCGAGCTCGTGGGAGAGCCGCCGCTGGAGTACCTGGCGGGATGGCGGATGATCAAGGCCGCCCAGCTGCTGCGCGAAAGCGAGCTGCCCCTGAGCGAGGTCGCTCCGGCCATCGGCTACCAGAGCGAGGCGTCCTTCAATCGGGCCTTCAAGCGCTGGGACGGGACCGCTCCCGGCGCGTACCGGCGCAGTCACCGCCGGGCGTGAGGCGTCAGCCCTCTTCCTTCGGAGGCGGGCCGCGGAAAGCATCCAGCTTCTTCGCGGCCTCCAGCTTCACGGCCTTGCCCTCCTGCGCGGAGCGGTAGAGCGCTTCGATGATGCGCACGTCCGCGAGCCCCTCCTCGCCCGGCGTGTGCGGGACGACGTTCTCCTGCACGCAGCGCGAGAAGTGGTCCATCTCCCGGGCGAACTGGCTGGGCTGGCTGAAGCTGCGCTCCACCGTGTCGTCCGCCTTGGGGAAGGACTTGGACTTCATGCCCACGCGCAGGCGCAGCCCGCTGTAGGAGAAGCCGGGGTCCATGGACGCCCAGCCGTCCGTGCCCATCAGCCGCAGGTCCTTCGTCTCGTGCGTGCTGTAGTGGCTGGTGCAGTGCGCCTGAAAGCCGGAGGGGAAGCGCAGGTGGAAGGCGAAGGACTCCTCCACCTCCTTGAAGCGTGGGTCGCCGGGCGTGCTGTGGCTGAAGCCCTGGACCTCCACGGGCTCCTCGCCGCTGAAGTAGCGCGCGGCGGAGAGGCAGTAGATGCCCACGTCCGGAAGCGCGCCGCCGCCCGCGAGTGACTTCTTGTGGCGCCACTGGTTGGGCTCGCCCTGGTTCTGGCCGTTGTTCGCGGTGAAGAGCTTGAGCGTGCCCAGTTCCTTGTTGCGCGCCATCTGGATGACCGCGCGGTGGTGCGGCTCGTACTGGAGCCGGTACGCGATGCCCAGCTTGCGGTCCGCCTTCTTGCACGCGTCGATCATCTGCTGGCACTCGGCCGACGTGTTGGCCATGGGCTTCTCGCAGAAGACGTGCTTGCCGGCCTGTGCCGCGCGCACGGTGAACTCCGCGTGCATGCTGTTGGGCAGGACGATGTAGACGACCTGCACCTCTGGATTGTCTTTGATTTGATCAAACGACTTGTAGTCGTAGAGGGCCTTGTCCGGGACGCCGTACTGCTTCGCGACGGCCTGGGCCTTGGCGCGGTCCCCGCTCACCAGCGCCACCAGCTTGCCGCGCTTCATCTGTCCGAAGGCAGGGAGGAGCTCATCCAGCGACAGGTGGCCCAGGCCGACGACGGCCCAGCCCACGCGCTCGGCTTCCGGCTGCGGGTTGGGAGGGCCGGGGCGCTCGCGCTCCGTCTTGGCGTAGGTGTCCGGCAGCTTCACCTGCGGCGCGGCGGCGAGCACCGGCGGCATCCACGCGCTCGCGGTGAGAAGTCCCCCCGTGGCCCCCAGCATGCGCCTGCGGGTCCACAGCCGGGGTGCGTCGTCCATCATGTGCGGGCCTCCTCCGTGCCTCGCGTCACGCCGCGAGGGGTGAAGGGACGCCATCGCACGCGGTGGCACTCCGGGGCAGGGCAAGCATGGCCCTAGTGCGCTGCCGGACAGGGAGGAGGGGACGAGCGTTGAGAAGCAGGCGGGGCCCGTGTCCGGAAGACAGCGGGCCCCGTGCTCACTCGCCTCAGGCGCTGACGCCCACGCCAATGGGGCAGCTCACGCCGGTGCCGCCGACGCCGCAGTAGCCGCCCGGGTTCTTCTGCAGGTACTGCTGGTGGTAGTCCTCGGCGTAGTAATAGGCCGGCGCCGGGAGGATCTCCGTGGTGATGTCACCCAGGCCCTTCGCGTTGAGCGCGCCCTGGAAGCCCTGGCGTGTCTCTTCCGCGTCGCGCTTTTGCGCGTCGTTCGCGTAGTAGATGCCGGAGCGGTACTGGGTGCCCGCGTCGTTGCCCTGGCGCATGCCCTGCGTCGGGTCGTGGTTCTCCCAGAAGACCTTCAGCAGCTGCGCGTACGTGACCTTCTTCGGGTCGTACACCACGCGCACCACTTCGTTGTGGCCGGTGAGGCCGGAGCAGACCTCTTCGTACGTGGGGTTCGGCGTCAGCCCGCCCGCGTAGCCCACCGAGGTGGAGTACACGCCTGGCACCTGCCAGAACTTGCGCTCGACCCCCCAGAAGCAGCCCATGCCGAAGATGGCCGTCTCGAAGCCCTCCGGCACCGGCCCCTTCAGCGGGGTGCCCAGCACGGTGTGCTTCTGCGGAACTGGCATCTCCTGCGGACGGCCCGGCAGCGCCTCCTGCGGAGTGGGGAGCCTCAACTTCTTCGGGGACGTGAAGAACATGCTCTAGCTTTAGCCCCGAGCCCCCCGATTTTCACGCCCGCCGCACGGCCGCACACCTGCCCACCGTCCCACCAGGAATGCACCGTCCGCCCGGCGGTTCCCCAGGTCTCCCATGCGCACCCGCCTCCTCGCCGCCCTCTGTCTCCTGGCGCCCACCGCCGCCCTCGCCGCCAAGGACCCTCGCTGCGCCGGCAAGCCCGCCGCCCGCGCCGCCCGCTTCTCCGACACCGCCCTGAAGGGCGCCTCCGCCGCGGAGCGTTACGCCGCCTACGTCCAGGCCTGTGCGCTGGACGACGTGGTGGCCCTCACGAAGACGCTGGTCCGCTTCAAGACGGTGAGCAGCGAGTCCCCCGCCGCGAAGAACCCGGAGGTGGCCGCCATGGGCCGCGCCCTGGAGGCCTGGGCGAAGGGGCACGGCTTCGGCTTCCGCACCGTGGGCGACAACGACGTCTTCGAATTGTCCTGGGGCGAAGGCGAGCCGCTGCTGGGCCTGGTGTTCCACGGCGACGTCGTGCCCGCGCCCGCGCATGAATGGAAGCGCGCGCCCTTCAAGCCGGTGGTGGAGAAGGGCCGCCTGTACGGCCGGGGCGTGGAGGACGACAAGGGCCCCATCGCCTCCGGGCTCGTCGCGCTGGCCATGGCGAAGGACCTGGGGCTCAAGCCCCAGGGCAAGGTGCTGATCATCATCGGCAACGGTGAGGAGAGCGACTGGTCCGGCATGCAGAAGTACGCGGACACGCAGCCCAAGCCCACGCACGTCATCTCCGTGGACTCCGGCTACCCGGTGATGGCGGCGCAGTCCGGCTTCGTCGCGTGGACGCTGGAGGCGCCCGTGGGGACGGCCCTCGCCACGCCGAAGGAAGGCACCGTCGCGCGCGCCGTGGACGTGAGCGCGGGCGAGTTCCTCACCCAGGTGCCCGGCACCGCCACGCTGAAGCTCGCGCCCGTGAAGGGCCAGACGCCGGAGGCCGTGCTCGCCGCAGTGAAGGCCGCCATCGCCCAGGAGTCCCCTGCGCGCAAGGACCTCAAGGCGGAGGCGAAGCGCGAGGGCTCCACCGTGGTGCTCACCGCCCACGGCGTGGCGGTGCACTCGTCCACCGCGGATGAAGGCCACAACGCGCTCTGGGACCTGTCCGCCGTGGCCGCGCGTCTGTCATTGGAGGACAACGGCATCGCGGCGCTGCTGCGCGTGGTGGCGAAGCGCTTCGACGGCGACCATCACGGCGACAAGCTGGGCCTGAAGTACGAGGACACCCTCATGGGGCCGCTGCTCGTGGCGCCCACCGTGCTGCGCGTGAAGGACGGCAGCGTGTCCCTGGGCGTCAACATGCGCAGGCCGCAGGGGAAGGACGCGGCGGCCTTCAACGCGTCGCTGGACGCCGCCGCGAAGCGCGTGGGCGAGGACTCCGGTGGCCAGGTGAAGGAGGGCTCCGGCCGCTACCTGGGCGACCCGCACGTGGCGGACACGTCCGGCCCGCTGGTGAAGACGCTGATGGACATCTACCAGCGGCAGCGCAAGGCGCCGGACGCGGTGCCCGGCTCCATCCGCGGCGGCACCTACGCGCGGCTGTTCCCTCGCGCCGTGGACTTCGGGCCCGCCTTCCCCAACGAGCCCTACACCGGCCACGCGCCGGATGAGTCCATCGCGCTGGAGACGTTGGACCTGAGCACGCGGATGCTCGCGGAGGCCGTGCACACGCTCGCCATCGCGCCCGCCTCCGAGGTGAAGGCCACGCCGTGACGCCGGGGCGCCGGATCATGGCGGCAGGTCGCCCTCCGGCGGTGGGACGCGGGGCCAGCGCACGGTGAAGGTCGTGCCCTGCGTGGGGCCGGTCTCCACGCGGACGCTGCCCTGGTGCACCTGGACGATCTCACTGACGATGTAGAGCCCCAGCCCCAGGCTGCGCTGCTTCGTGCCCGGCTCCGGCAGCTGCCCTTGCCCCGACTTGAACGGGTCGAACAGGCGCGGCAGCAGCTCCGTGGGAATGGGGTCGCCCTCGTTGCACACGCGCATCACCACGTCCACGGGCTCGCTGGTGAGCGTGGTGATGACGGGCGTGTCGTTCTTCGCGTGTTGCAGCGCGTTCACCACCAGGTTGCCCAGCACCTGCGTCACCCGGTCCGGGTCCCACTCCCCCCACAGGTCGTCCCCGTGCACCTCCAACGTGAGGGGCCGCTCCGGGTACACCACCTGCAATTCGTCCAGCACGCCCTGGCACAGCTCCACCATGTTCACGTGCTGGCGCGTCACCGGGATGCCCCCGCCCAGGCGGCTGCGCGCGAAGTCGAGGATGTCGTTGATCATCCGCGTCATCCGCGCCGTGGCCTTGCGGATGCGGTCCACGGAGCGGCGCGCGCCGGTGTCCAGGTCCGGGCTCTTGCCCAGCATGAAGGCCGACGCGTTCACCGCGTGCAGCGGGTTGCGCAGGTCGTGGCCCAGCACGGCGATGAGCTCCTCGCGGAAGTCGATGGCCTGCTGGAGCGCGGCCTCCGCGCGCTTGTGTTCGGTGATGTCCACCACCGTGTTGCCCACCCCCAGCAGCGCCCCGTCCGGGGTGCGCACCGGGAAGTAGTCCGCGCGCCACGCGCCCGCGCGGCCATGCGCGGGATCCGGCCCTTCGACGAGCGAGTCCTGCACGGGCTGTCCCGTCTCCAGCACCTGCCGCAGGGACTGCTCGATGGACTCCACGACGTCGCCGCGGACCATCTCGCGCAGCGTGCGGCCCTGGTGCGCCTCCACGGGGTGGCCGTTGATGCGCGCGAGCGTGCCGTTGATGCGCAGGTAGCGCAGGTCCGCATCCACGAACGAGATGCCCACGGGCGCCGCGTCCAGCAGCGAGTCCAGGAGCGCCAGCGACCGCTCTGCCTCCTGGCGGGCCTCGTGCTCCCGCGCGTGCAGCTCCGTCTGGGCAATGTGCCCGGACGTCCGCTCCGCGACGGCGTGGAAGAGCAGCATGTCCGCGTCGGAGAAGGCGAAGGCCGTGCGCGAGCCCATGTACGCCATGCCCAGGAGCCGCTCGCCGTCCATGAGCGGCAGGCCGTACAGCGCGCGCAGCCCCGCGCTGCGCAGCGGTCCGAAGAGGACGCGCGGGTCGGTGGCGGCCGAGCGGACGAAGAAGGGCCGCCGCTCCAGCGCCGCCTGCCCGCTGACGCCTTGCCCCAACGGCACGCGCAGCCCCTTCACCTCGTGGGTGCCCAGGCCCACCGCGGCGCGCACCACCAGCGCGTCGCCCTCCAGCATCATCACCGCCGCCGTGTCCACGGTGAGCGCGGACTCCATCAACCGGGTGAGCAGGCGCTCCAGCAGCGTCTCCATGTCCGGGGCGTCCAGCGTCGCCTCGGACAGGCGGTCCAGCGTCTGGAGGATGCGCTGCTTCATGTCCCAGAAGAACGTCATCGTCCGGGTGACCACCCGGTCGAGCATCTCCTCCAGCCGCGTGAGGTCGCCGGGCCGCAGCCACTGCCCCTGCGCCTCCAGGCGGCGGAGGATGCAGCGGCGCAACAGCGCGTACTCCTTCGCCACCTCGCCCAGGTTGAAGCCTTCATCCAGCCGGGCCGCGGTGTGCATCAACTCCAGGCGTTCATCCAGCGCCTCCGGCCCGTGCTCCATCGCGCCCGCCAGCGTGGAGAGCAGCTCCGGCAGGTGGTCGATGAGCCAGGGCTGGCGTGCGGGCACCTTGTCGCCCAGGTGCTCCAGCACCGCCTGCTGCCAGTCCTCCAGCAAGGCGTCGTTGTTCGCGCGCAGGAACTCCGCCGCGGAAGGGCGGGGCCCGCCGCGCGCATGCTCATCCACGGAGTGTGAATCCGGCTCCTGCATCGCCAGTCTCCCCAGGCCATCGCCCGGCCGCGCCGCCCCTCGCGCGAAGTCTGCGCACGGTGGTCGCGCCGCGCTTCACCTCTCCGTCCGGTGAAAGCCGCCGCCACGAGCCCTCGGCTGCCACTGCCAGGACAGGCCCTGGACGCACCGCCCGGTGCGCCGTTCACCTTCGTGCGCTCGGCCTGCCCGAAGGGACATTCGCGCCCCTGGGCATGCGGGCGCTTGGGGTAGGGTGGCCGGCAAAGCATGCGCACCCTCCTGCTCAACCGCTCCGCCGTGGCCCGCAACATCCAGGCGCTCCTCTTGCTGGACGACCTGCGCGAGGCCTTCCGCACCGACGTCCTGGCCCGCACGGTGGCCCCGCAGCGCGTGCGCGCGCCGCTGCACTCGGAGGGCACCGCGCTGGTGCTCTTCCCCGGCTGCGTGCCCGGCATCCCCGCGTACACGGTGAAGGTGCACGCGAAGTTCCCCGGGCAGAAGCCCGCCATCCAGGGCGTGGTGCACCTGCACGACCTCGTGACGGGAGGGCTGCTCGCGGTGATGGACTCCGGCCACCTCACCGCCGTGCGCACCGGCGTGGTGGGCGCGCTGGCCGCGGACGTGCTGGCCCGGCCGGACGCGACGCGCGTGGCGGTGATTGGTGCGGGCCGTCAGGGCGTGCTCCAGCTCAAGCAGCTGCGGCTGGTGCGCACCATCAGCCAGGTGCGCGTCTACGACACGAACATCGCGCACGCGAACGCGTACGCCACGCGCATGTACCAGGAGCTCAGCCTGCCGGTGCACGTGGAGACGTCCGTGGCGGACGCGGTGGCGGACGCGGACATCGTGGTGACGGCGACGTGGAGCCACCAGCCCTTCCTGCACGCGGGCATGGTGAAGCCGGGCACGCACATCACCGCGCTGGGCGCGGACGAGCCGGGCAAGGCGGAGCTGTCCCAGGACCTGCTGGAACAGTCGCTGTTCATCTGCGACCACCGCGGCTTGAGCGTCTCCACCGGCGCGGCGGGCGCGGTGGGGCTCACCGAAGGCGCCATCCACGCGGAGCTGGGCGAGGTCCTCGCGGGCCTCAAGCCCGGGCGCACGTCCCAGGAACAGGTGACGGTGTTCGCCGGGGTGGGGCTGCCCTTCCAGGACCTGGCCACCGCCTGGCACGTGTACCAGGCGGCGTCCGGCGACGAGGACGTGCCCACGCTCGACTTCAACGAGTAGCGCGGGCCGTCCCGTCTTCGGGGGGGACGTCAGGCCTTGGTGAGGGACTTCGAGAGGCGCACGGCCTCCTCGTGCAGGTCGGTGTCCTCCGCCAGCGGCATGGCGAGCACCTTCTGCACCAGCTCCTTCGCCTTCGCCTCCTGGCCCACGCGCGCCTGCGCGAGCGCCAGGTTGAGCAGCGGCTCCGGCCGGTCCGGGGCGCGGCGCACGGCCTCCTCCAGCACCGTCACCGCGCGCGGCAGGTTCGCGTTCGCCGGCTCCGCGGGGATGCGCAAGAGCAGCTGGCCCAGGTTGTTCGCCGCGCGCCAGCCGTCCGGCGCCAGGCCCATGCCCTGCTCGTACGCGGTGATGGCCTTGTCGTACGCGGGCGGCTCCTGCGCCTCGAAGCAGGTGGCCTCCGCCATCTTCAGGGACTCGCTGGCGACGCCCAGCGACGCCATGGTCTGGCAGAGGTGGCGGGCCTGCTCAATCTGGCCGCGCGCCAGCATCAGCTGCGCGAGGTTCGCCTGGGCGTCCGCGTCCTTGGGGCGCTGGGCCGCGAGCGCGGAGGCCGCCTGGTAGGACGTGCGCAAGTCGCGCAGCGCCATGGACAGCACCGTCACGGACGCGAGCAGGCGCGGCTGGTTGGGCACCGCCTTGAGGCCCTGCTCCAGCACGCGGCGCGCGTCCACCAGCTTCTCCTGGGAGGACAGCGCGTGCGACAGGCTGAGGTACGCGGGCACGAAGCGCGGCGCCAGCGTGAGGACCTCGCGCAGGGTGGCGAGGCCGGCGTCCGTCTTGCCCGCCTCCAGCTGCACCTGGCCCAGCCGGTAGCGGAACACCGGGTTCTGGGGCGCGAGCTTCGCGGCCTGGGACAGGGCCTCCAGCGCCTGGGGCGCCTTGTCCTGTTTGATCAGCATCATGCCCTTGCCGAAGTGCGCCTCCGCGCGGTTCGGCTCCACGGCGAGCACGCCCTGGTAGGCCTTGAGGGCGGCGTCCAGCTGGCCCTTCTGGGCGGCGATGTTGGCGCGGACGAGGCCGGTCTCCGCCGTGGCGCCCTGGGCCTCCGCCTTGGCGAGCAGGCCTTCGGCCTGGGGCAGCTTGTTCTCCACCAGCGCCAGCTTGGCCATCACCACCAGCGCGTCGCGGTGGTTGGGATTCTTCGCGAGGAGCTTCTCGGCCTCGGCTTTGGCCTGGGCCACCTGGCCCTGCGCGAGAAGGGTTTCCAGAGAGTTCATGCGGGAAAGTGTCCCCCAGGGGGCGGGGGCTGTCGAGCAACGGGGAAAAAGGAAGGGCCTCGCCCGGATGGACGAGGCCCTGGGAAGAGCGTCGGGTGCGAGAGGGAGCCGACTACCAGTGGCTCAGCACGTTCTTGATGCCCTCGCCGACGTTCTTGATGCCCTCGCCGACGTTCTTGATGCCCTCGCCCACGTTCTCCACGACGGCCTTGGCGGCGTCGCCGACCTTGCCCACGTCCACGGAGAAGCCGAACTCGAGGCTGGCGCCGATGCCCAGCGCCGCGCCCACGTCGAAGTTGGCGGACAGCTTGCCGTCCTTCAGGCCGACGTTGGCCTCGAACTCCACGCCGATGCCGGCGAAGGCCTCCGCGCCGGCCGTGACCGTGGCGGGCCCGATCTCCTGGGTGACTTCCGCGCTGGCGCGGGCGCCGGCGAAGGCCTCACCGTGCACGGAGGCCGCGGCCTGGCCGTGCAGGGGATCCAGCACCACCTGGCCCGTGGCGGTCGCCTCGGCGCCCACGTTGCCCTCCGCGCCCCACTCGGAGCGGCCCAGGGCCGTGTCCGCGTGGCCTTCCACGGAGCCGCGCACCAGGTCGGCGCGCACGTCCACGGAGCCCTCCGCGCCAATCTTGCCGTGCAGCGGGTCGATGGAGACGTTGCCCTGCGCGGACACGTCCGCCGTCAGCGCCTGGCCTTCCACCGTGTTGTGGAAGCTGCCGTTCACGTCACCGGAGGTGTGCGAGCCGGAGGCCGCGGTCCAGCTCTTGTTCCACTCGCCCTGGGCCACCGTCTGGTCGAAGCGGCTGGTCTCCAGCTGCTTCTGGATGTCCGTGGTGGTGTTGGGGTTGACCTGGTTGCTGGTGGTGACGCGGTTGCCCTGCGCGCCACGGTTCAGGTTGATGGTCGCCTCACCCTGGGCCCGGTTCTCCGTGTGGGCCTGGACCTCGCGGCGCACCTGCGTCCCGTTCGCCGGAGGCGTCGTCGTGGTGTTCCGGAACACGGGGCGGTAGCGGTTGGTCTCGAGGGTCATGGAAGGGGGCTCCGGCGGGCGCGAGGCGCGGTGGGGAAGCGTGTGACTTGCGAACTTATCGGCGCAGCCCCTGAGAAAGTTTCCGCTCCTCTTTTTCTTTTCTGATCCACCCGCGCCCTCAGGGCTCGGATCTCCCGGGAGCCAGGATTCCCTCGGGATCGAACGCCGCCTTCAGCCGCCGGCGCACCTCCGCTGAATCATCACGCACGGGCGGTATGGCCTCCCGTGCCTGGAGTCCGGCTCGGGTCAGGTGGTACCCGGCGTCCGCCAGCTCGCGGGTGAGGGCGCGGTAGCAGGCCTGGGCGCGGGCGTCCTCGCCCTTCGCGTCGCGGTCATAGGCGAGCGCGGTGATGAGGTAGAGGCAGCGCGGGGAGAACGCGAGGAGGGCCAGGTTGGGCTCGAAGCCGAAGAGGCGGGGGACGCGGTCGGCGATTTCCGAGGCGCGCTTCGCCTCCGGTCCGGTGAAGGGGACGGCGACGCAGCACCAGATGAAGCCGCAGCGGTCGCGGTCCGGGTTCGGGTCCTCCGGCTGGGGCGTGCGCTTGCGCCAGTAGGTCATGGCCAGGTTGGCTTCGGACGGCACGCCCTGGAAGCCGCCGTCGCCGTCCAGCACCTCCGGACCGAAGGACAGCGGGCGGAAGGTGCCCTCCAGGGCGCGCGCGAGCCGCTTCTCCAGGAGGGCGCCCATCTCCGCGTCCGGCGCGGTGAGGGTGCCGCTGATGGCCCAGCGGCCAAAGCCCTCGCGGAACTTCTCGCGGGCCCAGTCCGGCAGGGGCGTGCGGCCCACGGCGGCGTAGGGGTACTGCTGGGTGACGCTGTACGCCTTGATGTCGTTCCAGAAGAAGAAGCTGCCCTTGAGCGTGCCGTCCATGGCCAGCGCCTGGAGCCGGTCCACCTTGTCCCAGAGCTGCGCGTCGTCGTTCACGGCGCAGACGAACTCGCGCAGCCAGGGCTGCCTGCGCGCCAGCCAGAACGTCATCCGCGTCACCACGCCCAGCGAGGACTGGCTGAACAGGCCGTCCAGCACCGGGCCCAGGCCCCAGCGGAAGACGGGGGCGGCGCGCGAGCCGGGGAATCTCGCATGGCCCGTCTCGATGCGCTCGCCCGTGGGCAGCACGGCCTCCAGCGCGCACACGTGCTGGAAGATGTCCGCGTGCGGGCCGCGCCCGTCGCCGCGCTCCAGCGCGTTGCCCACCATGCTCGCGTCCGGGGAGCCGCCGATGGTGGTGATGAACGTGGAGGACTTCCGCTCGCGCAGGTACGCGGCGGCCTGGCGGAACGTCACGCCGGGCTCCACGGTGAGGTACCCCAGCTGTTCGTCGTGCGCGAGGATGCGGTTCATGCGCCCCAGGTCCAGCAGCACGCTGCCGTCACCGGCGGGCACGCGCGAGCCATAGCCCCAGTTGCGGCCGGCGCTCACCGGGTACACCGGCACGCGGTGCGCGCTCGCGATGCGCAAGCACGTCTGCACCTGCGCGGTGTCCGCGGGCCGCACGATGGCGGGGATGCGCTGGGTGGTGGCGAAGGTGGCCGTCTCGGCGGCCTCCAGCGCTTCGGGGTCCACGACGACGTACGCCTCGCCCAAGGCCTCGCGCCATGCTGCCAGGGCCGCTGGCAGGCCGTCGGAATCCGCTGGGGCCTTCACTCCGGTCTCGCTCACGGCGCCGCAGTATGCCCGCGCGGGCGTCCCCCCGCTGGCCACCCGTGTGGCGAGCGGGCGGACGGGCCCCGGGCGGCGAAGGTCGCCGGGTGGACACCGGCCGTGGTCGCCCCCTGCCGCGTGTTCATCTTCGGCGTGGGGAGGTGTTCATGGTCGGCTTCATCGCGTCGCGCAACGGACGGTGGATTCGGATTCTGGCGGGCACGGGCATGGTCCTGGGTGGACTGGGCGCGGGCACGCCCCGGGGCGCAATGGTGGCGCTGACGGGCCTGGTGCCGCTGTTGTCCGGCGCGTTGGACCTGTTCCTGCTGGGGCCGCTGTTCGGCCTGCCCATGCGGGGCTCGGACCTGCGGCGCGCGCTGGGCGAGCCGGAGGACGCGCGGCTGCTCGACCTGGCGCACGACGGCGGGCGTTCCCCCTACGCGCCGCCCAGCACGCTGCTGCACTAGCTAGTTCGTGCTCACCTGGAAGGGGATGCCGAGCGCACCGAACGGCTCTCCCGTCTGGGCATCCACCAGCTTCACCTGGAGCGTCACCGCGTCCTCGCGGCGGGCCACGCCCTGGAAGTAGAGGAAGCCCTCCTGCGTGCCGCCGGGCTCCAGCGTGCCCTCCGGCAGCGCGTTGTTGAGCATGTCCTCGGTGGGCAGCTGCGGCTCGTAGTACGGCGGGGAGTAGTAGTAGGGGGAGTAGAAGGGACTGCCCCAGGGGCCGCCGTACCACCCCGGTCCCCAGCCGCCCCACGGCCTGTAGCCGTAGCCTCCGCCCACCCACAACCGGCCCCGGGACGACATCGCCGGGCTGTAGCGCGCGGGCGCCTCCTGGTCGCGGGAGGACACGGTCCCCCGGAGCGACAGCGGGGGCAGGGCGCTGTAGCGGAAGCGAGACTCCTGCCCCACCAGCGCGAAGTCCGGGTAGCGGATCCGAAGCGGGCGCGAGCCCTGGTTCTCCAGCCGGATGTAGACGGGCGTGATGCGGTTCTCCAGGTTGGACGGCGAGCCCCGCCACGCTGAGCCGTCCGCCGTGAGCCGCACGCCCTCCTTTTCCGTGATGGCGCTGCTCTTGCCGTCCTGGAGGATTCCCGCCTCCGGCGTGGGCCGCAGCTTCGTCTCCGCCGCGCAGCCCCCCAGCAGCAGCAACCCCATGGCTCCCAGCCCCAGTGCTCCACGCATCGCATGCCTCCTCACGCTTCAACGTAACGCCCGTGGCGTTGAGGAGAGGACATGCCCCGTGCTCCCACCCGGGGAGTGGGCGGGCGGACGGGGGACGCGCTCAAGGCTGGGGTGTCACCGGTTCGGCGGCGGTGGCGGGCCAGGAGGGCGCCTTGACGAAGTCCCAGTCCTGGTGGCGCGCCCAGGTTTCGAAGGTCTGCCAGCCCACGCGCAGGTAGTTGTTGCGCAGCGTGAGGATGTCCGCGTGGTAGCCCACCCGGTCGAGCCACTCGAACATGGCCGCCAGGTCCTCGCTCTGCTGCTGGAGCTGATCCAGGGGAATCTGTTCGTAGTTGATGCGGTGCCCGCCCACCATGGAGAGCAGCGCGGCGGCCTGCTGGCCCGTCACCTCGTCGGAGGCCACCTCGATGCGCTCACCGATGAACCGCTCCGGGTCCCCCAGCACGTGCATCGCGAAGCCGGCCAGGTCCTCCACCGCCACCATCTGGAGCCCGCGCGTGGCGGGCAGCCCCAGCGACAGCTTGCCCGCGGCCAGCAGGTCGCGCGTGGGCGGGTGCAGGAGGTTCTCCATGAAGAAGGTGGGGGCCAGGATGGTGAAGGGCATGTCCCGCCGCCGCAGGTACAATTCCACGGCGTGCTTGCTGTCGAAGTGGGGGATGCCGGTGAGCTCGGACGCGCCCGCCACGGACGAGTAGACGAAGTGCCGCACGTTGGCGCGCTTCGCCGCGTCCGCCAGGTTCTTGCCGTGCTGGACCTCCGCGTCCACGCCGCCGCCGCCAAAGGGCGTGGCCATGGCGTAGACGGCGTCCACGCCGCGCATGGCGCTCTCCAGGGAGACGGGGTCGTCGAAGTCGCCCTGGGCCAGGGTGACGCCAGGCCGGCGCAGGGCGCGGGCCGCGGGAGCGTCCGCGTCCCGCACCAGCGCGACCACGTGGTGGCCCCGGTCGGCGAGCTTGCGCAGGACGGCACCGCCCTGCTGGCCGGTGGCGCCAGTGACGAGCACGGTGATGGAGAAATCCACGGGCATGGGTTCAGACCTCCGGACGCGACGTGTCACGGAAAACTGGCGACGCCCCTTTCGGTTGGCGAGGCCTGGAAGCCGCACTGTCCTCCCCCGAGCACAGGCTCCCGAGGCAGGCAGGCGACCGTCAGGGAGGGGCGGGCCGCGTGGCATCCTCCCGGCCCCATGAGCAAGCGTGACACATCCCCGCCCTCCGAGCTGGTCTCCGCCGCCCAGGCGCTCGACTCCGAATTGCTGCGCTTCGAGGCGCTGTCGGAGCAGCTGAAGGAAGCCCCCCTGACGTCGGAGAAGCACCTGGAGCGCGCGTCGAAGACGCTCAAGGACCTGGCGGACCTGGATGACGCCTTGCGCCTGCGCGTGGGCGCGCTGGTGCAGGCCATCACCGGGGTGCGCAACCGGCAGCAGGCGCAGGCGGACGCGGTCAACGTGCGCGCGCAGGAGCTGCAGCAGCGCACGGAGGTGTTCAAGGACCTGCTCACGCGCTACGGCGCGCTGGGGCAGAGCGCGGCGGACCTCAACGGCCGCATGCAGGAGTTCGCGGCGCTGCGCCAGCAGGCCACGCGCACGGAGGAGGAGGACGCGCGGCTCACGGAGGTCTTCACGTCGCTCCAGGCGCGCATGGCGGAGGTGGCGGACGAGGCGGCCACGCTGTCCGGCGCGGCGGAGGAGGCGAAGTTCTCCGACATCGGCCGGCAGGCGGAGTCGCTGCGCCAGCAACTGCTCTCCGCGCGCAACAAGCTGGGGCTGCTGCACCAGAGCCTGGGCAAGCAGGGATGATCAGCTGAGGTAGGTGGGCTCGAAGTCGTCCGGGCTGTCGATGGGGCGGCGTCCGGAGAAGCCGGCCTTCAGGTCATGCCAGTGCGCCACGGCGTCCTCGCCGTAGCGCCAGCAGAGGTAGACGGGCTCCTCGCCGCGCCGCGCGTGGAAGTCCACCAGGCCGTCCGCGCCCTTGATCTCCAGCCCCATCTCCTGGAGCGGGCCCAGCTCGCCGCGGATGCGCTCCAGCAGTTCTTCGCGCTCCTCGCGGAAGGTGCGCACCTCGGGGGTGTCGGGTGGGGCCTCCGGGGCGTCCAGCACCTCCGCCAGCTTCTGCACGCGCTCCACCCAGGGGCGCACGCGCCCGAAGGTCTTCGTCAGCAACGGCACCAGCCGGCTGGCCTCTTCCACGCTGAAAAAGCGCATCGAGGGGACAGCATGCAGTGTGCGCCCCCCGCTGGCCACCACCTTCCCGGTGGGGAGGGGAGGGTGTGTCACAGGCTTGTCGACATGTCTGAAACGTGTCAGCCGCCGGGACGGGCGGTCATCCACGTCGCAGGGATGACAGGTTTTCCAGGAGCCAGCGCCAGGCGGCCTCGCGCAGGGGGAAGGCGGCCTCGCGCGCGAGGAAGGCGGGGGGGTGCTCCGCGGCGCAGCGGCCAGCGGCGTCGTGGGCGTCGGGGCCGGCGTCGGTGGCGGCGAGGTCCGCGTGGAGCAGGGCGTGGAAGACGAGGTAGTCCACGACGAAGGCCGGGACGGTGGGTCGGTCCAGCGCGGGGTGGACGCGCACCTCGCGCAGGCGCGCGTCGTAGCCGCCCAGGTGGATGGTGCGGCGGGTGCGACGGCCGGGGCGGCGGGCCCAGCCCACCTCCACGCCGTGCACGCGCCCGTCGAAGTACGCCGCATCGAGCCGGGCGTGGACGGCCTTGAGGTCGAAGCAGCGGCCGCGCGTGCGCAGGGGCGCACCGGGCCTGCGTTCACGGCGCACCTGGCCCTGGTGGGCGTGGCTGAAGGACTCCAGCACCTCGCGGGCGGCGGTGTCGCCGGCCACGTAGAGGGCCAGGGCGCGCACCACGGAGTCCGGTGCGTCCAGGAAGAGGTGGTGCAGGCGCAGGCGCACGCCATCGGAGAGGCGGCGGTAGCTGACCAGGGTGGCGCGGTTGTCGGTGAGGCGCAGGTGGACGGGCAGGCCCAGGAGGGCGGACATGTGCCGGGCCAGGTCCGCGGCCCGGGGCAGCGCGTCCTCGCGGGAGGGCAGCGCGCGTGCCGGGTCACGCCCGGGCGCCGGGGCGCCGAACATCGCCAGTTGTCCGGGCGGCGGACGCATGGGGGGAAGGTAAGCCCTGCCCCCGCCCGCTGGCCAGGAGGATGCGGGCCGGCGTGTCCAGCGTCCTACGCAGGACGTCGGCTGATCGGCGCGAGCCTCGTTCGCGGCCAGGGGCCGCAAGGCCTCCGGACACGACGTCTGTCCTCATGGATGAGAAGGCGAGAACCCCATGAGGGCTCCCTGTCAGAGGCGCACCGCGCGAACTGGTCCGACAGTCGGACCAGTTGGAGAACCGCGGCGGGAGGGGCCCCCCGGGCTGACCGGACCGGATGAACTGGTCCGACAGTCGGACCCGTTGGGGAACCGTGGCGGGAGGTCCCCCCTGGCGGACCGGACCGGATGAACTGGTCCGACAGTAGGACCAGTTGGGGAACCATGGCGGGCAGGAGGTGTCCGGGGGCTTGGGCTGCGTCCGCCGGCATCGGATGTTTCGCGCGGGCCTTGAGCCGCTGTCATGCCTGCGGGAGCGTCTGGTACCGGCCCGCGAGCGATGCGAGCACGGCCAGCAATTCCCCGGGCTCCACGGGCTTGGGTACGTGGCTCTGGAAGCCGGCCCGCAGCACGCGGGTGCGGTCCTCGGAACGGGCGTAGGCGGTGATGGCTACCGCCGGGGTGCGGCCTCCCTTGTCATCCGGCAGGGCTCGCACGCGCTCGATGAAGCCGTAGCCGTCCGTGCCCGGCATGCCGATGTCGGAGACGAGCACGTCCGGATGATCCGCCTGGATGGCCTGGAGCCCCTCCATCGCGGAGCCCGCGGTCACCACCTGGGCGCCGCTGTCCTCCAGGAGCGTGCGCAGCAACTCCCTCGCATCCTCCTCGTCATCCACCACGAGCACCCGCACGCCGCCCAGCTCCGGCGGGGGCGTGGGCACCGGGCCTGGAGCGGGAGGCCGTGGCGACGGCGGCATGGCGGGGTCGCGCCGCTGCGTGACGGACAGGGGCAGCCGCACGGTGAAGGTCGCGCCCCGGCCCTCGCCGTCGCTGGCGGCGGAGACGGTGCCGCCGTGCATCTCCACGATGTGCCGCACGATGGACAACCTGTCTCTTATACACAACTTACGCTGC